>NZ_JADEXU010000210.1 GCF_015206895.1 Nostoc sp. LEGE 12450 | reverse complement strand
ATTAGTTAATAGAGATAAAATAGAGCTATTAACTATGCCTTTTACACCCTATATTTTAGTTTGGACATTCCTATTCAGTTTGCTAAGTCTTAATTCCCAAATACAGATAAATAAATTATCCCAGACCCTGTATCCTACTTATAAAACACAACAGTTATTTTCAGAGATTAGCAAATCTAATACTCCCAGTACCCCTGTACCTTATAGAGGCGGTGGACGTAGATATTTAATTGAACCTTTCAAAAATATTGCTCCTCTTGCTTAATAACCACAAGCTTAATATTTTTCGGCTCACATCTTTAGACAACAAGCGGGATATACAAATGACACGCTTGAAATTTCAATATTTTTACTTTACATTTCGTTGAATACTGCAAATTTACTTACCAAATTGATTTGATAGTTGTAAGTTAGCATACCAGTAATCACAAATCTTTGCCCTGATTGCAAATATCAAAACAGTGGCGAGATTTGACGCGATTGCATAGGAGTGCAGTACATTTATTTGATTGCATGAAAAAACTCAATACAACTCAAAAAGCCTTCTTTCCTATTACCTTTTGCCTTTCCCTTTTAACTAAAGCATATTCGATGATATCCAACGCCGGATAGTGTAACGGAAGTTGCTGCATTATTTATTGTGAAAGTTAGGAGGATCAACAATAGGTAAGAAACAAACTTAAACAGAAATATGACTACTGAAAACCTTCTGCTTGCCGCCTTGCCCCCTGATTTGTACAAGCAGCTCGAAAAAAATATGGAGCAGGTCGAGCTTTCATACGGCGAGATCCTAAACCGACCCGGCGATACCATAGAAGAAGTTTACTTCCCTCTCACCTGCTTGATCTCAGTCACCATCACAATGATGGATGGCATAACAGTTGAAGCCGGAGTGGTCGGAAGCCGTGAGATGGTAGGGATCAACGCCTTCATGGGCGGTCGGGAAACGACGCAGACTGAGTATATTGTCCAGGTACCGGGCAAAGCGGTAAGAATGAAAGCAGATTTGCTGCTCCATGAGTTCGACACCAATAAGTCGCTGCGCGACGTGATGCTGAAATACACGCAGGCTTATATGGCGCAAATCTCGCAGAACGTTGCCTGTAACCGCCTTCATACTATAGAACAACGCATGGCCCGCTGGCTGCTCGAATCCAGCGATCGTCTCAACTCAGATCAACTGTTCCTGTCCCATGAGTTCCTCTCTCACATGCTGGGCGTGCGCCGCGCTAGTATCAGCGAGACCGCCAGTCACCTACAAAACAAAGGTCTCATCCAATACAGCCGAAATCAAATCAAAACCATTGATCGGCAAGGACTAGAAGAGACTTCCTGCGAGTGTTATAGGGTAATCAAACAGGAATACGATCGCCTGCTAAACTTTAAGCTAGAGAAATAATGGATAAATTCCTTCTCACCTTTCTAGCGCTAATAAAGCCTGTTGCGATACGTGATGGATGTCGCGCACCATCCAGCGCAAGCCTGTCAACTTACCTTTAACGTCGCGGATAGGAGCTACAGTCATAACAGCCTCAAAAGGCTCACATTTACGGGGCTGTATGTGTAATATCGACTCTTGTACATAGTCACATTCACACTCGTGCATCTGGCTTAGTAGACAGCGAAACGCCTGACGTTCTTCTAATGCGATGAAACAGACTAAAGGTTTATTTACCAAAAATCGCTGTTGAAGATTGAACAGTATGGCAGTGGCACGATTAGCTGACTGAATTTTCCCTTGTCTGTCACTCACTAAGTAAGCATTTGGTATGAACTCGAACAGGTCTTGGTAGCGCTTGTATTCCTCTCTAAGCCGCACTTGTACATTTACCAATTTTTGAGTTTGCTCGAACAGTTTGTCTGTAGCTATTTCTAGGGTTTTTGAAGCAGTCTCAAGTTCCTTCAAGGCCGCTAACAGCAAATCGGCTTCTGGCTGTACTGCGGTGTTCGTATCTTGGTATAAGTTAGCTAAACGCCCTTGCACTGACTGTAATTGCTGGGCAAACATATCTAGGTTCACGATCAATTCAGGTGACATCCAAGTTGAAATTCCTGAATACAAGGAGAGTTACTCAATTTATAATGGGTTATTTGACGTTGAGAGTCCGTCCGATACCGTACCTATTGAGCGTATAAGCATAATGCTTTTACCAAAGCTCAACAAAACTGCGATCGCAACAATCAAATCAGTGTGGCTGAATTACTATAAATACCGCAGCGAAAAGTGTATCGCGTCGTTTTGTAAAAAAATGAACTAGGCTAAAACCCAATACAGTTCAGATAAGCCCAAAATCCTCATCTAGAAACGCAATTTATCGCTCATGTAGAGACGCGATTTATCGCGTCTTGAAAGACCAATTATCTACACCAATAACCTTTAACCCAAGCGTATTGGGCTAAAACCCTTATACCTACTGCCTATTGCCTACTGCCTATTGCCTATTGCCTATTGCCTATTGCCTTATCCCAACAACAATTACTTACACTACTTTACGCCTTGATAGCTTGGGAGATCATTAGTCATAAACTTAAAGACACATATCTTGCTTGTATTACCAAGTGTGGGAGATACTCATGTGGCCTAAGACAGAACTGATAGATTTGCTCAAGATCGCGCATCCCATAATTCAGGCTCCGATGGCTGGCGCTTCCACACCTGAGTTAGTTGCAGCCGTTTCTAATGCAGGAGGTCTTGGCTCCTATGGGGGTGCAGTCACCGCACCAGCCCAACTTCGCTCCTGTATCAGGCAAATTCGAGAACTGACAGACCAACCCTTTGCAGTTAATTTGTTTGCACCAGCAGTTGAAGCGTATGAACTTGCGCCTGAGCAGCATTCCTCAATGTCCGAGCTATTAAAAATATGGCATAACGAACTTGATGCAGGGCCTGTTCCCGAACCAATACCGATATTAGGGCCATTCCTAGAACAATTTACTGTCCTGCTGGAAGAGAAAATACCTGTATTTAGTTTCCACTTTGGGCCTGCACCAATTGAGGCAATTCGTGAGATACACGCCATCGGCTCAATTGTGTTAGCTACCGCGACAACAACTAGTGAAGCAAAAGCTCTAGTCGAAGCAGGAGTTGATGTCATCATCGCCCAGGGCTTTGAAGCCGGAGGTCATCGCGGTACTTTTGCTGTGCCTTATGAACATGGATTGATTGGAACAGCAGCTTTAGTGCCGCAAATAGCTGATGCGGTATCGGTTCCAGTCATTGCGGCGGGCGGAATTATGGATGCTCGTGGAATCGTTGCAGCATTTGCACTTGGCGCAAGCGGGGTACAAATGGGAACCGCCTTTCTCGCCTGTCCTGAGAACAATATCCCGGAAGTCTACAGACAGGCGGTACTCAATTGTAAGGACGAAGACACGGTTATGACTGAGGTATTTTCCGGCAGACCCGCCAGAGCAATCCGAAATCGATTTATTCGTGAAATGGAGAATCACAAGGACAAGGTACTGCCATTCCCGGCTCAGATGTCTGTAGGGCGGGTTTTACGTCAAACTTCTGCTCAACAATCAAGTCCAGATTTTGTCAGTATGTGGGCAGGACAAGGAGCAGCATTAGCTGAAGCTCTCCCAGCAGGGGAGCTGATTCAAAAAATGATCCAAGAATTTATTGCCGTGACTGCTTCTTTACAAGTCAAATAATAAGTTATAGGTGAATCAAATTTCAATTTCTCTTGTTTGCTTCTTTCTTCTCTGCGAGAAGCTGCGCGAATGCGCTCTTTGCGTCCTTCTCTAACGAGACGTGCGCGTAGCTTGCTTCGACCTAGGAGTATGCGGTTCGTTCTCTTATCCCTCAAATTTAATAAGACAGAGTACTAGATTTTACAACAACCAATCAATCTACTAACACTTCAGTTAAGAGAGTAAGAAATGACACTTGACCCGACCATTACTCACGAGGCATTTAAGAAATTCGAGCGCGACAGATTCTCTAATGTAGCCCAAGGATACGATCGAGCGATCGCTGTTGTAACTTCTCAGGTGAATGAAGCCATATTGGATGCCGTAGGAGCCAAATGTGGTCTGAGATTGCTGGATGTAGCTTGCGGGACTGGGTGGCTCAGTGCCGCAGCAGTAAAGCGGGAGGCGATCGTCACTGGATTAGACTTTGCAGAGAATATGGTGGCCATTGCCAGAGTGCGATGCCCTAAAGCCCAATTCCATAACGGGGATGCTGAGAATCTTCCTTTCCAGTCGAGCCAGTTTGATGCAGTCGTCTGTAGCTTGGGCATCCTCCATTTCCCAAACCCAGAACGGGCGTTAGCCGAATCATTTCGTGTACTCAAACCGGGAGGGCGCTATGCCCTCACCTGCTGGACACCACCAACGCGCAATCCGTTCATGGCTCTAATACTAGGTTCAGCGCAGACTTATGGCAGCACAGATGTGAATCTACCTCCTGGGCCGCCCCTATTTCGCTTTGGCGACCCCACTGAATGCACTCGGGTTTTGAGCGCTGAGGGATTTACTGAGGTGTCTGTCGCAGAGCTGCCTATGAAGTGGACTTTCTCTACACCTGAAGATGTGATGCCAACGGTTGTTGTCAGTACGGCACGTCTGGGGCCAATGTTGGCAATGCAAACCGACGAGCAACGGCGCAATATTAAGAACGCAATTATCGAGGGAGCCTCGAAGTATGCCACGGATAGAGGTGTGGAAATTCCTGCTTCTGTGATGCTAGCTGTAGCTCGCAAACCATAAGGGATCTGCGGGTTAATAGTATCCCAACCAAATGGGTTTCGACTGCGCTCAACCCTCAGCCATCAAGAGTTGAGCGCAGTCGAAACTCGGTTTACTGGTACTTTATTTTCACGCAAGTCCCTAAGTAAGAACAACTTTTATTAAATTGCTTTAAGTACAAAGGTGGCTCCCGCTTTTTGAGCGCTCCACCACAGGGCTGATTGAGAATGCTTTCACTGTTCTCTTGTCAAACAAGAGAACAGTGAAAGCTCTCGCTAGAAATTTACATGGGGCTTCATAGATTCAATGCCCCGGTTACTGTATAAGTGGTTCAGTATGTAGAGATATACAGCTTGCATGGTGGCTTCTTCCGAAAAAGACTGGATTAATTTATAGAAAATTCATAAATCGCACCACGTATCTGGAGTTAACTTCATACCTAGTGGTCTGCCAACCCAAAAATGCTGCGTGATGGCTGGGGAAAGGGGAAGGGGTAAGGGTTAAGGGATTTGAAACCTTTCCCCCTTCCCCTTTACCCTTTACCCCGCCAAGTTCACTTGGCGAACTACTAGTCAGCGTTGAAAAGAGTGAACTGTGCAGTCATTTTTGTAGTATTCATGTCTTTTCTTTTTTGGCTAAGAAACCATTGCACTTTGTTTCTTACTGCATATATATTCTAAAGGTGCCTGCGATCGCTCAATTGTTACAATCAGAACTTACGCAGAAAAACTGTTTGTCGAGATTGGGTATAAGGTTATAAGAGTTTTTTTACCTACACCCCTTGTCCAAAGCCTTGATTTTGCTCATTGCTTCAGTGAATAACAGTTTCGGATTTTATATTTTGGTTCAAAATTATGTGTAGCAAATCGAACTAAATCATAATGCGCTCTTGGTTAAACAGTACACTTCGCATTCGCTTAGTACTTCTCGTCCTTTTAGCTGTTGTTCCAGCACTAGGATTAATTCTGTACACTGCTTCCGAACAACGGCGTACCGCTACAGCAGAGGCACAAGAACAGACACTACGGCTGGCGAGATTGGCGGCTAATAACCAAAAACAGGTTGTAGAAGGAACCCGTCAACTGCTGATGATATTGGCACAACTGCCACTTGTCCGTCAGGGGAATTCAGCAGAGTGCAATCAATTGTTGACCGATATCCTGAAACAACATTCAGCTTACGCTAATTTTGCCGTACTTGATGGTCAAGGAAACGTGATTTGTACTGGGATTGCCTACTCTGGCTCTGTGAATCTCAGAGACCGCAGTTATTTCCAACGTGCTTTGCAAACTCGGAAATTTGTGGTTGGTGATTATCAAATAGATCGCGTCACTAAAAAAGCTACCCTGAATTTCGCTTACCCAATTTTAGACAAAGCAGGGCGAGTGCAAACTGTGGTTGTAGCTGCACTTGATTTAGCTCAGTTAAATCAGTTGGCGGCGCAAATAAAAATGCCTCAAGGCTCGGTGCTGAGTTTGGTTGACAAGAAAGGAACACTTTTAGTCCGCTATCCCAATACTCAAAATTGGGTAGGCAAATCTTTATCACCAGATGCTTTCGCCAGAATGAAAATCGCTCAGGTTGAGGGGATCGATGAAGTGACTAGCCTTGATGGTGTGCCGCGAATCTTTGCCTTTATTCCTTTGGGTGATAATCCAGTCAAGCCGGATGGATATATCAGGATTGGTATTCCCAAGTCTGAAGTTTTTGCTAATGCTGATAGTTTATTATTCAGAAATTTAATTAGTTTAGGTGCAGTTACTTTTTTAGCGATCGCAGCTGCTTGGGTAGGTGGAGATGTATTTTTTCTCAACCAGATACAATCTTTAGTGCATACAGCCAAGACCTTGGGTGGTGGTCAACTCAATACACGTACTGGACTTGCTCATATATCGGGAGAACTTGGTCAACTGGCGCAAGCGATTGACGAAATGGCCGCAGCACTAGAAGCACGGGAAATCGTGATCGCTTCTGTGAGCCAAAATATGCAAACTTTATTTGAGTTAATTCCTATTGGCATTCTGATCGCGGAAGATATGGAATTTAAGGAGGTAAAATCTAACCCAGCATTTGCTGAGATTTTAGGTATCTCGCCTGAAGCTAATGTTTCCTCTACTCCCGTTAATGCTCCGCGTCCATCTTACAAAATTTTGCGGCAGGGAAAGGAACTCTCACCAGAAGAATATCCGCTACGTTATGCAGCCATTCATAATACAGAAGTCAAAGGCACAGAAGTTGATATTGTTCGCGGTGATGGCACTATATTTAATTTATTTGGTTATGCTGCTCCCCTACTTGATGAACAGGGTAATCCCAGAGGAGCAGTAGCTGCATTTTTGAATATTACTGAACGCAAGCAGGCAGAAGAATGCACACGTAAGTTGATGAGCCAGGTGCAACATCAAGCCAATATCTTAGATGCGATTCTCTCTGCCTCAGTGGATCATATTTATATTTTTGATCGGCATGGTCATTATCAGTATGTCAGTGAAGGCGGGGCTGCGGTTTTAGGCTGTCAGCCAGAAGATATAGTCGGTAAGACTTGGCAAGAACTTGATTTTGCCCCAGAAATGTTTACTACGATGCGTCGGGTAGACACCCAACGAGAAACAGTAATGACAACGGGGCAACCCATCAGAGCAGAGACTGAATATAATACTGCTGATGGAGTGCATTGTTACGAATATATTTTGGCTCCTTTATATAGTCCTGAGCAAGCGATCGCAGGTGTAATTGCTGTATCTCGTGATATTAGCGATCGCAAGCGGACGGAGCAAGCATTGCGACAAAGCGAACAACGCCTCCAAATGGCACAAAGAGCAGGAAAAATTGGGACTTGGGAGTGGAATGTACCTACTGGTGAGGTATTTTGGTCGGAAGGAATCTGGGATATCTTGGGGTTGGAAATAGGTACAGAAGAACCTGGTGTGAAACCTTGGGTTGATTTTATCCATCCTAACGATCGCCCACGGGTTATGGAAGAAGTAGAAAAAGTATTAGCTGAAGGTAAGGAATATTACGACGAATTCCGCATTGTCCGCAGAGATAATACAGTTATTTGGGTAGCATCGAAAGGGCAAATTATCCGAGATGCAGACGGACAAGCTGAGTGTTTTTTAGGAGTCAACATTGACATTAGCGAGCGCAAGCGAGCCGAAGAAGTGCGGCAAGAAAGTGAAGAACGCTTTCAGGCATTCATGGCACATAGTCCTGCTGCTGCCTGGATTACAGATGCAGATGGTAAAGTTATTTACCTTAGTCCGACTTATGTAAATACTTTTCAGCTATTTACTCAAGATGCGATCGGCAAAACTGCATTTGAATTGTTTGATATTGAGATTGCCACCCAATTATTAAACAACATCCAAACAGTGGCTAAAACTAATCAGGTTTTAGAGACAATTGAAATGGCACCTCGTCTGGATGGCACAATAGGCGATTTCCTCGTTTATAAATTCCCCATTGCTCATTTATCTGGGCAATCTTTGGTGGGGGGAGTAGCAATTGATGTGACTTCCCGCAGGCGAGCCGAAGAAGAACGCGAAGAATTACTGCTACGCGAACAAGCTGCACGAGAAGCAGCTGAAACTGCCAACCGCATTAAAGATGAATTTTTGGCGGTGTTGTCTCATGAATTGCGAACGCCGCTAAATCCGATACTCGGCTGGATAAAATTGCTGCGGACTCACCAATTAAGTGAGGAAAAAAAAGCGATCGCTTTAGAAACAATCGAACGCAATGCTAAATTACAAACTCAACTGATCGCTGATTTATTAGATGTCTCCCGCATTCTGCAAGGCAAATTAACGCTGAACATTTCTTCAGTTGATTTAGCTGCAACTATTGCAGCTGCTAATGAAACAGTCGCTTTAGCAGTAAAAGCGAAATCGATTCAAATTCACACTGACATTGCACCAGATGTCCAGCTTTTTATGGGTGATGCTATTCGCCTGCAACAAGTGGTGTGGAATTTACTTACTAATGCGGTGAAGTTTACCCCAACTGGCGGCGAGGTAAAAATCAAATTAGAGTCTACCAATACCGACACTCAGATTCAAGTTAGCGATACAGGCAAGGGCATTACACCAGAGTTTTTACCTTACGTGTTTGAAACATTCCGTCAAGCTGATAGTGCCACAACACGCAAGTTTGGCGGCTTGGGATTAGGATTAGCAATTGTCCGACACATTGTAGAAATGCACGGTGGTACAGTTCACGCAGACAGCAAAGGAGAAGACCAAGGAGCAACCTTTACAGTTAAATTACCGCTCATCACTACAGTTTTACAACCAAATCAAAATCAAAATTTACCTAAAATCTCGTTAAATTTGCGCGGTGTGCGGGTGCTGACAGTAGAGGATGAGCAAGATACGCGAGAACTACTGGTATTCATGATTGAGCAATATGGTGCAGAAGTAACAGCCGCCGCATCCGGTCGTGAGGCATTAAAGATATTAAAACAATCTCAGCCAGATATTCTCATCTGTGATATTGCTATGCCAGAGATGGACGGATATATGCTCATCCGTCAGCTAAGAAGTTGGCCAAAAGAACAAGGCGGACAGATAAAAGCGATCGCACTGACAGCTTATGCTGGAGAATCCGATCAAAAACAAGCTCTCGCAGCAGGTTTTCAAAGACACTTATCCAAACCGATTGATCCCGAAGAACTAGTAGAAGCGATCGCTAGTTTAATATGAGCTGCCAACGAACGACTTTCGCGTTGGTCTGAATCAGCATACACTGATTTTGGACTAATCAAAGCGGTTGCCCTTATAGGAACAATGAGCGAAAGTAAGATACCAGAAATCCTGGAAACCTTTGAGGCAGACCTGCTGTCAGAGTGGACTCAGGAGTTAGCCACTGTCAATATTCGGAAAGGCTTGATTAAAGAAGCCGAGCTAAAGGAGGAGTGCCGGGAATTCCTGAGCTTGTTTCGGAGTGCCGTTGGGCAGGGCAAGTTGAACAATATTCAGGCAGGGGCGTGGGAGGATATGCGAGAGATACTAAACAGCATTTCTCGATCGCGATCGCAAAAAGGCTTCACACCCGCGGAAACAGCTACATTCGTCTTTTCGTTCAAGCAACCCCTTTTCAAGCGGATGCGTCAGCAATTGCAAGACCCCATTGAGTTGAGTGAGGAGATATGGCTAGCCACCAACTTACTGGATCAGCTGGGATTGCTGACAATTGAAGTGTATCAAAAGGCGCGGGAAGACGTGATTTTGCGGCAGCAGGAAGAGTTGATGGAGCTGTCTACCCCAGTGATTAAACTTTGGGAAGGAATTTTGGCATTACCCATTATCGGCACCCTGGATAGTGCCCGCACGCAAATGATGATGGAGTCGTTGTTGCAGAAAATTGTTGAAACCGGGTCAGAAATTGCCATCATTGACATTACCGGGGTTCCCACCGTGGATACCCTCACCGCTCAACATCTGCTCAAGACCGTTACTGCTGCCCGTCTCATGGGAGCCGATTGTATGATTAGTGGGATTCGTCCTCAAATTGCCCAAACGATCGTTTATCTCGGCATTGATTTGACTAATATCACAACGAAGGCAACTTTAGCTGATGCCTTTCTCATAGCGCTAAAACGTTTGGGAGTGACTATTACTCGCTCTCAACTCAAATAGGTAGGAACCAATGGAACGTATTCCTATACTCAAAATGGGTAATTTCCTGCTGGTGACAATCCAAGTGGATATGTACGATCGCCTTGCCATGACGCTACAGGATGACTTGACCAACCGCATCGCTCAAACTCAGGCTCACGGTGTCTTGATCGATATTTCTGCATTAGAGATTGTTGATTCCTTCATTGGTAGGGTTTTAGGCAACATTGCCAGAATGTCACGGGTGATGGATGCCCAAACGGTTGTGGTTGGGATGCAGCCTGCTGTAGCAATTACCCTGGTGGAATTGGGGCTGTCGCTGACGGGCATTTGCACTGCCTTAAATGTAGAAAAGGGAATGGCATTGTTGCGCTCGTCACTCAATGAAACCACGAATCAGGTCGCTGCCACTAAATGGCGTGTAGATGACGATGCAGAAGACTGAAACGCTCAACATTCAATCTTCTGGTGATGTAGTCTTAGTTCGGCAAGCCGTGCGCCAGCTGGCCGTGGAAATTGGCTTTGGCTTAGTAGACCAAACTAAAATTGTCACCGCCGCCAGTGAGTTAGCCCGCAATACCCTAGACTATGGGGGAGGTGGCACAGTAAAACTAGAAACGCTTCAGGAAGGGAGACGACGAGGACTCCGGCTGACCTTTGAAGATCGAGGCCCGGGAATTCCCGATATTGATCTGGCGCTGAAGGATGGGTTCACCACGGGTAGCGGATTGGGTATGGGATTGAGCGGTGCTAAACGACTTACTAACGAGTTTGAGATTCAGTCTGCGGTGGGAGAAGGAACACGGGTAATAATTGTACGATGGAAATAAAATGAGAGAATCTGTCGCCATTACAATTACTGAATCTAGCCAGACCGGGGAAGCGCGACGGGTAGCGATTGCTTTGGCAACTCAGCTCGGCTTTCAGGAAACGCAACGGGGCAAGGTAGGCATTGTGGTGACAGAGGTTGCGAGTAATCTGATCCAGCACGGTAAGGGTGGAGTGTTGTTGCTAAGATTGATCGAACACAATTCAGCTATCGGTATTGAGGTCTTGTCCCTAGATAAAGGACGGGGAATGGTTGATGTCGATGAGTGTTTGCAAGATGGCTTTTCCACCGCCGGAACCTTAGGCAATGGACTGGGCGCAATTTCTCGCCTCTCTGGTTTATTTGAAATTTACTCCATTCGCAACCAGGGGACGGCGCTCCTCGCCCACCTCTGGTCAACCTCCGCACCCCATCAGCCTGAAAAAATCTTAGAAATTGGGGCGATTTGTTTGCCCAAACGAGGGGAGGACATTTCAGGAGATGCCTGGGCATATCAAGTTGATGGTTGCCGCAGCCTGTTGCTAGTAGCCGATGGCTTAGGGCATGGGCCTGCGGC
Source organism: Nostoc sp. LEGE 12450 (assembly GCF_015206895.1). Lineage (GTDB taxonomy): Bacteria > Cyanobacteriota > Cyanobacteriia > Cyanobacteriales > Nostocaceae > Nostoc. The sequence continues at coordinate 920 of NZ_JADEXU010000210.1, read as the reverse complement.
GGCTACTGCTTCCTCAAAAGCCGTCAGAATCTTTCAAGAACATGATCGCTCTCCTGCTGCGATCGTCGAAGCTGCCCACGCCGCCTTGCGAAGTACGCGAGGAGCAGCACTCGCCATTGCTGAAATTGACTTTGAACAACAGTCTGTCCGCTTTGCCGGAATTGGCAATATCGCTGCTAGCATTTTCTCCTTTACTGAACGCCACCATCTGATATCTAACAACGGCACGGTGGGACATGAAATTCGCAAAATTCAAGAGTTTAGCTATCCCTGGTATGCCAACGGACTTTTAATTATGCATTCTGACGGATTAGATACTAAGTGGCAGCTTGATCGCTATCCAGGCTTGAGTCAAAAACATCCTAGCCTGATTGCAGGTGTCTTATACCGAGACTTTAACCGAGACCGAGACGATGTGACAGTGTTAGTGGCTAAGGGAATGGGCAGATGAAGGAGGCAGGAGGCAGGAGGCAGGAGGCAGGAGGCAGGAGGTGTATAATTTAGTTTCTTCTAACTTCCTACTTCAAACTTCTAAACCATGAGCTACAGAGAGCAATTTATTTGGCAGCGTGGAGTCAAGCTTGCCATTAACTGCTATAGACTTACCGAAAAATTCCCGAAATCTGAACTTTATGGATTAACTAGCCAGATTAGACGCTCGGCAGTTTCTGTGCCATCTAATATAGCCGAAGGCTATGGAAGACGAACACAGAAAGAATATATCCAATTCCTACACATTAGTTTAGGTTCGCTTCGAGAACTTGATACTCAGTTAATTATTTCCAAGGAAGTCGGATTAGCATCCCCTGAACTATTTACTCCTGTTCTGGAAGAAGTCGATAGGTTTCAAGGAATTTTAGTCTCAAGCATTCAAAAAATAAAATCTTAAAACCCTCCTACCTCCTGCCTTCTGCCCCTTG
>NZ_JADEXU010000020.1 GCF_015206895.1 Nostoc sp. LEGE 12450 | reverse complement strand
ACTAAAATAGCTCGAAATATATTTGTTTGTTTCTTTCCCCCTGCTCCCTGCTCCCTTCCCCCTGCCTCTTGATTAAGAGGCTACATTCTGGAGTTGGTGTAATTGTGAACCAAATTAATCGAGTTGCAATTATTGGTGGAACTCATGGCAATGAGTTTACTGGGGCCTATTTAATCGAAAAATTTGCTCAATTTCCCGACTTGATTACTAGACAAAGTTTTGAGACAGTTACTTTGCTAGCAAATCCTAACGCTTTTGCCGCCGGGAGGCGATATGTAGAGAAGGATTTAAATCGCTGTTTTCTCCAGCAAGATTTACAAGATCCGACTCTTAACAGTTACGAAGAATTGCAAGCTAAATCAATTCAAAACACTCTAGGATCAAACAGAAATAAACAAGCAGATTTTATCTTAGACTTACACAGCAGTACTGCTAACATGGGCCTGACAATTATTTTGGTAAACAGTCATCCATTAAATTTGCAATTGGCTGCTTATCTCAGTCAAATTAGCCCTTTGGTGAGGATTTATCGCTGCTCTTTTAAATCAATTGCAGAAAATCCATTTGTAAATTCCCTGTGCGAATTAGGCTTTGCGATCGAGGTTGGCCCTATTGCCCAAGGTATCTTAAAAGCGACACTGTTCCAACAAACAGAGGAACTTGTTTATGCGGTTATCGACTATCTAGAACAGTTTAATCAAGGTAAAATTGCATCAACTAATGAAACGTTGATTCTCTATGACCATTTATCAGTTGTGGACTATCCAAAACAACAGTATGGTAAAATTTTTGCGATGATTCATCCAGAACTTCAGGACAAGGATTACCAAGCCTTGAACCCAGGAGATCCAATGTTTATAACCTTTGATAATAAAACAATTGTTTACGAGGGTGAATCTACCGTTTGGCCGATTTTTATTAATGAGGCAGCTTACTACGAACAGGGAATTGCAATGTGTTTGACTCAGAAGCAGCAAATCAATATCTAAGTAAGTCGGCAAAATTAAAGCTAACTGGCTAAGGCTGTCCTTTGTCATTGTCATTAGTAAGGGCTTTAAACATATTTACGTTTCGTAATATACTTGGTTTTTTTAATGCCAATTTACTTAGTAGGATGTTTAAAATTTTTTGTATAATCGCTTTTTATTGAAAGTAATGATATAAATTGAGCATCATAATCTAGAAAATATGCTGATCTAATTTATAATCTCTGTAGCTGGTGCGATGTCTAATAGCGCGTCGTAGTCACTTCTAAGGAAATAAAGTTGCAGGTGATTAAATCTGTCTTCTTAAAACTTAATTTACGCTTAAAATTATCCAAATACTTAAACTTATAATGAAAACGAAGCAACGAGGAAACAAACCAATAGCCAGTCTTTCTTTAGACTTGGATAATGTTTGGTCTTTTCTAAAAAATCAGGGCGCTCCTGGTTGGGAGACTTTTCCCTCTTACTTAGATATTGCAGTCCCTCGTTTCTTAGATATTTTTCAGCAGTGGAATGTGACAATCACGGTCTTCATTGTGGGTCAGGATGCAGCCTTGGAAAAGAACACTAAGGCATTACAAGCGATCGCTAACGCTGGTCACGAAATAGGTAATCATTCATTTTACCACGATCCTTGGCTACACCTATATTCAGAGGATGAAATTGAACAAGAAGTGGCGTTGGCCGAACAGCATATTAAGCGCGTTACCCATCAACATCCTATCGGTTTTCGGGGGCCTGGATACAGTTTTTCGCCTGCGGTATTGAAAGTCTTAGCACGACGGGGATACGAATATGATGCTTCAACTTTTCCCACGTTTTTGGGGCCCATAGCACGAGCTTATTATTTAATGACCTGTAAACTGAGCAAGGAAGAACGCAAGAAACGCGAAGCCTTGTTTGGCGGTTTCAAAGATGGTTTGCAGCCTTTAAAACCTTACCAGTGGAAGATGGGTAAGGATAAATTGACTGAAATTCCCGTAACCACCATGCCAATTTTCAAGGTGCCAATTCACTTCAGTTACATAATGTATATAAGTACATTTTCTTCTGAAGCCGCGTTACTATATCTCCGAATTGCCCTATGGTTGTGTAAACTTACACGTGTGCAGCCTTCTTTGCTATTCCATCCTACAGACTTTGTAAGTCAAGAGGATGTGCCAGAGTTATCATTCTTCCCTGGAATGAGTCTCCCCACCTACAAAAAACTGGCAATAGTGAACAAAAGTTTGGAAATTATATCCAGTCAGTTCAATGTTGTGACTGTTGGACAACATGCCAAATCCGTAGCTGATGCCCATAGAATACCAGTATTAGTGCCTCAGAAGAGGTAAAAATATAATTTGTGCAACTTATCAGTTCAATTTGTGTTCTTAATTACAGGTGAAATAAAGTTTTACCTGTTTTGGTTTTGAAACCAGCTGACATTTGCTAGCAAGTATGTGTAAAGTAATTGAAAGTAAATCACTATCTCTAATATCTAACACATCTATCTATGGTTAGAAAAACTCAACGCCTTTTGCTGCTAGTTATTTCCTGTAGTATAACTGGTGTAATTTTAGGAGGTACTGCTGCTTGGGCAGAAAGTAATCTCTGCTTGGAAGACAGTAAGGTTACAAGTGACTGTCTAACTCAAGACCCAATCCAAAAAACTATCCAAGGAATGAGTACCGGATTGTTAGCTGGGGCTGGGGCCGCTTGCGGTGCAGTATGGCAGTTAAGGCATGAAGATTGAGCGTGAACTACTACTAACCCGGAACTCCGGGTTAGTGGTAGTTTCTGTACTAAAATTCTAATTTATATAGCTTTGGAAGAATACCGATCTATTAATGCACGAGCAAATTTCTGGTGTTGTTCAGCTAGATGTTGGGGATAGATGAACTGAGCATTGCCCATGAAGCGGTATACCCAGCGACAAAACTCCTCTAGCGATCGCTCAGGCAATTTAACAATATAATCTACGTAAGTAGGTTTGCCATCTTTTCCCTTCGGTCCTAGTTTGATTTTTTGGTGAAGATGTCGCTTTTCTCCCTCTTGGATAAATCCCATTACTTCAGGGAAAAATCGAACTTTCACTTCTACAAGCTCCAGTTCTCCACCGATCTCCTTTTGTTGCTCTTCTCTTAAACCCAATTTCAAGCCACAACCTGCCTTTAAGAGCCGATGAGCGATATGTAAGCTTTTCCATTGGCTATCTAAGCCGCGACCTTTGCTATCCAGAACATTGAAGTGATCGCTAAAGCGATCAATACGTGACACTACGAGATGACCGTCTTTATAGTCTTCGTGCAACAAATACCAGGCAATGTCTGCATAAATCAATTGTAAAGGATAAACTTGCTCATATCTGGTTTTGTTGGGATTGTACGGATTACGACAGCGATAAAGCTCAACTGCTTGTCCTTTAATAATTGCTGCTTCAAGTGTATCTAGTTTTTCAAATAGCGTGCCTCGGCTTTGATATTTGCCCTTAGCCATCATTTCCACCGGATCAGTGTAGACAATAACTCGGTCTAATTGGGTTCTCACCGGATAAAGCATCTCATCTTTCAGGTTTAACCCTCGTAATCGCTGCGTTAGTCTTTGATAAATCCGGTTAATTTGAGGGTCTTCCTGATACTTTGCCTGAGACTGTAGGGCATTGAGCGCAACTTTTAACTCCTCTTGATTCATTGCTGCTGTGCCAACATAGTAACCCCATCGGTAAGGTCGCCGATCTAAAAGCCCATAGCGGCGAAGAGTCTTCAAATCACTTTGGATGGTATGACGCGAATAAAGGGGTAGCTTTACATTCAATTCACTTGCTACTTTATTGAGGTACAATTGTACTAATTGCAATTTATGATGAGATTTCTCAGAGTCAGATTGCATGGAATCAATATAACCAACCCCTGGGTATCGGACAAACGTAGCAATTAAAAGTAAAAGTCGCTCGAAGGCAGGAAGAGTGGCATAAGGATGTTTCATAAACTATATTTCACTTAGAAATGTCAATAATAAGAAAGTATTAGCCTGTAATTTCTAAAAAGTTTAAAACTTTTGCTAAGTATAGCTCCTAAAGATTTCACTCTATAGCCTCCAATACTGCCAAATAGTCGCGCTCTATCTAAATCTCTTTGTAAGATGCAGTTCAAATAGAGTTTTGGAGACTAAATAATATGCAGACCTGTCCTTCTTGCCAACATCCCTCACCCATTATTGGGTTTTACTGCTCAAACTGTCCTCAGCAAATTCGGTGTAAAAACTGCCGTGAAATGCTTCTTTCTGGCGCAAAAGGATGTGTAATGTGTGGAACCCCAATAGGTGAAGGGCATAACGGGTTAGCATCAAGTAATGAGGGTAGTTTACCTCCCGTAATGAACACGTTAAAATTCATTGAAACCAGCAAGGGCCATTCACGAGAGATTGAAGCTGTTCTGAGCAACGAAGTAGGTATTAGCTGGGGTGGTGCTGCGATCGCCGCGATCGTTGGTGGACAAATGACACCTGGAAAACCACCTAATGGTCGTTCTGTGATTCGTGATTTAAGTAATGCCGAACCTCAACAACTTTCCTTGTTCAACGACGAATCCGGCGACGAGAATAATAAATCTACAATTGATACAGTTGCTCAACTTGCTGCTGCTCATGGAATTGACGCTGACAAGTTAAAACATATTTTCCGGCACAATGGAGAACAGCTACAGCTAATGGAAACGCGGCTCAAAGCTGGAAACAGATTAGATGCGGGACGTAGGCTGACATATTTGGTTCTCCTGTACTCATTGGATGTCGATGGACGAGAGGAAATTCCTCGTAATGAGTTAAATGACATCCTTAAAAGAGTTGGGTTGTATGACAACAATGCCATCACATGGATTGGCAAAAGTGCTGACTTGATTGTTGAGAGAGATATGGTTGGGCTACGACTGTCGGGACAAGAGCAAGCGCGAAAAGTTCTCGCAGAGGTACTTGATGACAAGATAACGGGCAAGTGGAATTTAACTACAGGTGCAACTTCACGAGGCTCCAAGTCTAGTGTGAGAAGTGAGGAGGATTCAGAAAATTCCACAAAGACTAGCAAACGCAAGAATAATGTATTTTCCAAAGAAGTGGAGTCTTGGGTAGCTAACTGGAAACCACTCGCCTCTAATATTGATTTTCATGCAGCCATTAAAGATTGCACAGTCATTCAGAAGGGATTGTTTGGCCTGTGGGCAATTGGTAAAGCAATAAGCAACCCTGAAATAGTGGTTTCAAGCTACAAGCTAAAACAGTTTCTGTATTTGGGATTTGGCATCAAGATAGATGAGCGTCATTTAGAACGCACTTTACAAGCAGCTTCAGGACAAGGAAGTTTGATTAAAGTGCAAAGTGGCTTCCAATTACTATCTCCAGGTTTGGCTGAGGTTGAAAGATTGACAGGCTCTATACAAAGTAACGCATCCACCGATGAATCTTCTGAAAATTCTGGTGAGGTGTAACTATGAGAAGGACATCTGAGCAACTAATTCAGGAACTTTCGACAATTATTGACTCTCACTTTGCCCATGCAGTGGTTGAATGCTACGTCGAAATGCAGCAAAGATTTCTAGCTGGTGACTGGCAACCAACAGAACTAGACGGTGGACGGTTTTGTGAAGCAATTTCGCGTTGTTTGCTTCAAATGGATACCGGAAAGATCGATCATCGAAAATTGCCTGGTAAGGTTCGTGAGGATTTATTGAACAAAAACATTCCTCATCAACTTGGCTCGAAGGATCGTTATCATTTGGCTAAAGTGATTGAGGTTGTATATGGATTTCGCTCCGATCGCGGTGCTGTTCACATATCAACCGAGTACACTGCAAACTATATGGATTCAATGCTCGTGCTTCATGCAAGCAAATGGATTTTTGCAGAATTTCTCCGCCTAGTTTGGAATCGAGATCGAAAAGTTGTTGCAGAAACCATTGCCCAAATTGTTCAACTAGAACATTCAGTAATTCATGAATTGGATGGAAAACCTCTAGTTCTGGCAAGGGATATTTATGCAACGGATGAAGTTCTGTTGCTGCTGTATCATGCCGCCAATAATCGCTTGAGTCGGGCTGAACTACGTGAACATGCTGCCAGCCAGAATCCTCAAAACGTTAATGTTGCTATATCTAGACTAATCAAAACTAAAGATATTCGACCTGTTGCAGAGGATGAAGTTGCTCTCACTCCTAATGGTCAAAAACGAATCCTTGAGCAGGTATTGCCTAAGCTCGTTCCCCAAAAATAGAATTCCTAGTTCAATTGCAGGGTAAGCATGTATCAAAACCCGTCTAAATCATAGCGAAGATAGCAGATGATGTAACAAAGTGAAGATTTCTTAAAGTAGTTCCAAGTAAATAAGGCTACATGTCAGCTTCCAGTTACTCTATGTTTAAGGATAAATAGATACTTTACAAGCGATCGCACAATCATGGACGACAGCAAGGCATTGTTTGACTACTGGCATGACCTAGTTCGGCTGAAAAACTCTGAGTTAATTGCAGATCCTGGACACGTCAAAACCCAGGATCTACGCCATGATTGTACAAACTACGATGAACTTTGGCGTAGCCCCGAAGTTCAACGACTGGAGGAACCAGAGCGTAGTAGGGTTATTGCTATTATTAAGTACGAATGTACAGCCAAAGTTCTACAAAATCGGGCTGGTCGTCTGCGCGATCGCGCTAATGAGCTTGAAGCAGCTTGTAATGAACAAGATCAACAAAAATCCAAACTTCTGGGTTTGATCAAAGTATTACAAGAGAAACTGTTTGGCAAAGATAAAGAAATTAAAAGATTAGAAGCACGGATTGCCTCGTTAAAAGCGGAAAATGAAGCCTTCCGATCTGAAGCTGAAAAGAGTAAAGCTCAGGTGGAATTGGTTAAAGAACTGGAGCAGCTTAAAAAGAAATACAATGAAGTTGAGAAGCGAAGACAGGAATTAGCTCAAAATAATAAGAGTTTAGGTGGGAGAGTTGCCCATACCAAACGGTATAAGCAGCAAAGAGATGAAGCAAGAGCTTTAATTGAACAGCAGAAACAGCAAATTGCTACATTAGTTCAAGAGAGTCAGCGTCTTCGTGAAGAGAATGAAAGACTCGCTCAAAAATTAAAATAAGTGGATCGACAAAATGCTCTAAATTTGGGACGCTCGATAGGAATCATGAAACTTCAAGAGCTAAAAGCTAAAGTCTACGAATTAGCTGGAGTAAACAATACCAAACAACTCAAGGCGAAAATTAAGGATATTAAGACGTTAGATATGCGTCTTAAAGCCTCCTGGCAAAAAACTATTGCTATTCTTCAAAAACCGCAAAGCGAGTTTGAGAATTGGTTGGAAAATCCACCTGAAGAATACAAAGATATTTTTTCTGAAATTACAGAAGTATCTCAAAAATATGATCGGAAATCAGCACAGACGAAACAGTTAGCACGTGAGGTATTGTCAATAGCGAATAATCTTGAAGAACTAGCAGAGGAATCTCAAGAGGAAGCAGATAAAATCAAGCAAGAAATTGAAATAACTAGACGTATTTCAAAGCAAGCCAGACTGAACTAGTTTTGATATCAGAGGACAGAGAAAAACTAGCTGTATTGAAACGGGCTGAATCGATATCTAGGTTAGGATACAAAAAAGAAGCAAGCGTCTGGGCGCATTGCTTTCTTGGTAGCTTATAGAGAATAATCACAGATAAAGCAGCTTTGGCATCTTCGTGCGAGAGAATAAATATAAAAAATGGCGATCGCAATCGATTTTGGTACTAGCAACACAGTCATTGCTCGTTGGAACCCTGTAACCCAACAGCCAGAAACCCTGACTCTACCAGGTTTATCAATTAAACAAAGTCTCAATCCGCCACTGATTCCCAGCTTGGTTTATGTTGAAGACGCAACCCAAAATCAAGTCTTAGTAGGGCAACAAGTACGCGATCGCGGTTTTGACCTCAAAGGCGAAACGCGATTTTTCCGCAGCTTCAAGCGCGGTATTGGTGCAGATATCCAAGGTTTTTTACCCGAACTAGATGGGCAAATTGTCACCTTTGAACAAGTGGGGCAATGGTTCCTCACCAAAGTAATTGAAGAACTAGCGCCCCTGCAAGGTGGGTTAGATTCTCTCGTATTAACCGTACCCGTAGACAGTTTTGAAGCCTATCGTCACTGGTTGGGAAAAGTTTGTCAATCCCTTCCTGTTGAACAGGTGCGGATGCTGGATGAACCCACAGCCGCCGCCTTGGGTTATGGCTTGGCAGATCAAGAAAATCTTTTGGTGATTGACTTCGGGGGTGGAACTTTAGATTTATCCCTTGTCCGGTTGGATCAAAGCGTGCAAGCAACTACAAAGCCGTTGGGATTTCTCCTTAAGTGGGGTAATAAGTCTCTGGCTGAAGATTCAAAACAAAAAGTCAAAACAGCCCGTGTCCTGGCGAAAGCTGGGCAAAATCTGGGTGGTACTGATATTGATAATTGGTTGGTAGATTACTTTGCCAAAACTCAAGAGTTAGCGGTAAGTCCCTTGACAACACGATTGGCAGAACGGGTAAAAATTCAGCTATCAACCCAAAACCAAGCTAGTGAAGTTTATTTTGATGATGAAACATTTGAAAGTTATGAATTGGAGTTAAACCGCGACACTTTTGATAATATCCTCAAAGAACACGCATTTTTTGAGTTATTGGATGAGTCGATGACAACACTGTTGCAGCAAGCAAAGCGCCAAGGGATAGAACTTCCTGATATTAATGCCGTTTTGTTAGTTGGTGGAACAGTGCAATTACCAGCAGTGCAGACATGGATAAAACAGTATTTTGAGCCAGAAAAAATCCGTTGTGAACGTCCATTTGAAGCGATCGCTCAAGGTGCTTTACAGTTAGCTCAAGGTATACAAATCAAAGACTTTCTGTATCATAGTTATGGTATCCGCTACTGGGATCGCCGCAATCAGCGCCACAAATGGCATTCTTTAATTAAAGCTGGACAAGCATATCCAATGAGTCAGCCAGTGGAATTAGTCTTAGGCGCTTCTTTGGAAAATCAACCCAGCATTGAACTAATTATGGGAGAATTGGGAGCAGATACGGGTAGTACTGAAGTTTATTTTGATGGCGATCGCTTAATTACTCGCCGTATGGAAAATACTGAAATCAGCGTCAAACCTCTCAACGATCAAGAAGGTGCGAGGACAATTGCCCAACTGACACCACCTGGATATCCTGGAAGCGATCGCATCAAAATCCTTTTTCAAGTTGATGAGCAACGTTTTTTGCGGATCACCGTTGAAGATTTATTAACGAATGACACGCTTTTGGAGAATCAACTTGTGGCACAGTTGAGCTAAACTATTGTGCGTTTAACTAAAAGGATTTAAAAGTGGGATACCGCAGCCATCAAAATCCCGGATGTTGCGCGTTACTAAAGTCAATTGATGAATTTGAGCAGTAGCAGCAATCATCATATCTGCTTGGGTATGTGTTTTCCCACTTAATCTTAGTTGACCTCGCAATTCACCGGAGCGCTTGGCAATTTCAATCGTGATAGGCAATACTTGACAGTTATTTTCTAAAAAGCTCTCGAACCATATTTGAATTCTAGGGTTGGGCTTGAATGTCAATCCGTAAAATATTTCTTCAACGGTGATCGCACTCAAAACTATAGAAGAAACTCTTTCTGCCCATTTCTGTACACCAGAGTTAGGTTGGAGTCTTACTAATTCGCTGATAATGTTAGTGTCACAGAGAAAAGTCATCGATGGCATCAGCGAAAGGGTTAAGACGGTCTTGGCGGGAGGGTACTTCGAGGATATAATCTTCTTCAACAACTATCTGGCGTAGTTCTTTGAAAACATCAGCTAGAGAAATCTTTTCGCGCTGCTTGCGCCATGTCAAGAACTCCTCAAATATCTCAGCTTCAACAACAACAGCCACCAGTTCATTTCGGTTATAGATGAGTTGCGGTTCCTTTGTGACAGCATGAATCAGTTCGGAGAACCTCTGTTTCGCTTCTGCAATTCTCCAGTTCATTCTCTTACCTCTTTTCTTCACGATCATCTCTATAATAGACATGATTTATGTCTATAATTTGGTATTTGCTATGGAGCGATGTCTACGACGAGCTACGCCTACGCTTCTTCTCATTCGAGGCGAGTTATTTCTAGCCATCCATCTTTAACCATCCAAAAACTTGATTAACGGTTAGTGCAAGTTCAATTTCTGGTAATACAGGCAAAAAATCTTCTCCCTGGAGTAATATTGGTTGTTGGCCCGAACGGAAAACCAAAATTGAGCGATCTGTTGGATCAATTAACCACCCTAATCGGCAACCATATTGTAAGCAGTAAAGAATGTTGCCAATTACTCGGTTTGAACTCTGTTCTGGAGAGAGTATTTCAATTGTCCAATCTGGCCACAACAAAAAATCGTTGGGAACTTCCCCATCAACATCAAATGGAATTCGTGACCAGTTAAAAACCGCTACATCAGGGACAATTGAGCGAATATCAAAGCTACAACGCAACTCTGGAAATGCATAAGCAATTTTTTGGCTTTCTGCTACTTCGTTAATAGTATTGCAGAGTCTTAGCTGCAATCGACTATGCTTCCCTTTCGGCATTGGCTTAGGAATAATCTCACCGTTAATATATTCACTTGCAGGCTTTGTTTCTGGGAGCTTCAGAAACTCATCCAGGGTAAGTAGTTTAGTAGTTGGGTAGCTCATAGCTCCTAAATACTTCGAAGATGTGTTCTTAGTTTAGCAATATGTATAGACAGGTGCTTAACCCGTGAACGCACCCGTCCATATATCAAAGGCAGAATTGCAACTCTTAATTACGAATTACGAATTATTTATGCACCACTACTAAAGTCCCATAGCTAGCCCAGTTGTAAACATTGCGTGCTTGCTTAACAGGTAAATTTACGCAACCGTGGCTAACTGGAGTGCCAAAACGATTATGCCAGTAAGCACCGTGGATGGCGTAGCCTCTGTAAAAATACATTGTGTAAGGAACGTCAGGAATATTGTAGCCCCTGCCTCGCATCCGATGAGTGCGATACTTAGAATTAATCCGAAATCTACCTATGGGTGTGGGAGTCGATCGCTTCCCTCCAGAAATGCGGTATGAATAAACAAGTTTTTTGCCTTCCCATGCACGTAACCGTTGTTCTGACAGGTCAATTTCAATCAAGCGAGGTTGGGATGTTTGGCTGATATTAGACTCAGTGATGCCATTTTCATCTACTGATGCAGCGATCGCTGTAGTAGAATGGCGATCGCCTGCTAATGGTGCTGACCAAGAAAATAAAGCCACCACCATCAGCGCTACGCCTGTACAAAAAGTTTTGGAAGAACGAATCCCACCACTACGAATCCAGGATTGCATTATGCCTCACCTTCTAAAGTACGCAAAAATCATGAAGTGAAGTAATTTTCTGGAAACTACAAATTTCCAGGGTGATTACTAATTTGCTGTGAAGGATTTACGCAATTCATCCGCTAATGCTTTTCCAAACCAGTCCTAAACTAATCCGCATTTAATTAGTCATTGGTCATTTGTCATTCATTAATGACTAATAACAACTTTTACAAAAAAAATCTGTAATTTAAATGCCTCAATGCAAATTTTCCCCGTATTAATATTTGCATTTGTAGTTTCACACAGTAATTGTCACGATTTACGCTTATTTCTTTGGGGTAAACTGGATAATACCAAAGTTAGGAAAAAACTTTTAGTCATCAATACAAATCTAAAATCTAAAATTGGTATGAATCCCCTCTTATATATTTTATTTCACATTCAGTAATTTCGACTCCGAAGATTCCCAGCAATATTTTATGCTGGGAATCACTTAATTGTCTTGATTTGTTGTTATTAATGATTTTTCATAGATTGTCTTTTGGCTGCTTCACCTACTATTTCTGGATGACTACTGGTGTCCCTACTGATGCCCACTGAAATAGCCATTTTGCATGTTTGGGTGCGATATTCACACAGCCGTGGCTTACTGGAGTGCCAAATCTCTTATGCCAATAAGCTCCGTGAATAGCATAATTACCTTCGTAAAACATCGCATAAGGAACGTTGGGAACATTATAGTTTTCTCCCTGCATTCGCGTAGTTTTGAACTTAGATTGAACCTTAAAAGTACCAACAAGAGTGGGAGTAGCTTTTTTACCAGAGGAAATAGCACTTCCATAAACCACTCTGTCACCTTCCCAAGCTATTAATCGTTGCTTTGAAAGATCAATTTGAATCCAGCGCCGATCTGATTGTTGTAATGTCTGGATTTTTTGGGCAATTACTTGATCTTTGGAATTTGCCCAAACTTCACTCGTTCCAGTAGTAGTAAAAACACTTAAAGACATTGCTGTACCAGTAAGCAGTATTTTTAAGCGATGCACCCAGTCAGGATAAATCAGTTTTTTCATTTTAGATACACTCACACTCAAATCATGAAGTCTTGAGAAACTTATTAGGTTTCACTTTTATTTCCCTATCTATTACTTTAATAGACGTGGATTTTTGATGATTTGATTCTAATTTAACCTAACTGTTGTATGAGTTTTTTTGCCCTAGATGCGATCGCTTGCCAATTTGCCTCTGTGACAAGCTTTTTGGGAAATAATTCACCGCTCAAACCGACAGCGATCGCTCCGGCTTGCAAAAATTCTTTAGCATTTTCCAGAGTGACACCGCCTGTAGGAATTAAGGGAATCTGACTTAGTGGCCCTTGCAAACTTTTAATGTAATCAGCTCCTCCCACTGCTTGTACGGGGAACACTTTTACACAACTAGCGCCCTGACTCCAAGCAGTAACAATTTCTGTAGGAGTCAACGCTCCTGGGATGATAGGTATATCTTTTTCTTGTGCTGCTTGAATCATTGCTGAGTCAACGTGGGGTGTGAAGAGGAATTGCGCCCCAGATGCGATCGCTTCTTGTAGCTGTTGCACATTGAATAACGTACCAGTGCCAATAGTACAAGTAGGTAATTCTGAGCGTAGTTGACTGATTAATTCTCCAGCGCGATCGCTATTCCAGGTAATCTCAATCAGCTGCATTCCCCCAGATGCTACAGCCATTGCCATTTCCTCTCCCACTTCGATTTTAGGCGCGCGGATGACTGCGATCGCACGATGTTTTTGCAATTGTGATAACCAAATTTCATTAGGCATTTTGACTGGGAATTAGGAATTAAGGACATTCCAGTAAGGTGTTTTAGCGCGACAGCGTAACGCACCTGTTATCTGTAGGCGGCGCATTAGGCTTAATTCCGTAACTACTGAATAATTTTAGGACTTACGCAAAATAATGAGAAAACGAACCGCCTTTTCTACGAGAGGCTTCCGCCAACGCGCAGCGTTTCGTCAGAGAAGGACGCAGAGAAATAAGAGTTTTAGAGAGTTATGGTGTAAGTCCTGAATTTATTTTCTGGAAGTCCCATAAGTCCAATACAGACCTAACCTATCTGCAAGAGCAAGTACTCTCTATTCTGAAGATATGCAAGATGGGTTAATAGTAAGTAAGTTGCCATAATAAAATCAAACTATCTAAATAAAAATGAACTAGGCTAAAACCCTTATACCTATTGCCTATTGCATATTGCCTAATCCCAACAACAATTATTTACACCCACTTACTTAGCTACTTAAGAATTGTGAATCGTTTAAAGAAGGCTAGAAACTGCATCTATGTGACTTTACCCATAAGTTTGCCGCACCTGGAAGCATAACTTTGCCGCCAACAACATTATAACCCTCATTCTTGCGTCAGCTAATTTTGGATAAAATTGACAGTTTGGAACCATAACTTTGCCGCTAGTCTAAATTGGAAGGATAAGCTTGCCGTCAGTCCAATCAAGCATAGAAAGCAGAAAAGCACCGAATTTTTTTATAATGGAACAGAAGGGGTTCATGCTGGTATGGGATAGAAACTTTTGGCTATCCATCTGTTTTGAGTAACTACTAGAGTATTAGAAGCTCCTCCTAACCAGTGAGAACATTGCGAACAATAGCCTAAACTGGATTGCGACTCGAACCAAAGTAGTCGGCGATGACAATGAGGACAATTTTGCACAAGAGGATGTTGATGTATTAAACAAACTCTGAAATCTCACAATTTCCATCTATGCAGGGTTAGCGCGTCTCAAAACCTAGTAGAAGTCGTTGCTATAGATGGAAAAGCTCTCAAAGGCTCATATGACCGAAAATCCCAACTGAAAGCTTTACATTTGGTTAGTGCTTGGTCAAAAGAACACCGTTTGGTGTTAGGACAAACAAAAGTTAATGCCAAATCGAACGAAATCACGGCAATTCCAGCACTCTTAGAAATACTAGACTTATCTGGTTGCATCATTACTATTGATGCTTTTGTGTTCACAGAAATCCATTGCTAAAAAAATTATAGAAGGTGATTCTGATTATATTTTAAGCCTAAAAGATAATCATCCCACGCTACACCAACAAGTGAAGAATTGGTTTTAGACTTCCCTATCTCTTGGTTTTAAAGGTGTTGACGCTTTCTCTTAATCTGTTTAAGTAGCGATTTATGTTCTGTTTCTAAAAACTCCAAGCGGATATGTAATTGAGAGAGGGCGAATGGAGTTACTTTAGTTGATTGTAATGGAGATAATTTTTTACGAGCCATGAAACACGTATGTAAGTTTAAGGTTTAAAATGTAATTGTCAAAGTTGTTTTGTCAATACGAAAAGAACGTATCTAGTGATAATACATGAACGGTGGATACTTTTTTTGTCAAGAATTTCTGTGATGGGCATAGGTCAGATCATCTATATTGTTACTATCGGGAAGCGCACTATGCGATAAAAATTATAAAATATCACGATAAGAATGACACCACAAGACGCACGACAATACGCACCAGCAACTGAGCGCAACCGAGAAGCAATTCTAGAAATACTTTTGCAGGTATTACCCGAAAGTGGCACTATTTTAGAAATAGCAAGTGGTACTGGTGAACACGCAGTCTTTTTTGCATCCAGATTAAGTCCTCGCCAGTGGCTACCAACAGATGCAAATTTAGAGTTACGAGCCAGCATTAGTGCATGGACTGAACACAACGCCTGTGATAACGTTTATCCACCGCTTGAGCTAGATGTTAGAGAGCCAGTTTGGGCAGTGGAGCAAGGGGAAGTAACTCAGTGGCTTGATAGAGAGCCAATTGTCGCCATCGTCAACATTAATATGATTCACATTTCACCGTGGTCAGCCTGTTTGGGGCTAATGGCAGGGGCAGGTCGTATCCTAAAAGCAGGAGGTATCCTCTATTTGTATGGGCCCTTCAAACAAGGTGGCGAACATACAGCAGCGAGTAATGCAGCTTTTGACGAATATTTACACACCCAAAACCAAGAATGGGGTGTGCGAAACTTGGATGATGTAGTAGCAGCAGCTAGGGCAGAACATTTCATCTTGAAACAGATTTACCAAATGCCAGCCAATAATCTTTCAGTCGTGTTTGAACGTTCCGTTAATGAATAATTCCTGGAAATAATTTCTTAATGGATATAATTCAATTCAAAATAATTGCAGATATGTAAATTTTCTGGCTACTTTCTGCTTTGCTACCTCAAGACTACATATAGGACTCATATTTGATTGCGTGAAAAAACTCCGTACAACTCAAAAAGCCTTCTTTCCTATTGCCTATTGCCTCTTGCCTTCCCACGCAAGTAAGTATGGCTACGCCACGCTGCGCGAACAAAAATAAAAACGGATTCCCATAGCTTAGAAAGCAATTGATGAGAAAAATACCCAAGTTATTCACAAGTTCCTCAAACTATTTGTCTATAATTCAAGACTCAGGGCATTCCAGAAGCGAAAGGCTAATTCTGATTAGTCAAAACTTTAACAGCCAACGACAAACTTATTAGCACCCATGAAGAATAAAGTATGTGTTAATACTTGCACTAAAGGTGTTATTTTGTACTAAAATTTAGGCATTGGAGAAATAAAACGCGATCGCGGCAAACTTGATTTCCTAGTCACAGCAAGGGAAAATTTTGCTGAATGACTGATTGATTGTAGCAGCACAAGTAGATTTAGTTTATAGTCTCTTTGCTGATGCTAAAGAATATCTCAAAGCTGTGGATGTGGTGGGTGCAGTTGCTAATGAAGATTACCTGCAAATGATTCAGAGAGTAAGAGTGCGATCGCACATTCTTGTCTCTTTTGGTAATTGTGCTGTTACTGGTAATGTTACTGCTTTACGCAATCCTTTAGGTAGTGCCGAACCTGTTCTACTTAGAAAGACGTGAATTTATCAAGTTTGGTTAACTTCACAAGTTACTCAGATTCTTTATCTAAGTTGAAAGTGAGGCAATCACAAAATAATTTTAGAAGCAATTATGTTGAAAGCATCTGACATTATGACTAGAGATGTTGCTACGATTCACAGTTCAGCAACAGTGGCTGAAGCAGTTAGACTCTTGAGAGCAAGGGACTGGAAAGCGCTGGTTGTAGATCGCCGCCATAAACAGGATGCCTACGGAATGATTACTGAAAAAGATATTGTATATAAAGTAATTGCTTATGGTAAAGATCCCTTTAGTGTGCGTGTTCATGAAGTGATGACCAAGCCTTGTATCGTTGTCAATCCTGAACTTGCCTTAGAATACGTAGCGCGGTTATTTGCCGACCATAATTTGCAGAGAGCGCCCGTTATTCAGGGCGAACTACTGGGTATCATTTCCCTGGTTGACATTCTAGCTAATATTAACTTTCTTGAGCAACCCCATACTTTCCAGCTAGAACAACAGCTTCAGGACGAAATTAAAAAAGCTCATATCGTTTGCGATCGCCAAGGCATCTATTCAGAAGAATGTGCTGTTGCTTGGGATGCGATCGAGGAATTACAAGCCGAGATAGCACATCAACGGGCCGAGAAAGTCGTGAAAACAGCCTTTGAAGAATACTGCGATGAATATCCAGAAGCTAAAGGAATTTATGACAACTGGTCTAGTGGTTGACCTGAGATAGTTATGAAAAAAGTAATCATCGACCCAGTTACCTGAATTGAAGGACACGCTAAAATCAGCATTTATCTGACTGATACAGCACAAGTGAGCGATGCTCGCTTTCATGTCACAGAATTTCGTGGTTTTGACCCTTGTTTGAGTTGTTCAACTCATGCGGCGGGTCAAATGCCTTTGCATATTCAATTATTTGGGACTGATGGGAATATTGTAAATGAAGTTTGGCGAGATTAATCTATTCTGAATTATTGCTTGAAAACAACACAGCCAAAAAAGTTATCTCGTACTATTCAACATTTCTTCTTCTGTGATTTGCATTCCAAAACGCAAATTTACCGGGCGCGATAATGCCTAATGTTAGGATAACAGAAGCATAAAAGCGTGAATACAAAACTCCTCATTTCTCCTCAAGAACTCACGTCACCGCCAGCAAAAAAGTCGTCACAGGCTGTCATTATCGATACACGAACTCCTGAAGATTATGCTATTTCTCATATACCTCAATCCCTAAATGTTATAGATTTTTTCACCTATCTTTTAGAGAATTCCTACCCAGCAGGATTAAAGGAATTACAAGAGTAGTTTGCGCGATCACAACGAATGGCTTGGGTTGAGTTCAACAGCACAACAGTATTTTTTTCATGGTTTGTTTTTACTTGTAAATTACAAGTTGGTGTATGAATTTAGATATATTCTCAGCATTAAAGTGAGAATGCAAGGACAGATAAGACAGTTAGAGAAAAAATAAGAAACGGGTTATTAAGTTTTAATGCCGCTTCATTCAATCAATCTACAGAGAAAAAAACTTGAAATCTTTGACACTAAGTTTTAGTCCAAAATTCTGAATTAATGCTACGGCTGGTGAAGTATTTTTATAATGATTATGATGATTTGTTTGGGGTAATCTGGCAAACAATGCGTCAGCGCGCAGCTAACTTGGGGGCAAAAATCCGAGATGAAGATGGGATCGCAAATGCGGTTGTCTTCATACAGGAAATCGAAAATTTCAGGATTGCCTAATGAAGCCCCTTGACTTTTCGAATAGTTCAGGAGTTTTTGACAGTTAGCTAACAATAATTAACTAAAATTTTAATTTTGGGTCTTTCCATTTTCACATTTATCGATCGGATTACTAACAATAACTGAATTAATGAATCGAATACAAGATCCTATTCTAGATACCTCTGATCTAAAGATTTCTTATTTTCCTCTGCCTAGAGTAATGGAATAGCGATATAATCACCTATTATTACTAATTACAAACTAGGCACAATTTCTTAATTATGAATCAACCCAATAAGAGTGGAATGCTTGAACAGTTTGTCAATACGGTGATGGGGGTAAAAACTGGGAATCAACAAAAATATCGAGATACATCAATAGCTACTACACAAGAACTAGATATCAGAGCAATTTTAGTTTATACACTAGGAACTATCCTACAAATAGTAGTTATGATTCTCGTCTTACTGGGAATGGAAAAATTAGTAATGTTAATTGATAGCAATTCTTCTTTACCCAGTTGGTTTAGTACTTTATTGACTGGATTACTTTTTGCTCTATTAAGTATTCGTTCACGAGTTTTTTCTCTTTTAGATAATACCCGTTCTCGCCAGACTTATGACCAGGTAATTAGACCAAGATGGTCTCCTCCACCTTTAGTATTTCCCATAGTTTGGATGATAATTGCCGCTTTGCGGGTAATTTCTTCTGTATTGGTTTGGCAGCAAATGAATCACCAATTTTTAGTGCTGCCTTTAATTTTGTTTGTGGTACATCTGGCTTTAGGGGATACTTGGAATACGATTTTTACTGTAGAACGGAGATTAGGTGCTGCTGTTCCTGTAGTTATTTTAGGCCCTTGGTTATCTGCTGTAGTGGTGACGGCAATTTATTGGCAAACTAATCCTGTAGCGGGAATGACTTTATCATTTTCTTGTGTATGGCTAACTGTAGCTGCTGTATTGGTATTTAGAATTTGGCAATTAAATGGATCTGAGCCATTGTATCCTTTAAAACTAACACCTCTGGAGAAATGAATACCCAAAATTCACTTTGACATGAAAGCAATGCTGGAAGCAAGTATCAAACGCTACCAGTCTGAACAGGATGCACTCATTGAGATATTGCATAAAGCGCAGGAACTTTTTGGCTATTTAGAAAAGTTTAAGGGGATGTGGTAGTGCAGGTTATCCTACAGGTTTAAAATGGGCAACAGTTGCCAAAGCAAAAAGTAGCGAACAAAGCGATCGCAAATTCGTAATTTGTAACGACGATGAGAGAGATCCGGGGGCATTTATGGATCGCGTTTTGGAAGGAATGGCGATCGCAGCATATTCTGTAGGCACAAATTAGAAGCCTCTTGACCTTTCGGGGAGAGGAATAGAAGTAGGGTTCCAAGAATAGGTCGTACATCGCGTTATTTTATTAGGACTTACGCAAGAACTCTCTGGAACTCTTATTTCTCCGTGCCCTCTGCGCCCTCTGTGGTTCGTTTTTTCATGATTTTGCGTAAGTCCTGTTTATGCTAGATTACCGCTTTTGCCGACAGGGAATTTGAATAATAAACTCTGCACCCTGTCCAGGTGCAGAAATGCACTCTATTGTCCCGTGATGTTTGTCTACTACAATTTGATAAGTGATTGATAATCCTAAACCTGTACCTTGTCCCACAGGTTTAGTAGTGAAAAAAGGATCAAATATTTTTTGTCTGACACTATCACTCATACCAACCCCATTATCCCTAATGAAAATAGCCACTACATCAGGATTTACTACTTGGGTACGAATAGCGATCGCACTAGAATCACTCTTAATTTCCTCTGCTGTTGTTTCCTGATTTGACCTTTCTAAAGCATCAATCGCATTATTCAGAATATTCATAAATACCTGATTGAGTTGCCCAGCATAACATTCCACGTTTGGCAACTCACTATAATTTTTGATAATCTCAATTGCAGGCTTACCTGGTTTGACTTGAAGACGGCTTTGCAAAATTAGTAACGTACTCTCAATTCCCTGATGAATGTTAACAGGTTTCATATCAGCCTCATCCAACCGAGAGAAATTACGCAATGTCAGCACAATTTCTCGAATACGTTGCGTACCAATTTTCATCGAAGATAAAGTTTTAGGTATATCTTCTTTAATAAAATTAACATCAATATTCTCTAAAAACTCTTCAATCTCTGGTGCTACATTGGGGTAGACATTTTGATACATATTAATTAAACTAAGTAAATCCTGTGTGTAATTATTAATGTGATCTAAATTGCCATGAATAAAGCTTACAGGGTTATTAATTTCATGAGCAATACCAGCAATCATTTGACCCAAACTGGACATTTTTTCTGTTTGAATTAGTTGAGCTTGAGCTAATTTTAATTCATGCAGTGTTTGATTTAATCGCACATTTTTTTCATTTAGCTCCCTCGTCCTTTCCTCAATTTTCTCCTCTAAATTGGCGTAAAGTCGGGCATTTTCTAAAGAAATAGCTGCTTGCGAAAATAGTATTTTTAATACTTGTATTCTATCAGACGTAAATGCTCCTACTGTTAAATTATTTTCTAAGTAAAGTAACCCAATTAGTTTGCCTTGATTCACAATACAAGTACACATGAGAGATTTTATACGATGCTCAATAATGTACGGGTCTATCGTAAAACTTCCTTCACTACTGGCATCAGATAAAACCACATCTTTTTTTGTTCTTGTGACATAATTAATTACAGATACAGGCAATTTCTGGCTATTTTCGACTGGTATTGATTGACCAACAGTCAAATCATCTTGGTCTACATCTGCTTGAGCCTCAATAAATAATTTCCCTCCTTTCTCTAGAAGCAAAATACCAGTTTGAGCGCCAGCATTCTCAATTACAATTGTCATTAATTTTTCTAGCAAACTTTCTAATAAAATTACTTCTGATAAAGCTTGCGATGCTTTAATAACTGTAATAGAATCTAGTCCGCTTGACTTTTCATTAGCGGTAGAAGTAGTAATAGTATTACTTGTAAAGCCTAGTTGGGAGTGAGCAGAAACCTTAGCAATTAATTCTGGGTATTTTGATTCCAGATCCTTAAATTTAGCACTTGCTCCCCAACGGCGATAACCATAATGTGCCTTTGTCATGTATAGTGAGGCAAATTCATTTCTTCCTAGACTAAGATAAAATTCTGCTGCACATTCATAAGCTAGAGCTTCTTCATGAATATATCCAAAATTATGAGCCCCTTGAATGGCGCGATCGTAGTGTTCCATCGCTACTAAGACTTGGCCTAAAAATCGTGCTTTTTCTGCCTCTACTAGATCGTATTTGTGCTGATTATTTACAGGTGCATGATCTGCCCATTGTTTTAATTGTTTTTGATTTTGTTCTACTATCTCTATATCAGCTTTTGTATCTGTTTGAGAAGTAGTCTTTAAAAAGAAGGCTAACAATGCCAGAGAATAATAAAATTTATATTCACATAGATAAACAGTCCCACCAACGGCAACTTCATACTGTTGTGCTAATTGAGCATTTTTAACAGACTGGCTATAATCTTTAAAGAAATAACTCAAAATACTTTTGGCAAGATAACTATAAAAGATAGCTGTAATATTTCCTGCCATTCTCTGCATTACAGATTCATTAAAACTATTACCTTCTAAGTGAGATTTATTCTCAGTATCTTGAACTAGTTCGATTAGCATTTGCTTTAAAATAAGCAAACAAATGGTAAAATGCTCTTGTTTTATCTTGTGTGCTAAATTAATATATTGTTCTAGTCTTTGTTCAACAATCTCTAAGTTCTCTCCAACCCAAAAAGGATGCCAACAAACTAATAATCCATTGTAACCCACATACTCAATATCACCTGTATCTAAACCACTTTGAACACCATCTTGTAAAGGTTCTATAGTTGATTTAAGATGTTCTTTCCAATGTCTAACAAAAATATTAAATAGTGCATAAACTTTAGATTTGATTTCTCTAGCGTTGAATTTATCTAAAATCTGCAAAGATAATTTACCAAATTTATAACCTGCTTCAATTTCCTTAAGAGGCCCACATAAAATTAGCCCATAAAAACCATAGGCGTAAGCTGCAAAACATGAATTGCCATACTGCACACATAAATCAACCATTGTAAAAGCAATCAATGGTAAAAGTGCAGGATCGGCTAAATAAGCCGGAGGCATAGCTGTCATTAGTATCCTCATAGCAGCTAGCTTATGAGCATCAGTCATTTCTGGCAGATTGACTAATTCTTCAACTTTTAATTCTACTGGTGGAGTTTCAGATAAAGAAACTCCCAGCATCGCTAGCACCTGCAAATCTAAATCTAATGCTTCTCGCATTTGATTTTGAGCAACATGAAACTGAATTTTTTTCTCATATACTTTAACAGCATCAAGGATACTTTTGCTATTCCTTACAACACTAATAAATAATGCTTCTGCTTGCTCAAAATTTGTATTTAAATACTCTGCTTCTACGGTTTCTACATGGAGGTCAAGAGTTAATTCATAATAGTTTTGCCAACAATCGACTGGAAGTAAACTTAGACCTTGCCTCAGAGAATTTACAGCAGATTCGTAAGCAGCAGAATCCTTAGCTTTCCTTCCAGAAATAAGATTTAACTTAGCTAGTTTATATCTTTCTTCTGGAGAGTTAATCAGTTCGATACCAATATTTAATTGGTTAACAATATCGAATATTCTTTCTTCTAGTAAACTTTCGTCTATATTCTTTAATAGCAGTCTACCAATATTTAAATGAATCTCCTTTTTTTGCTCATCGGGTATCAAAGCATAAGCAGCTTGTTGCACGCGATCGTGAAGAAATTTATAATCAATTACAAAAATATCAACATAATCTAATAAATGTGGCAGTTTATAATTATCGCTTAAAGGTAGAATTAAACCAGCTTGTAATGCTTCCCAAATCTCTAAAGCTGTGTCATTATGAGATTTTTCGTTAACACAAGAAAGTATACTTAAGTTAAATCGATTGCCAATACAGGCAGCTATTTTTAAAATATTTTGTGTAGTATCTTTGAGCTTTTTAATTTTACCTATCATTAATTCAACAACGTTCTCAGTAATTCCTAGCATCTGAATCTGCTGAATATCCCATTGCCATTTACCAGTGATAAAATCAAACAAAAGCAAATTTTCTTGATGAATAAACTTGAGTATTTGATTGATAAAGAATGGATTACCAGCAGTTTTATTGAAAATCAATTTTGCTAATTCTTTGGAGTTTTCTAAACTAGATTTTAGAGTGTCGCTAACTAATTGGCAAACATGAGTAATTTTTAGATTTTGACAGTGGATAATCTGGACAGGGCTACTATTTTTTTCGATTTCCTGCAAAATTAACATTAAAGAATGACTAGCATCAACTTCATTATCTCGATAAGCCCCTATGAGCAATAAATATTGAATTTCAGCCTCTGTAGTCAATAACTGAATTAATTTTAATGAAGCTAAATCTGCCCATTGTAAATCATCTAAAAATACAACTAATGGATGTTGTTTTTGAGCAAACACATTGATAAATTTCTGGAAAACCAAGTTAAAGCGATTCTGTGCTTCTGCTGAAGCTAGTTGTGGGACTTCTGTTTGTTTACCAATAATCAGTTCTAATTCAGGAATAACATCAATAATAATTTGAGCATTCGGAACTAAAGCCTCTAAAAGTTTTTCTTTCCAAGTAGATAATTGTGCTTCACTCTCTGCCAGTAATTGCTGCATTAACTCTTGAAATGCTTGAATCAGTGAAGCATAAGGAATATTACGCTGAAATTGCTCAAATTTACCAGCAATAAAATAGCCTCTGTTTTTGATAACAGGTTTATGAATTTCGTTAACTAATGCTGATTTACCAATACCTGAGTAACCTGCAACCAATATTAATTCTTTATTTCCTTGATTAACTTTTTCAAAAGCATTCATTAAGATATCTATTTCTGCTTCTCGTCCATACAACTTTTCGGGAATTTGCAGTTGGCTAGAATTATCCTGCTGGCCAATAGAAAAGCTGCTTATAGAGTTAGTTTGCTCTAATTGATCGAGACAGGTTTCTAAATCCGCTTTAATCCCAAAAGCACTTTGATATCTTCCCTCAGCAGTTTTGCTGAGTAATTTCATAATAATTGCAGAAATTACTTGAGGGATTTGTGGATTTAATTGTTCTACTGCTACGGGTTGTCTAGCAATATGACAATGGACTAACTCCATTGGATCGGTTGCTGAGAATGGTAACTGACCTGTGAGCATTTCATAAAAAGTTACACCCAACGAATAAAAGTCTGTACGGTAATCAACTGACCGATTCATTCTTCCCGTTTGCTCTGGAGACATATAGGCTAGAGTTCCTTCAAGCAAATCAGGGTTGCTAAGTTTGGGTTTCTCTTGAAAAAGCAATGATGAGATAGAAAAATCAATGATTTTAACTTGACAGGTAGCTAAATTAACAATAATGTTTTGTGGTTTAATATCTTTATGGATAATATGATTTTGGTGTAATTCACCTAAAGCTTGAGTAATTTGAATGCCTACATCGAGAAAAGTTTGTAACTCAACTTTTTCTGCCTGGATACTTTTGTAGAGAGAAACTCCATCAAAATTTTCTAAAACAATAGCAAAACCATTGTTGTATTTTTCTAAACTATGAGCTTGAATAACTCCTGGGATATTTAAATTTTTGATTAGCTCATATTCATGTTTTAACGCTGCTATTTCTCTTAGCTCAGGGTATTCTGTTTTTAAAAGTTTAATAACTACTATTTGACCATCTTGATTTCTCCTGGCTCGATAAACAGCAGTTTTTATTCCCTCATCAATTAATTCTATAATTTGGTAATTCGATAATACAATCATTGGTAATAATATTTTAATAAAATTTTAAATTTTCAACTAACGTTCTATTCTTCAGAGAATAATAAATACATTTTTAAAGTCTGTTATAAAACAAACATTAAAAATGTATCGGTCTATCAAATAGTATAGGTTTTAACAACCTAAATAATGCTAATTTTTGTTGAGTTTGTCAAAATGCACCTCATTATAACCAAGAATCCCACTCACCAATAATTTCTTTGGTGTATTTTATATGGAAGCATTGATTTAGAATAGCTCGTGTTGCTTGCATTGCAGACATTACTGTCGCTTCCACACAACCGGAATTGTAACCGTTGTTAATCCAGTCGCCAGCTAGATAAAGGTTATCAAACCCAGATTCATCAGTTTTGAGTCGATGCTTGCTACTTCCAGGTACAGATAGTACATAGCGTTCTGATGGGTTAATGTTAACTCGCCAGTATTGAGCTTTAAAGCGTTCTACTCCCTGACGGTTTTGAAAATCTATTAATAAATCCCAATTCAAACCTTGGGGATTTTTTGGCTGAGTAGCATTAGGCCAAAGCTGTCCGATGTGATTGTTGAGGAAGTTAATTGCCTCTTGCTCTACTTTTTTTTGGGCTTTAGCTGGGAAATCATAAGCTGTGTGGGGAGGAATCCCTGGATCTGCAATTACACCGGTGAAATAAGCTGCATTGTAAGGATAATGATCGGCAGGCCAATTTTCTCGTTGTACTAACTCACTCATATCTGCATAGACATCGAGTGGTTCAACATAAGCTCCTAGCACAGGGCTAGATTGTTGCCATCCTAATTGCGATAAGGTAGGCTTAAGCCATATTTGTCCGCCTTGAGTAGTTACTGTTTTGACTTGCGTTAACATCTCACTCCATTTTTGGTGAGCCGGATTTTTTTTAGCTTGGAGCAATTCACTGCAAATGGAGGGTAAGGCGGCTATAGAAATTCCCAGCAACACAATATCAAAATCATTGCCTTTGGTGAGGGTAATTTTGTCTACATTCTGCCAAGGTGTCCAATATGACTCAAGGTTAATTTCTTGATCTTGAAGTTTTTGGGCTTCTTCATCGACAATCTGATCGTAGAGAGGTTCGCTAGGCCAACAACGAATATCTTTAACTGTGATAAGTGGTTGATATTCTTGCTTTGGGTTTTTTAAATTTACTTGACGAGCTAAAGTGATACTGGCAATTGATTGCTGATTTTTATCCAGATGCAACTGCTTGATAACATGGAAGAACTCGAATTTCACACCACGACGCTTTAGCACTTCATATAGTGGAGTGATGACTACCTCTGCCATCCCTGATTGCATTTTCCACATGATTGCGCCATTGTATTTGAACAAGATAGTTGTGAGGACACGAATAGCTGTTCCGGCTGCTAGTTGAGGTTTATCGGTATTACCTTCTGGAAAACCATACACTAAATCGTATAAGACGCGAATAAAGGCTGATTTAACGCTTGATTCTCTAGCCCCGTGTTTTAGTAGCCAGTCTCTGTAGTTGTACTCATCTAAACTATCTAGGGAACGAAAATCAATTATCTCATCCACAAACAAACCCCGGATGTTTGCTAATGCTAAATCGATGAGTGTTAAACGCCAAAACATATCAGGATTTTGCCCAATCTTAGATTCTATCTGACAGATTAACTGTTCTTTAAAGCGGTCTATGAGCTTAAGAATTAACTGATGATGTTCGCGTCTGTGAGTTTTGGTATTTTTGGGCAGTGATTTAGCTAGGCTGTAGGCAATATTTAAGAATACTTTTTCAGAAGTAAAATCTAGGTTTTGAAGGATATTACCAATAAATTGGTTGATATTGTTCAGCCATCCTCCCCAAAACATGGGTTGTTGGAGAAATAACTGAATCAACTGGCTAGGAAACTGTAAGAGACTACTATCTGATAAACATTCCATTACCTCTTTGCCTAATGCTATTTGTTTGGCAACAGATGTTGAAGAACTTTTAGTAGACTTTAACTGACTATAATCATCAATTACTCCGTAAGTCTGAATGACGAATTCAATGGTTGTGCAGATATGTTCCCAAAGGGAAGAAATGCCGCCACCTTCCCAAGGAACTAGAGAATTGGTAGGAAAATTAAAAGGCAGAGTTTTCCAATTTTTATTGATGTATTCTTCTAAGACGATGAGACTGTGAGGTTTGAATGCGTCTTCTATGGTGCTGAAAGGCCCGTTACCACCTAATTCGTCGTAGCATTGCTTGAGTAGACGAAAAGCATTTTCGTAGAATCCAAAAAAAATGTGCAGTCCGTGTTCTTCGATGCGATAGTCTGGTTCAGAATTGGGTGTATGGGGTTTGATGTTGCGTCCAGTTGCACATTTACCACCCAAACGCCAACCTGTTTGATAAATAGTAATATCGTAGAGACTATCCCACCCTGGTTGACTGGTTAATTCATAAGCAGTGGTTAGGGATGATATTCCACCGCCTAAAATAGCGATTTTTTTGGGCTTAAAGGTTTCAGACATATTTGTTTTTTGTGATAGATGCGAGTTGAGAAAGCGACTAGAAGTCGCGGCTACACAGGCAAAACCTGCCTTCGCAGGTTAGTAAACCCTTGATTTTGCATTAGATGGACTTTGCTTGTGTAGTAGGGAATTATATTTGCCCAATGCTAATTTTTCTGTGGTGCTTGCCAAACGGCTTTCCCATCTTTGAGGGTGAAGTCGAAGTGCAGCACGAAACCAAGTTTTACGGGGATAGTTATGGATTCGCTACCTGCGGGATAGCCTTTGTGTAGTCCTAAGTCTTGGACAATTGGTTGACTAGCGAAATTATTGATTTTTAGTTGAAATTGATCGCCAAAGAGTTTTCCGCCATAGAAGGTTTGTAGCTGCATGGGGGATTCAATCAGTGCTTGATAGCAGGCTTTTTTGCTGTTTTCTACGTCGCGGATTTGTTTGAGGGTAACGAGAGGGACGATTTTTTCTAGGAGATATTCGAGAAGATTGAAGGGTAACTGTAAGCCAGGAATCAGAATTTCGTTATTGTCAAATAATAAACTAGCGATCGCTCTTGCTGCTTCCTCAAAGGTATCCCATGTCTTGATGGTTTGATTCTCTCCTGTATTGATGCGTTGAACTTCCAGCAGGCGAGCATCTATAGATTGGCTTGTAGGAGAAAATTCTTTAAATACTAAGGTGTCTACAGTAAATAAATCCGGTTCTTGATTTAATTCAGGGATTTGAAATAGGCCAAGTTCTTTAAAGAAGCCATAGACTTCTCTACCCGAAACTAGGATGGGAGAATTATTCACGTACACGTAAGGCATAAACCAAGCTAGGCGTTCGGCTATAAATAAAGGCCCGACTCTTTTACCTACCACTGTTAACATCCAAAAGATGGCTTCTTCTTCATGCACAGTTCCTTTGTCATAGTCGGGAGGATAGATGGAACTTAAAGAATCTATCTTGTTGAACGTCAGGACGAGATAGTTCATTGCTGGGCGATATTCAATCTCTCCGTTATTGGGATCGTTGAGATATTTATCACAGACCTCTTGCAACTTCGCCATTGAACCCTCAACGACAAAGCCGTACATTTTTGTCCCTTTGATTTCATAGGGTTGGTTAAAAGCCTGTCCATCTGCCCGTTCTATATATTTGGGATATGGTGATTTGTCACCACCTCCGCAAAAGTAATTTTTGAAAAAACTATTCATATCTTGTTCCATATTTTTGCCTTTTACTGCTAAATCTTGGAACAATTGATCCGGCCTTTGTTGCATTCTGGTAAAGTAATTCGTGAGTTTTTGGGGCTCTTGAAGTAGGGCCGTAAATTCACTAACAGCACCTAAAGCCGTATGGAAACTTGTTTGTATTGTCTGCAAAGGGTTGTTGGGGTTCATCGTATTTTGGATAAGTGGCTTGGTTTTTTTATACCAGTCTAGTTGCCTAGTCATATATACAGAGAGATGAGAATATTAGATACCTCTCTGTTTCTGTCCTATTGTGTCAAAAGAGTTTTAATTTGTCCTTATTAAAATTAGAAATTTTGGAAAAATGCTTAAAAATGCTTATATTAAGTGCGTTTTAAGCTTTTCTGTGGTGCGGGGAAGCTGTGAATAATCATGGTTTTGTCCATAAATTTGGCTACATAGAGAATCTAAATGTTTTGGTAGGTTCAGCTTTTGTATTTAGCCGTTGCAGAACTACAGTCAGTATATGAAGTGTCAAAATCGTAAAGGTATTGTGGGGTAATACTTTCATCCTCGATAATTTGTAATTTGAATCCCATTAGTACAGGGTCTTGTTTTAAGTCTTCCCTCAGCAGATGCTTTTATACCAAAAGGATCTGCCAAACCAAATCTTCGCGCCAGATTTCCCGCCAACTTCCCACTCCAATGACCCACATCAGCAGTGATTTCGCAAATTTTGAGATCGACTGCGATCGCCTACGCCTCACATAAGAGAGCGATGCCTACATAGGTAAACTACGCATCCTTAACTTTGACGGTGTAATATCTGCTTAACTTCATAGAATTGATAATTTGCCAATGCCTGCACTGTCACAGATACCATCGGTAAGTACTGGAATTTCACTAAAAAATTATGAGGCTTCATGTTGCCCAATAGGAATTTCAACTCTTTCTGTCTAGCGGGTAAGATTCATTACCTTTGACTAGGCTAAATAAGCCATATTCCGATTCTCCCTTATGTGTCATTCAATACTTCTGCGGTGCCTAGTTCATCCGTTTGAGCGCGATCGCAAATCCACTCTAATTGCTCTTTAGAAAACTGTAGAAAGCTGTTCAAACAAATCTAAGTTGATCAATTCTTCAATACACAACATGAATCAACCTACTTAGTTTGTCTTGCTCAAGCTAAAGATTGATCAGGTAGCGCTTACCACCGCAACTGCCATAAGGAGTAGATCAATTATTCCAATAATTTGATCTAAACTTTACAAACGTTAGAAAATAGTGAATTTTTATTCAAGAATGAAAATTAAACTTGCGTAATAGAACGTAAAAGCAGTAAATTTATCAAAAGACTTACACCGAAATCATACGAGATTATTTACCTTTTGTATCTTATTGATTTGTGTGAATAAATGTTTTAAATCCTTTATAAATATCCTATGCAATTCAGTAATACAATCCGTGGTGGGAAGGTTTTGCGCTCTCTAATATCACTTACTTCAATCAGATTCATGATGATCATTTCAGTAATATTTCAGTAATATTACAGGCTGTTTTTCATATCAAACTTCATGTAATTGGTTAGCGATTATTCTGACTAATTTAAAACAACGTAAGACTTTTATTTTATAAGGAATTAATTCACCCAAAAATTTAGTTGAAGAAGAATTCAGAAGTCAGAATCAAGACGCGACGCTCTCTACAAGACGCTGCGCGTAGCGTCTCTAATTGCTATGCCGCAAGCTTTACGCTACGCTATCCGCTTTTTCGTTCAGGGTTAGAATGGGCTAAACCCTAGCTATCCACTAACAGAATGAATTAATTTGTTTTGATTAAAATCACTTGCCCTAAACCAGAAAACTCAATGCTGTACCACAATTTTCAAACTCAAGCCGAGCTAGATTACCAATACAATCCCAGTGAACTAGGTCTTGATATACCTGGATACATGAATTTGTATGCCACAAACAGTGCTAAGGTGCGTGAAAAACTACGCTGTCATCTAAATGTTTTTTTTGGTTCTACCGTAGTTGAACATCTAGATATTTTTCCGGCAACGCAACCACAAGCACCAATTTTGGTATTTATCCACGGTGGCTATTGGATAATGTCCGACAGTAAAGATTTTAGCTTTGTCGCCCAAGGTCTTGTAGCTGCGAATGTTACGGTGGTGGTGGTCAACTATGCCTTGTGTCCCAAAGTAACCATTGATGAGATTGTCCGCCAAAATCGTTCAGCGATCGCCTGGATTTATAATAATGCAGAAAGCTTTGGTGCAGACCCCAATCGCATCCATGTAGCTGGTCACTCAGCCGGTGGTCACTTAACTGCGATGCTCATGCCTACAGACTGGAAAAACGACTATGGGCTACCAGATGACATTATTAAAGGTGGTTGTGCTATTAGTGGTTTGTTTGATTTGATGCCATTTCCCTACACTTGGCTACAACCCAAAATCCAATTTACTTGGGGTGAAGTTCTTCGCAATAGTCCTATCCGTCATCTTCCTGAAAAAGCTGGTTCTCTACTTGTAACTTATGGCGGCAAAGAGACTTCAGAGTTTGAACGACAATCGCTAGATTTTCTGGCTGCATGGAAAGAAAAAGAATTGCCTGGTGAATATTTACCACAGCCTGATGAAAACCACTTTACGATCGTGAATGGTTTTTTGGATAGTGATAGTCCATTGTGTACGGCTATTTTGAGACAAATAATGGTATCGGAAAAGGAACCCAAATTTTGAAGCTTTAGAGTCAGTAGAGTAATTCTTTTTATCTTTTAAGAGCGTCGGGATGAGGGGGCTAGCACTGCAATCGTTAAAGTACTGCAACAAATATAATTGTCAGAATCAATCCCTGTGGTTAGGGATTAATCTAGCGATCGCTCATACGGAACCGCGATCGCTTTTCTACTGAATCAAGCCGCGATCGCACTACTTTACAAATTCCGCGCCACCGAACCTATAAGGCTTTTGCCACAAACCTTAATGTGCGCCAAACTGTCGCACTAGCGGAATTTTTTATTTTTGGGTAGTAGAATATCTTGCACAAAGCGATCGCGTCCTGCTGCCTTTGCTTGATACAATGCCCGATCTGCTGCGGCAATCATTTCTTCCAAGTCAGAATCTGACTGAGGAATTTCTGTCGTAAACCCAGCACTAATGGTTACATAAGGACTAACTTGGGAATTTTCATGAGGTATTGCCAATGTTCGGATAGTATGGCAAATTTTCTTGGCAACATGAGTCACCCCTTCAGTGTCTGTGTTAGGTAAAATCACAGCAAATTCTTCCCCACCATAACGGGCAACTAAATCTCCAGGACGTTTAATAATATTTTTGATAGCCTTAGCAATTTCTTGAAGACAGCGATCGCCTACTCGATGCCCATAAGTATCGTTATATAATTTGAAGAAATCAACATCGCAAAGAATCAGGGAAAGAGGCCGTTGATCCCGTTTTAGGCGCTGCCACTCTTGGTTAAGATACTCTTCAAAGCGTCGGCGGTTAGCTACTTGAGTTAATCCATCAATAGTAGCTAATCGCTGCAATTCCAAATTAACGGTTTCCAGTTTTTGTTGTAACTGAGATTGCTCAATCAAGCGTTTTACCCGTTGTCGCAAAACTGGCCAGTGAATCGGTTTGGTAACATAGTCCATTGCTCCCACTGCAAATGCCCGATCAACTGACTCTTGATCCTCAAGTCCTGTAATCATTAAAACTGGAGTGTGCTTGCTGCAATCAAGAAGTTCTAAGTTAGTGCAACACTCGAACCCATCCATATCCGGCATGATGGCATCAAGAAGTATTATGTCAGGGTGCAGTTCCTTAAAAGCAGTTAAAGCCTCTCTGCCATTTTGAGCTTCCGCTATTTTATAGCCTTCCCGCTCCAAGAAATGCCGAAGTATCATGCGGATAAAAGGCTCATCATCAACAATTAGAACTAAAGATTGGCTTTCTTGAGCAGTAGCTGTCATGGTGTTTCCTTCGCAAGTTCTTTTTCTAAGGCAGTTTTAACCTGTTCATATTCCTGGTATAACTGCGGGAGTAATTCTATGGTGTTTTCTAATTCACTGCTCCGTCCCTGTGCTTCTAAAACCTTGCAAAGCTGTGCTAAAGCGATCGCTCCAATTGAACCACTGCTAGACTTAAGTTGATGGGCTGCCTTCCATATAGTCTGAGCATCCCGATTTGCGATCGCAGTGCTAATATCTTGTACCAGTCTCGGTGTCTCTGTAAGATAACACTTAATTAGTTCAGCAAATACAACACGATCGCCTCTGACTATATCCCGTATGGATTGGAGAATTTTGGCATCAATTTTGCCACTTTTGAATGTCTGGTTTTGCCCTTCTTGGAGAATATTTTGCAAAGGTTGTAATTCTAAGTACATCGCTCGATCTTGTTTGACTATGGGAGTGACTTCAAGACTTCTTTGGCGTGGGCATTTGCTGAGTGCCTGAGCTAACTTTTGAAGCTGAATCGGTTTGCTAATGTAGTCATCCATACCAGCAGCAAGACAAATTTCGCGATCGCCTCGCATTGCATTGGCAGTTATCGCAATGATATGGGGACGAAAACCGACCTTCCATTCTTGACAGATTCTCCGAGCTGTTTCTAACCCATCCATTTCGGGCATGTGGACATCCATCAACACTAGGTCATAAGGCTGTTTTTGCAAAGCCTTGAGTACTTCTACCCCATTAGTTACGACATCAGCCGAATAACCTATTTTCTGTAGCATCAGTAAGGCAACTTTCTGATTAACAACCGTATCTTCTGCCAAAAGAATCCGTAGTGGCAGTGGATGGGTTAAACGCCGATCAACCAAGGGAAAATCAGTAATACTCGCTTGGCTTGGCTGATTTCCTAAAACACGGGTTATAACATCGTAGAGTTGAGACTGTTTAATGGGTTTGCTCAAACAGGCAGCAAACTCGATATCACCAAAGTCAGAGAACGTTTCTCCTCTACCTAAAGAAGTAAGAATCACTAAAGGTAGATTTTGACAACCAGATTGCCTGCGGATTTGACGAGCTAGGGTTATGCCATCCATTGTTGGCATTTCCATATCTAAAATGGCAATATCAAACTGTGTTCCTTGAGCAAGTTGAGCTAACGCTTCTTTAGCAGATTTGGCAGCATAAGTTTCCATTTTCCAAGACTCTGCTTGCAAGCTGATAATTTGACAGTTAGTCAGATTGTCGTCCACAATCAACAGGCGCTTTCCCTGAAGCTGCATCGGCGAATTACTAAATTCACCTTCTGGTACAGCAGGCACTTGGGCAGTAATGGTGAAGTAGAATGTTGAACCTTGGGAAGAGTAAGGAGATAATAATTTTCTACTTTTCCATCTAGGACTAGGATTGCCACCAACAATCCCTTGACTTTCCACCCAAAGACTGCCCCCCATCATCTTACTGAGCCGCTTGCTAATGACTAGCCCTAGCCCTGTGCCGCCATATCGTCGAGTCATGGAGACATCAGCCTGAGTGAAAGGATGAAATAACCGCTCTATCTTTTCTGGTGTAATGCCAATACCTGTATCTTTGATGGCAAATTGAATTTGGATTGGGGACTCGGAAGAGGCAGAGGGGCGGGCTTGCCGTGAGCGTAGCCGAACGGGGGAAGGGTGCAGAGGAGAGGAATTTTCACCCTGCTCCCCTGCTCCCCTGCTCCTCACAGTCTCCAGTTCAACAGAGAGTACCACTTCTCCATGTTCAGTAAACTTAATGGCGTTGTTGAGGAGATTCATTAAGACTTGGCGCAGACGTGTCATATCGCCAACGATCTGAGCCGGAACTTGCGGTTGGATTAGGTAAACTAGTTCGATATCTTTTTGGGCAGCTTTCGGGGCTAATAGAGAAATAGCCTGTTCTACACAAGCTCTCAAATCAAAAGGCTGTTCTTCTAATTCCAGCTTTCCCGACTCAATTTTGGAGAAATCTAGAATGTCGTTGATGATGGTGAGCAAAGCATCTCCGCTACTGCGAACTGTTTCTACAAAGTCTTGCTGTTGCGGGGTGAGGTCAGTATCCAGCAGGAGATCGGTCATGCCAATAACAGCATTCATTGGAGTCCGAATTTCGTGGCTCATCATTGCCAAAAACTCACTTTTTGCCCGATTTGCGGCTTCAGCCTGACGTTTTGCCTGCTCCAAGGCAAAGTTTTTCAAGGTAAGTTCTTCCCGTCGGCGAGTTTCTTGTTCCAGTAAGTGAGCCTGTGCTAGAGCAATACCCAGTTGAGCCGCCACTGCTTCTAGTAATTCGATTTCGTCTGATGTCCACTTGCGAAAATAGCTACACTGATGTAATCCGATCGCACCATTGGGTTCACCTTGATAGGAGGTGCGGATTGACAGCATAGACTTCAGTTGAATTTTTCGGCAGATAGGTTCAGCCGCCTGGAGTAAAGGATCGGCATACACATCTGGAGAGGCGATCGCACTTTCTTGGGCCATCATCTGCTCTGCATGAGGATTGTTAGTCATGGGAACTTCCAATTTCAGCATGGAGCAATAACCGGGGAGTGTATTATATTCTGCTACTAGGGGAATTCGAGGTGTAGGGTCGCTAATGTAAGAATGGATTAGACAGCGATCGGCTTTAAAAGCTTTTCCAATTTGGGTAGCAGCCGTCTCAAAGATTTTGCTGCTATCCAGACTTTGACGAATTTCTTGAGTAATTTGTTCAAGTAGTAGGGTGCGATGCAATTGCCGTTGCAATGCTTCTTTAGCTCGTTTATTTTCGGTAATGTCGTGATTGATGCCAACTGTGGCAACAGTTTCTCCTTGTTCATCCTGTAAAGAGACTACTGTTGTTTCACAAATTGCCTGACTACCATCTTTACAAAGAAAGTGTATTTCCCCTGACCAGCGTGCTTGCTGGTTGATTTTTTCGAGAATTTTGGCGCTTAATGTTGCGGCTACTTCCGGCTGATGCAAAATACTGATATGTTTAGCCAAAACCTCGGCTTTGGTATAGCCAAACATGCTTTGGGCAGCAGGATTCCAGTCAATAATATTGCCGGTTAAATCTGTGATAATTACGCCATCATGCATGTTTTCAAAAGTGAGGGCTTGCCGCCGCAGACTGGCTTCGGCTTGCTTGCGCTGGCTAATATCTGTCTGAATTCCAATAAAGTGGCTTAATTTGCCATTTTCGTCATGAATAGGAGAAATACTCAATTCATTCCAAAACAAGATACCATCTTTACTATAGTTACGGAGAATAACTTTGCAACTTGTTCCAGCTTGAAGAGATGAACGCAGTTCATTGAGTGCTGGTTGCTGGCGATCTATGCGTTGCAAAAATCGACAGTTTTGCCCAATCACATCAGCAGCACTGTAGCCTGTTATTTTCTCAAAAGCGCAGTTGACGTAAATAATCGGATTATAGGGAAGTCTGGCATCGGCAATAATAATTCCATTACTGGTAGCAGCAAGTGCCCTCTCTCTGAGTCTCAAGGTTTCTTCAACCTGCTTTAAATCACTAATGTCAAACATAAACCCCCTTAGCATAGTAGGAGTTCCTGCTTCCTCAACTACGCTAACAACGTCTCGTAGCCAAACAACTCGCCCATCGGCTGCTAACATCCGGTATTCTAATTCGTGATTCTCACATCTAGCAGCTGCTTCTTGACGAAAACGAACAGACTTTTCTTTATCATGCGGATGCAGATGATTGATCCAAAAGTTTTCTTCGTACCACTCTGCGATCGCATAATCTAACAAATCTACCGCTTGTGGCCCAACGTAAATAAATCGCCAAGTTTTCAAGTCTAATTCCCAAGGGATGACTTTGACAGTTTCCAGTAACTGGCGCAGACGATTTTCGCTGGCGCGGAGGGTAATTTCTACCTGTTTCTGCTCTAAAATCCTATGAGTTAGCTCCTGATTTATGAGTGCTATTTGCTGACTATTTACTTTTATCGCCAGGGCAAAACAGATTGATAATGTCAGCGCGACAACCAATAACCCTGTAATCAATACTACTGGTTTTAATAACCCTGGAGTCTGAATTGAAAGTCTCTGCCAGAGTAAAACTACAGAGATTGAGAAGAAAATCCCCAACAACAAAGCTAGTAATTTTCGTTTGCGGAAAAATATCACAGCTTTTAACGAGTGATATCGGCGCTGTTTGACCACTTATTAACCCTCAAGCACTTCCTTTCAGGGCTTATTACACTAACCTTTACTTTTAAGTAATTTAAAATATCAATAGCAAGGGGGCAATTACGGATTTTTTGAAGTAATTAGGACTTACGCATTGACAGGAAAGGGCAAGTATAGATGATTTGAAAAACCAGACCCGTCGTAGAGGTAATTCATGAATTGCCCCTACGACACGAGTATATTTACCATCAATTAATGATTAATATAAATTTGAAACGACGTATTTATGTTGATTCGCAACATGACTCTTTTGTACAGTACGTAATTCCTAGTAATATATTTGTATATAATGGTAAAAAAATTTAATAACTTCTGGTTCTAATTAAGTAAGTAGGCGAGAAGAAATCAAAGGAAGTTAAGTAATGTAATAAATATAGCAGATTTCAAGTAAGTAATGTGAAAAATTCAGAACTCATGCATCATATATAAAGAGTTTCTACCTTCTACCTTCTCCGAAAGGGAGACACTAAAAGCAATCTGTCCCCTGCCTCTAAACCAGTAGCTTTGTATTTCATGCAAAGGAAAACTGCTG
Organism: Nostoc sp. LEGE 12450; assembly: GCF_015206895.1. GTDB lineage: Bacteria > Cyanobacteriota > Cyanobacteriia > Cyanobacteriales > Nostocaceae > Nostoc. The sequence goes on along the minus strand of NZ_JADEXU010000020.1, from coordinate 35,435 downwards.
TATTGAAATTAGTCTCTAGTCAATGCTGTTCCCTTTCGACGGGCTACACCTACAAATTTTTAATTTTTTACTCGCAAAAGAAGAGATTAAGAGCAAGGGTTAAAGGGATTGGATTTTCCCCTTAACCCTTCCCTTTTCACCACAAGAATGTAAAAAGATACTAATGAACAGAGTAAGGACAAAGCACCCCCTACGCGAACACAATCTAGAACGAAAATTTCTTTCTCTGTTCCCTATTTCCAAAATAGGTCTATTGCCGAAATTTGTACTTTAAATCACAGATGCTTCACGTTGGCAATCAAAAACAACCATATAGGAAGCATTTGGAATTTCCTGGGGGAGGTGTCGCATATAGCCATCGGCATCAGAACGGCTGCGGAAGCGAGCAACAATTTCCCGTTGCGTATTAGGAAGCTGACGAGCGATCGCCCAAGAATTGAGGCGTTCTTTATAAGCAATAGGCTGATTGTCTGATTTAGAAGCTTGGTTAACCGTATTTTCTGGCATAATGATGTTATCCGTATGAAGTTTAATGAAGGGCGTTAATTAGTTTCTAAGTAGGAATGCACTAACGCTTTTTTTTATGCTGCTGCCACCTTGTTATTCGATTATTAATAAGTTGTCAACACTTAGCGCTAAATTTTAGACCAACTAAGTTGTAATTTTCAGGTAGCTATGAATCTCAAAGCCTTAATTTACAACTGTTTTCAGCACAAAAAAATCTTCAAGCAGAAGGTTCGCCAAATATTCAGTTTTCATGATTTGTTTGCATACGCAGAAGTAAAATCAGTATCAGTGGTAAAATTAACGCTAATGTCTTAAAAGAGACTCTCAAAAGTTCATTTGAGAATGAATATTAACGTTCCCCCGATAAAATTATAGTTATCATAATGGAAACACCATTTGTAACATCAATCATTCAAAAAGTAGCAGAAGAAATAGGAGCAGTAGTTTTAGTAGACCCAGAATGTACCTTTGTGGGGCTGATTACCTTTAAAAACGGGAATAAAAGTTTTTTCAGAAATACCAGATTTAGTATTAATTCTTCGGGTTCAACAGCAATAGCAAAAGATAAAAGTGTTTCCAGCTTTTTTTTGAATAATTTTGGCTACAAAGTTACCGAAGGAAAAACATTCTTTAGTGAAGAATTATGCGAAGAGATAGGTAATATCAGAAATATAGATCAAGGATTCTATTATGCTAAAGAGTTAGGATTTCCTGTAATTGTCAAGCCAATTAATCTCAGTCAAGGAATATTTGTTACCAAGGTTCATAATAAACAAGAATACTATCAAATAGCCAAGAAAATCTTGCAAAAAGTCTCAGGCTTTATTGTTGAACGATTTTATAATGGCAATGATTACAGAATTGTAGTACTTGATGATGAAGTAGTTTCAGCATATCAAAGAATTCCCTTATTTATAACCGGAGATGGCCAGTCTAATGTTTTAGAGCTTATGCAACAGAAGCAAGAAAGTTTTATCAAAAATGGTAGAAAAGAAATTATAGATTTTGATGATTACAGAATTAAAAAAAACTTACGAAGACGGAAGCTAAATTTTAGTAGTGTGATACCTAAGAATAATATTATATATCTTTTAGATAATGCAAATTTATCAACTGGAGGTGAAGCAGTAGACTTTACAGAAAGCATTCATCCTGATTTTCAAAAACTCGCAGTAAGTATTACAAAAGATATGCAACTGAGATTATCAGGTGTGGACATTCTTGCTAGTGATATAACCTCATCAATAGTAGATTATACAATCCTTGAAGTAAATGGCGCTCCTAGCTTAACTCACTATGCATCTTTTGGTGAAGTTCAGACCAAGAGAGTAGAAAATCTATATCTCAAAATTCTCAAAATACTTGAAAACGAAAATAAAAGAGAAAAGTATTGATTTTGGCTGGAGGCGCAGCAATTCATACTCCTATAGGAATCAGCTTTGATTTTTGTTCGCGCAGTGTGGTATTGACAGGTAAGAGGCAAGAGGCAAGAAGAATTTTTGAGTTGTACTGAGCTTTTTCAAAAATCAAATATGAGTTCTATATCTAGCTATCTATTCACCATTTCTTATCTAGAAGGGATTCAAATTCAGCTTGTAAGGCGGTTATATCTGCCAATCTTGCGACTATTAAATTATCTTTACCAGCATTACTTAAACGTACTTTCCAATAACTAATACTGTCTGAGTTGTTCAGCCAAAACTGAATAACGGTATCTACCACTTGATCTAGATTCCAACCCCACTTGGCTGGAACTGATTCTACCGATTCTAGAAACGTATCTAGTGTACACGTATACATTCCCAAGTATTCCACGCCTTGGTGGGGTAGTTTTTGCTCATTTTGCTGTTGGTGATTAAAAAACTGCAAAAGTGGAGATACTCCTACAATATCAAAAGTGTATTTCATGCTAGTACTCCGAGTTATAAATTACTTGCAGGAAGCTTTACTTTTTCTCTATTATAATGCTTTTAACCTAACTTAAGCATCTATAAAAAGTAGACCTTTGCTCTATATCATAGGTATTAAAATTTTGTTGAATATTAGCACTAACAAGCCTTGAGTGCTAATGTTTTAAATTTTAATTTATTATTAAATAGTTTAAGATATTGATTAAAATTTGTATATAGTTTTAATTATATAGGACTCATATTTGATTCTTGAAAAAATTCAGTATAGCTCAAAGAGCCTTCTTGACCATTGCCTGTTACCTGCCCACGCAAATAAATATGGCTACGCCACGCTGCGCGAACAGAAGTCAAATCGGATTGCTATAGTGAGAAAATTTTTGCAAAAACTCTCTAACTTCTTTGGGCTCGTGGAGGATAATGACTTGCTGATTTTGTGTTAGTTGATTAAGTTTTTCTAAAATTATAGGACGACGAGTAATTGGGTATGACCAGATATATTTGAGAAATTCCCAATTCAATCTTTCAGGACAATCTGATGCCATATCAGGTCTGGATTGTCTAGCATACATGAAGCGACGCTTAATCACCCGCGACAAACATAAAATCCGAGAAAAATCCAAAAATATTACCGTATCTGCAACCGATAAACGAATGTCGAGAGTACCGCCATAGTTACCATCCATAATCCAAGATTCTCGCAAGGTTAGGTCTTGGATAATACTTTGCCATTTAGCTTTTGGAGTCTCAACTCAGCCAGGATTCCAGTACCAAGCATCTAAGTGAATGACTTGTAAGCCTAAGATGGTTCCCAGTTCGCGGGCTAGGGTAGATTTACCAACACCCCCAGAACCAATAATCAAGATTTTCTTCATCTTAGGTTTGCACCTTCTTTTTCAAGCTCATCAGGGTAAGCATTACTCACCCAAATAACCGTCTTCAGCGCAACTCAATACGCCGCTACAATAGTACCACTACAAGGATTATGCCGAAATTAGTGATATTATGACGACTGCTACAACTGTAAAAACTGAGTATGAAGCGATTATTGGTCTAGAAACCCATTGTCAGCTGAGTACCAAGACCAAAATTTTCTCTAATAGCTCTACGGCATTTGGTGCTGACCCAAATACTAACATTGACCCGGTTTGTATGGGTTTACCTGGGGTCTTACCTGTACTCAATGAAAAAGTATTAGAATACGCTGTCAAAACTGGTTTGGCACTGAATTGTCAAATTGCCAGATATAGTAAGTTTGACCGGAAACAGTATTTTTATCCTGACTTACCCAAAAATTACCAAATTTCTCAATACGATCTACCGATCGCAGAACATGGTTGGTTAGAAATTGAGTTGGTAGATGCTGAGGGGAATCCCACCCGTAAACGCATTGGTATTACACGTCTGCACATGGAAGAAGATGCGGGAAAATTGGTACACGCCGGTAGCGATCGCCTCTCCGGTTCTTCCTATTCTCTGGTAGACTACAATCGCGCAGGTATACCGTTAGTCGAAATTGTCTCGGAACCCGATCTGCGTTCTGGATTAGAAGCTGCTGAATATGCCGAAGAGTTACGCCGGATTGTCCGCTATCTCGGCGTGAGTGACGGTAATATGCAAGAAGGATCTCTGCGCTGCGATGTCAATATTTCTGTGCGTCCGGTGGGACGAGAGGAATTTGGCACCAAGGTGGAAATTAAAAACATGAACTCCTTCAGCGCCATCCAACGAGCGATTGACTATGAAATTGAGCGCCAAATCGCCGCCATTGAAGCAGGCGATCGCATTATTCAAGAAACTCGGCTGTGGGAAGAAGGCGCTCAACGCACAAGTAGTATGCGGGTAAAGGAAGGTTCTAGCGATTATCGCTATTTCCCTGAACCAGATTTAGCACCAATTGAGGTGACGGATTCAGAATTAGAGAACTGGCGCAGCGAATTACCAGAATTACCAGCCCAAAAACGCCATCATTATGAAAGTGAGTTGGGGCTTTCGGCTTACGATGCGCGAGTGTTGACAGAAGATCGTTCAATAGCCGAATATTTTGAAACTGCGATCGCATCTGGAGCAAATCCCAAAGCTGCTGCAAACTGGATTACTCAAGATATCGCAGCCCATCTTAATAAGCAAAAACTCACTATTACTCAAATCGGGCTGACTCCCACCAATTTAGCTGAGATCATTACTCGCATTGAAACGGGCAAAATTAGTAATGCTCAAGCTAAAGAAAAACTGCCAGATTTGCTCAGTGGGATTTCTCCTGAAAAAGCCTTTGCAGGTCTTGAGTTAATTACCGATCCTACTGTACTAGAACCTATTGTTGATGAAGTCATAGCCGCCAATCCTAAAGAACTAGAAAAGTATCGCAACGGTAATACCAACCTTAAAGGCTTCTTTGTCGGACAAGTTCTGAAAAAGACAGCTAAACGTGCCGATCCCAAGCTGACTAACGAATTGGTAGAAAAGAAACTGAATGCTTAGTAGTCTGTCAAAGCAGGTTTGAAGCGTGAGGGAGTAGGGAGCAGGGGGCAAGGGAGCAGGGAGTAAGGGAGAAGAGTTTTCCCCTCTGCCTCTTTTCAATGCCCAATGTCCCCTACCTAAAGTAAGTATTTTCTCGGTGTTTCTTCATAAAATCTTCATATAAAAACTGGTGACTACCCGCATACCTAAAATGATATAGTGTGGTAAGTAGATGCACCCTGATGATCTGGAGAGCTGCCTAAGTAGCTCTCTTTTTTATCTAGTTTTGTGGTATTTACGGAGTAGCTTCATTCAAATTGTAGAATAAATCTTAATCAATAAGTATTAACTCTTAGATAATCAAATATATACTGTGAGTAAAAGATGCACCGTAATGATCTGGAGAGCTACTTAGGCAGCTCTCTTTTTTCATAATTTGTCTTTCGTCATAAGAAAGGTAAAACAATTATGCTAATCGCCAACTGGTGCATTATTATTGCCATCAGCAAATAAACTCATAATAGTCACTGGGAATTGGGGAGCAAGGGAACTGAGGAGAAACTCATAACTCTTGTACAGATGCGATTAATCGCGTCTTTTCGCATTTTTTTAAAGCACAAATTGATTTATCCAACCTGATAGTTGTAAGGAAGAAAATGGCAGATTGGCAAAAAATCACAGGTGGCATCACAGCACCAAGGGGGTATCAGGCGGCGGGAATAACCGCAGGGTTGAAACCTTCGGGGTTGCCGGATTTAGCATTGATATTTTCAGAGGTGGAAGCGATCGCAGCTGGTGTATTCACCACCAGTCAAGTCAAAGCTGCCTGTGTAGAATATTGTCGTCAACGCTTGCTAGCCAAACCTAGCGCTCGTGCCATCCTTTGCAACGCTGGACAAGCAAATGCTGCTACAGGTAATCAAGGCTACCTTGATACCCTAGAGTCTTCTCTGGCAATAGCTCACGCACTAAACATCTCGTCTGAATCTGTTTTATTGGCTTCCACTGGCGTGATCGGTCAAAGAATTAAGATGGATGCTTTGCGAAGCGGGATTCCCAATGTAGTAGCAGCACTATCAGCAACAGGTTCAGATGCCGCAGCTGGGGCGATTATCACTACAGATTTGGTAACAAAATCCATTGCCCTAGAGACAATTGTAGGTGAACGCCCGGTACGAATTGGTGGTATTGCTAAAGGTTCCGGCATGATTCACCCCAACATGGCAACTATGTTGGCATTTGTTACTTGTGATGCTGTGGTTTCGCCAGCCCTTTGGCAACAGATGTTAACAAGGGCGGCTGATAGAAGCTTTAATTCCATTACTGTAGATGGTGATACCAGCACCAACGACAGCTTAATCGCCTTGGCAAATGGTCAATCTCGTACCCCAGCAATTATAGAATGGGGCGCAGAAGCAGAAAAATTAGAAGCCATGTTAACAGCAGTTTGCCAGCATTTAGCCAAAGCGATCGCTCGTGATGGTGAAGGCGCAACTTGTCTAATAGAAGTGGAAGTAACAGGGGCCCATGATGAACTCTCAGCCCGGCAAATAGCCAAAACCATCGCTGGTTCATCCTTAGTTAAATCTGCAATCTTTGGACGAGATCCCAACTGGGGACGCATCGCCGCCGCCGCCGGACGTGCAGGTATACCATTTGAGCAAGAAAACCTGCAAATTAAGTTAGGAAATTTCTTAATGTTAGAAAATGGGCAACCCTTAACTTTTGATCGTGCAGCAGCGAGTGCTTATTTGAAAAAAGCAGCGACGGGTGCTTATCTCCAAGATGATACGGTGTTAATCTCCGTTAATGTTGGCAACGGTAATGGTGTGGGTAAAGCTTGGGGTTGTGATTTGAGTTATGACTACGTGAGGATTAACGCCGAATATACTACGTAAACTGCTCACAAAAGCTACAAGGGATTTTCAAGCAAGAAATAAATTATTCAAGATGTATGGGGTGGGCAAAGATGTCTACCCCATACATATTGGAAATTCATAATACCATTTGATTTTAAGGTTGATACAAATACGTTGTGAGGGAAACTATGTACCTGTAATATCGTGTCCGGCTAAAGACTTATCATTTAGACCGCAGGGGGCAGGGGGAAAGAGGCTTTTTCGATTTTTGCACAGATGCGGTAATCATAAGTGATTGACCGGACTTGATATAAATCATAATTTAAATATAATAGTCTCCATAAATAAGAGTTTATATATGACCAATTACGGCTAAAAGGAAGTTATAAAATAAGCAAAAAGAGTAAATCATAGTGTAAATATAATAGTCTCCATAAACAAGAGCTTATATATTAGAAATTATTACTATAGTTAAGGAAAATAGATAAATTTTTCCTTATACATCCAATCTAATATTTGTTTAATAATTCGAGATACCGAGTGGACTAATTTGGCTTCAAAGGCTGTAAACTGATTTCAACAAGGTGAATGATGCCTCTGCGTCACACTAGAGCAGAGCCAATAAATTAGCCGAGTTTTTATATAAGTAGACGTGTCATTGATGAAATGGCTGCGTTTACCTTGTCAAATATAGCTCGAACAATCATTAGACAATGCAAGAAAGATGTTGTATTCCTTGCCTAAATTGTCATAGCTATAAAAAATAAAATTTACCTTCAAAGGAGATATTATGACAGAATTTTTTAATCAAATTTCCCGTCGCAAATTCATATTTACAGCCGGAGCATCTGCGAGTGCTGTATTTCTAAAAGGCTGTTTGGGCAATCCTCCTGACAACCTCACCGGTGGAAGCACTCAAGCACAACCAGCTGCTCAATCAGTTGTTAATATTAGCCCAGAACAAACACCAGAAACTACTACAGTCAAGCTAGGATATATACCCATTGTAGAAGCAGCTCCTTTAATTATTGCTAAAGAAAAAGGATTTTTTGCAAAGTATGGCATGACTGATGTTGGCCTTTCCAAACAAGCTTCTTGGGGTGCAGCCAGAGACAACGTAGAAATTGGTTCTGCTGGTGGTGGTATAGATGGCGGTCAATGGCAGATGCCAATGCCACATTTAATTACAGAAGGTTTAATCACCAAGGGAAATAAAAAAATTCCCATGTATGTCTTATGTCAATTAATTACACATGGGAATGGAATTGCGATCGCAAGTAAGCACCAAGGCAAAGGTATTAGTCTACAACTTGCCGGCGCGAAGTCTTTATTTAAGGAATTAAAATCTTCAACACCCTTCACTGCTGCATTCACTTTTCCCCACGTCAACCAAGATTTGTGGATTCGCTACTGGTTAGCAGCAGGCGGCTTAGATCCAGATGCAGATGTCAAGTTGCTCACAGTACCAGCAGCGCAAACTGTGGCCAACATGAAAACAGGAACAATGGATGCCTTTAGTACAGGTGACCCCTGGCCTTATCGCCTGGTGCAAGACAAAATTGGCTACGTAGCAGCATTAACCGCAGAGATTTGGAAGAATCATCCTGAAGAATATCTTGCCATGAGAGGCGATTGGGTTGATAAAAATCCCAAGGCTACCAAAGCAATTTTAAAAGGAATTATGGAAGCACAGCAATGGCTAGATAATTTTGACAACCGCAAAGAAGCTGCTCAAATTCTGGCTGGACGGAATTATTTCAATCTTTCTTCACCTGAAATACTGGCTGATCCATACCAAGGTAAGTATGACATGGGTGATGGTCGCAAAATTGATGATAAATCAATGGCGGCTTACTACTGGAAAGATGAAAAAGGTAGTGTTTCATATCCATATAAGAGTCACGATTTATGGTTCATAGTTGAAAACGTTCGCTGGGGATTCTTGCCAAAAGATTACATTGACAATAATGGTGCAAAAGCTAAGGAACTTATCAACAAAGTCAACCGCGAAGATATTTGGAAAGAAGCTGCCAAAGAAGCTGGGATTGCTGCTGCTGATATTCCCACAAATACATCCCGTGGTGTAGAAGAGTTTTTTGATGGCATCAAATTTGACCCCGAAAAGCCAGAAGAATATTTGAAGAATTTGAAAATCAAAAAGGTCAGTGTTTAGAGACGCGATTCATCTCTTGTAGAGACGCGATGAATCACGTCTAGAACAAATAACAAATAAAATTTGCGGAGAATACAACATCATGACAATAGCCCAAAAACGCCCTGCAAGCCCTAGATTGAGTAATGGCTTTATATCCAGCTTGAAAAAGCAATTTCCTGACCTGATACCACCTGCGATCGCGATCGCAATCTTCCTCATTATCTGGCAACTCTTCTCTTGGACTCCGGGCGCTACATTACCAGGGCCAATACAAGTTGTTCAAGACACTTGGATTCTGATTTTCTGGCCATTTTATGACCGGGGTGGCCTCGATAAAGGTCTGTTTTGGCAGATTCTCGCCAGTCTGCAACGGGTTGCAATCAGTTATACCCTAGCTGCGATCGTTGGTATTGGCTTAGGCGTTTTGATTGGGGTTAATAAAACCATGTCCAAAGCTTTAGACCCCATCTTCCAACTACTGCGGACTGTACCACCTCTAGCTTGGGTACCCATTTCTTTAGCAGCTTTACGACAAAACGAACCCGCAGCCTTATTCGTAATTTTTATTACCGCCATTTGGCCCATCTTAATTAACACTGCTGTCGGCGTTACCCAAATTCCCCAAGATTACAACAACGTCGCCAAAGTTCTGCAACTTAGCCGCAAAGAATATTTCACTAACATTTTGATTCCGGCGGCATTACCCTACATTTTTACTGGCTTGAGAATTGCGATCGGTTTAGCTTGGCTAGCGATTATCGCTGCCGAAATCGTCATGTCCGGTATTGTCGGCATTGGTTTCTTTATCTGGGACGCTTATCAAAATAACAACGTCAGCGAAGTTATTTTGGCTCTAGTTTATATCGGTGTTGTTGGGTTGCTTTTGGATAAAGCAATGGGTTGGCTGCAAAACAAGATTTTACCAGCAGAACAGAAATAGTCATTAGTCATTGGTCATTAGTCATTGGTCATTTGTAGAAAGCTAAGGACTAATGACCACGTACTAAGGGCTAATGGCGAAAGACAAAAGACTAATGACAAAGGACAAATGACAAAGGACAAATAAGATGTTTGTAGCTGTTGATCAAATTGACAAAGTTTTTGAATTAACTGGTGGTGGCAAATATATCGCCCTTAAAGGAATCGACCTCCAAATAAAAAAAGGAGAATTCGTTTCTTTGATTGGTCACTCCGGTTGCGGCAAATCCACTCTATTAAATATGATTGCGGGTTTGGATTTGCCAACTGAAGGTATTGTCACCTTAGAAGGACAAAAAATCACCAAACCTGGCCCAGATAGAATGGTGGTGTTCCAAAATTATTCGCTATTACCTTGGCGGACGGTAAGAGAAAATATTGCTCTTGCTGTGGACTCGGTAATGAAGGGTATATCCGCCGAGGAACGCAACGCTATCATCGAAAAACATATAAATATGGTGGGTTTGCGTCCCCATGCTGACAAACAACCGGGGATGTTATCAGGTGGGCAAAAACAGCGAGTTGCGATCGCCCGCGCTTTAGCGATTCGTCCCAAATTACTATTGCTAGATGAACCATTTGGTGCGTTGGATGCACTCACACGCGGCAATTTGCAAGAACAACTCATGCAAATCTGCGAAGAAAATCAAGTTACCGCCGTGATGGTGACACATGATGTAGATGAAGCAGTGCTGTTGTCTGACAGAATCGTGATGCTAACCAACGGCCCCGAATCTAAAATTGGTGACATTTTAGAAGTGGATATTCCCAGACCCCGCAAGCGGATGGAAGTAGTAGAACATCCCAGCTACTACAGCTTGCGGAGTGAGATGATTTACTTCCTCAATCAGCAGAAACGCATCAAGAAAATTCGGGCGCGGAAAACTGCCGACGTTGCCCGTCATGGATTAGAAAAAGTTAACCTAGAAATTGGCTTTTTACCTCTGACAGCTTGCGCCCCCCTAGCAGTTGCTAAAGAAAAAGGCTTCTTCCTCAAACATGGTTTAGATGAAGTTAACCTCGTGCGGGAAAGTAGCTGGCGGGGTATAGAAGATGGCATAAGTGGTGGTTATTTAGATGCGGCGCAAATGCCTTCAGGGATGCCGATGTGGTTAACTTTGGGAGGACATAATAACCAACCTCTGCCCGTTGTTACCGCGCTTACTATGACTCGCAACGGTAACGCCATCACCTTGGCAAAACACTTTTATGACGAAGGTGTACAAACCTTATCAGATTTTAAAAGATACCTACTTCGCACCCGTGAACAACGGCACACAATGGGAGTAGTACATGCCGCATCGATGCACAACTTGTTGCTGCGTTACTGGCTAGCGGCTGGTGGAGTTGACCCGGATTGCGATGTGGATATGAAGACCATTCCCCCAGCGCAAATGGTAGCCGACCTAAAAACTGGAAGCATTGATGGTTACTGCGTAGGCGAACCTTGGAACTACCGCGCTGCTGTAGAAAATGTCGGCTTTACCATCGCTACCGACTTAGAAGTTTGGCTAGGACACCCCGGTAAAGTTCTTGGTGTGCGGGAAGATTGGGCAGAAAATTATCCAAATACGCATATTGCCTTAACGAAAGCTTTATTAGAAGCTTGCGTGTATTGTGCAAATCCCGAAAATACCCAAGAAATTCGCCGAATTTTAGCAGGGCGAGATTACGTCAGCACTGATTTAGAATACATTCAACTCGAAGATCCAGATAGTCTCACCTGTGACTTAAACCATCCGTTGCGAGACTATGCCCATCACCAGTTTTATTCTGAGTCTGCCATTAACCGCCCCAGTCGCACCGAACAAATTTGGATTATGAGTCAATTGGCGCGTTGGGGTGATACTCCCTTCCCCAGAAATTGGGTAGAAGTTGTTGAACGGGTGTGTCGAGTTCGTGTTTTCAGCACCGCCGCACGAGAATTAGGTTTGGACATTAGCTATATTCGCCAACCAATCCAACTGTTCGATGGTACTCCCTTTAACGCCGATGATCCGATCGCTTATCTCAACAGCTTGAAAATTAAACGTGATTTTTCAGTCGCGGAAGTTGTTCTTGATGCACCGAGAAGGAGACTCGCATCATAAAAAACTGGTGAGAGAAAGAGGAAGTGGGAGAAGTAGGACATCACGCGCGAGTCTTTTATCTCCGTTAATGAGCCTTTGAACTCCATTAATGAGCCTTTTAACTCCATTAATGAGGCTTTTAACTCCATTAATGAGTCTTTTAACTCCATTAATGAGCCTTTGAACTCCATTAATGAGCCTTTGAACTCCATTAATGAACCTTTTAACTCCATTAATGAGGCTTTTAACTCCATTAATGAGGCTTTTAACTCCATTAATGAGTCTTTGAACTCCATTAATGAGTCTTTGAACTCCATTATGATTTGACTTTTCATGTCATTTGGAAAAACCAACAAAAAACCTAACCCCCTACCCCCTTACCTACAAGGGAAGGGGGATAATTCAAAGCCTCTCCCCTTCTAGGGGAGAGGTTTGGAGAGAGGTCAGAATATTCATTTTCACATAGCTTTTTAATCCCCAAATACCAAATACCATGCAAAACCGCAACTCAACAGCAACAAACACACTAGGAAAACCATTCGTCACTGCAACCACCAGTCGCAGACCTTTTCTAGAAATTAAAGACGTTACCAAAGTTTATCCCACAAAGAAAGGCCCCTTCACCGTACTCGACGGCGTTAACCTTAACGTCGAACAGGGCGAATTTATTTGCGTCATTGGTCACTCTGGCTGTGGCAAATCGACACTACTAAATATGGTATCCGGTTTTAACTTTCCTACCTCCGGTCAAGTGTTACTCGAAGGAGAACCCATTACCAAGCCAGGCCCAGACAGGATGGTTGTCTTCCAAAACTATGCCTTGCTACCTTGGCGAACTGCTTTTGAAAACATCTATTTAGCTGTTAACGCCGTTTATCCCAACAAACCACAAGCCGAAAAAAGAGCGATCGTGCGCGATCATCTAGCAATGGTGGGACTGGCTGATGCAATGGAAAAGAAACCAATGCAAATGTCCGGTGGGATGAGACAACGGGTTTCTATCGCCCGTGCTTTGGCGATTCGTCCGAAAGTTTTAATTTTAGATGAACCCTTTGGGGCGCTAGATGCCATCACCAAAGAAGAATTACAAGAAGAATTGCTGAAAATTTGGGGTGATAACCGTTGTACAGTGCTGATGATTACCCACGACATCGACGAGGCACTATTTTTAGCAGATAAATTGGTAATGATGACCAATGGCCCACACGCGAAAATAGGCGAAGTCATGGAAATTCCTTTTTCTCGTCCCCGCGATCGCGCCCGCATCATGGAAGATCCACAATATTACCAACTACGTAATTATGCTTTAGATTTCCTCTTTAATCGCTTTGCCCATGATGACGTAGGTTAAACTAATCGTCATTCTCCTAATTTCTAAAATGCTTCCTTCCAAACGAGTTTATGTATTGCTGGTTTTAGGTATAGCGATCGCCCCGATCCTATGCCTTTTTCTTGGCATTAAAGTAACCATCGCCATCATTGTGCTATTTAATGCCATAATTCTTGGATTGATGGTTGCAGACGGTTTGCAGGTGCGGCGTTCTCGCGTGCAAATTACCCGCGAATTACCCTCACGATTATCCATTGGGCGGGATAATCCGGTGATGCTAAAAGTAACATCGCCAAATACCAACGCCTTAATTGAAATCTGCGATTACTACCCAACAGGTTTTGGTGTATCAGCACCCACACACCGAGCTATTATTCCCAGTAATACCACACAGGAATTGACATATACCGTCAACCCAAAACAGCGCGGTGAGTTTCCTTGGGGAAATATTCAAGTCCGACAGTTGGGAATTTGGGGATTAGCTTGGGACGATTGGCAAATTCCCCAAAGTCTGCCAGTGAAAGTTTATCCTGATTTGGTGGGATTGCGATCGCTTACAATTCGTTTAACATTGCAATCATCAGGATCAATGCGCCAATCTCGTAAAACTGGTATTGGTACAGAGTTTGCCGAACTGCGGAACTATCGCACTGGTGACGATTTGCGCTTTATTGATTGGAAAGCTACCGCCCGTCGAGTTGGGGCTTATGGAAATGCAACGCCACTGGTGAGGGTTCTAGAACCCGAACAGGAACAAACTTTATTAATCTTGCTCGATCGCGGGCGGTTGATGACTGCAAAGGTGCAGAACTTGCAGCGATTTGACTGGGGTTTGAATGCAACTTTATCCTTAGCATTGGCGGGCTTACATCGAGGCGATCGCGTGGGTATTGGTGTATTTGACCGCCAAATGCATACCTGGATTCCCCCAGAACGCGGTCAACATCATTTAAATCAGCTAATTGATCGCCTAACTCCAATTCAACCAGTATTATTTGAATCTGATTATTTGGGGGCGGTGACAAATGTTTTGCAACGTCAAACTCGGAGGGCGCTTGTAGTCGTAATTACCGACTTAGTTGATGTCACCGCCTCTACGGAACTCCTGGCTGCACTCTCGAAGTTAGCGCCTCGCTATTTACCATTTTGTGTTACTTTGCGAGATCCACAAGTTGACCATTTGGCACACACTTTTACAGATAATGTTACAGAAGCTTATGCCCGTGCAGTCGCACTCGATTTATTAATGCAAAGACAAGTCGCATTCGCTCAATTGAAACAAAAAGGTGTATTAGTACTAGATGCACCAGCAAATCAAATTGCCGATCAGGTAGTTGAGCGATATCTGCAACTCAAAGCGCGGAATCAACTTTAGTAGCAACGCGAAATTGCACTTTGCGCCCCTATACTAATATGTCAATACGGTTCAAAGAGACGCGATAAATCGCCGTCTCTACAAGTGTTTTGGTCTTATCTGAACTGTATTGACTAATATGTCTCTACTAATTTACTCGTTATTGGTATTTTAAATTATTTCAGTTTTAGCTGCTTTCTTTATTTTAGGTTTTAACCAAGATTGATTTTGAACTTGATACCGTATTAGCTTTCTGACTTCTTCAGGAGACAGATTTAGTAACTTAGCAGTCATTGCTTCTACCATATTAATCTCAGTTACCGGTAGAACAAAATCCAACTTCCGTAGAGTATTGTTAGCGGTTCTAACCTCAATAAAGCTAAGTCCTTGCTTTTTTTGAATTTCAGCTTTGATTACTTTTAAAATCACAGGAATTTTTACTTGTATTTGTTTATTAAGCTTCAGCTCTTGTTGTTGAGGATCTAATCCAAATTTTTGTGCGATCGCTACTTCTGGAAATTTGGAGTTAGGAATTTCAATTTCTAACCTTTTTAGCAGAGAATTTGCTGTTTTAATCTTCACTTGAGTAAATTTTTGCTCTTTCTCTACTTTCATATCAACCACTGTAAAATTAAGTGTTAGCTCCACCTGTGGTAGTGTATCAGCTTGCAACTTATCCAGTGTCCTATAGGAGAATCCTAACATTTTTTTTGTTAACAAATCACTACCAGTCCAAAAGGCAATGCCTAGCAATATCATAGGTAGAACAATTAGTAAAATCTGTGGTTTTAAATAAGGCATAATACTTTAATTTTTAGTTTATATATAATACTAATTGGTCTGATACTTACGGAGCGATCAATACCAAAAACTATCTATTGGCGCATTCATGATATGCCTTCTGATAGAACACTTTAAATTTTTAACCTGGGATAGTACTAATACAACATATAAGAGATAATTGACTTCCTTCTTATTAATATAGTGCGGGAAATTACCCTGTCATGAATTTACCTCCAAAGGTTGTATGCGGATATTATTAGTAGAAGATAATTTTGAACAATTAGAGCCATTACAAGGTATTCTATCGGAAGCTGGATATATTGTAGATGCTGCGGAAGATGGGGAAATTGCACAGTGGCTGATATCCCAAAAACATTACGATCTATTAATTTTAGACTGGATGTTACCGACAATTAGCGGTTTAAGTCTGTGTCGCCAGTATCGTCTCTCTGGTAAAACTGCGCCGGTGTTGATATTGACAGCTAAAGACACCACGCCTGATAAAGTTATGGCTTTAGATGCGGGAGCAGATGATTATTTAGTCAAACCCGCAGACTTAGTGGAACTCTTGGCGCGGGTGCGTGCTTTAGGGCGGAGAGTCCCCAATTGGCAGGGAGATAGTCTACGGGTAGCAGATTTGCAATTGGATTTAGCTGAATTAAATGTAGAACGAAGTCACGTAAAAGTCGAATTATCTCCTCGTGAAGCAAAATTATTAGAATACCTGATGCGTCATCCTAATCAGGTTTTAAATCGCAACCAGATTGAAGAGGCATTGTGGGAGTGGGGTATGGAACCGGAAAGCAATGCTTTAACTGTGCTAGTACGCAAGTTGCGACAGCGCTTGCAAGTATTGGGTGCAGCAGACTGGATTAAAACAGTTTACGGTATGGGCTATCGCTTAAATCCCCAATAATTAAATTGAGAATTAGAAGCCTTGAAATTTTTCTTTCAACGATCAATGACAAGTTAAGTAAGTGGGCGTAAATAATTGTCGTTGGGATAAGGCAATAGGCAATAGTCAATAGGCATAAGGGTTCTAGCCTAGTTCATTTTTATTTACATATAGGACTCATATTTTATTTTTGAAAAAATTCAGTGCAACTCAAAGAGGCTTCTTGCCTATTGCCTATTGCCTTCCTACGCAAATAATTTCATAAATCAAAGACGCTCGATAGCGCAGCGTTAGCGACGCAGGAGCGTCTGACTCGCTACCGCTTCGCTATAGTTTGATTTTATTGTGCCAACCTACTTATGTTTAATCGTAGCCGTCATAATCTTGCAAGTTGGTTCACCCTAACAATGGGTAGTATTTTAATTGGGTTTGCGGCGGTAGTTTACTATGTGGAAGTCATAGATGAGTTAGAGGAATTGGATATATTACTGTATAAAAAAACTAGTGTGATGGCGGCGAATGTTAAGTCAGAACTATACAATGGTCGCCGACAAATAGACTTGGAACATGTGCCGTTATTGGGAAGCATGGTAGAACCATTGGTAGATAGTCAACTAGTGTATGCAAGTTGGTATGACAACCAAAAGCAACTAGTGCAATTTTTTGGTACCATTCCGAACGATCGCCTTTCGGTATTAGGTGGATTTGATACTATCAAAACCGATGATAAAGCATGGCTGCGTCAGGTAACGTTGCCTGTTTACCAGGATGGTTTATTAATTGGTTATATGCAAGCAGCGATGCCAATCACATCTATTGAAAGTGCTTTAGCTGAATTTCGGCTAGTTTTGGCGATTTCAGTGCCGATTACCTTGGGTGCAATTGCCCTGACTGGTTGGTGGTTGGGAGGACTAGCGATGCAACCAATTCGTCACAGCTACGATCACCTGCAACGGTTTACAGCTGATGCTTCCCATGAATTGCGATCGCCTTTGACAGCAATTATTAGCAATGCTCAGTTTGGCTTTCTGTCTAAATCTACCGACCTTGAGGTGCAGCGTCAACGCTTTCAAAAGATTTTTGATATCGGACAGTCAATGAGTATTCTGGTGACTAATCTATTGTTTCTAGCACGTTCTCAAGGTCAATTACCCACCGAATCGCTAAAAGAAATTGACCTCAACAGTTTACTTTTGCAGATAAAAAATGATTATGTCACACACCAAGATGCACAACATATTAGTTTAATTTCTAAATTGCCTAATAACAGTG
The DNA here is from genome assembly GCF_015206895.1 of Nostoc sp. LEGE 12450. Lineage (GTDB taxonomy): Bacteria > Cyanobacteriota > Cyanobacteriia > Cyanobacteriales > Nostocaceae > Nostoc. Next base: position 17,866 of record NZ_JADEXU010000020.1, on the reverse strand, counting down.
TAACTGTGCTTGGTGATGCTAACTTGCTTTATCAAGCAGTTGTAAATTTAGTTAATAATGCTTGTAAATATACTCCTGCTGGAGGAGAAGTGCAGTTGCACTTATTTACTCAGTCTCATTCTGCTGTAATTCAAGTTATAGATAATGGAGTTGGGATTCCCAAAGATGATTTGCCATATATATTTGAGAGATTTTATCGGGTAGATAAGAAACGCTCTCGCAAAACCGGAGGATTCGGTTTAGGGTTAGCGATTGCTCAACAAATAATTCAATCTCACGGCGGACAGATTAGTCTCAGAAGTGTAGTAGGAAAAGGGACAACTTTAGAAATTTTCCTACCTTTAAAGTAATAGACATCTTACAAAAATTATTTTTGCAAGATGTTTGGGAACTGACTTTTCACGGCATCAGAAAAACCTCTCTCTAAATCTTTCTCCTAAAAGGTTGTTTGAAAAGTATTTTTTTTAACGAACCGCCAAGGCGCAGAGAACGCAGAGAGAAGAAAGAAATGCTTAACTGAACTGTATTGGGATATAAAACTTTTGATACCGGCAAAAGGACTCTTAACCTGTCGGTAGCGATCGCTAATAAAGAGATGCCAACACCTTATCTGCTGCTGCCCGGAATGCAGCTGCTGCACCAGCGCTCATATCCCGTGGCGCACAGATGCGATTTCTCACATAGGCAAGTGTGATGGCTCCAACCGCAGCCACAGTCGGATCGGCGTTGTCTTTGCCGCCCACGCGCCCCCACGGTAATGCTGCACCGTTGCCAGTAATTAGATAGTCAGCCAGCAATCTGAGGTGGAAATCAACCGCTTCTTTAACGGCTGTTGTGTCGCCATTAACCGCCAATGCTTGCACCCCGGAGTTTTTCAGGATGTCTCCTAAAGCAACTTCTCGGTTATCAGCCAATCTCTCAGCCGCCTCTGCCCTAAATTGGATTTCCTGGCTAATTGCTGGATCTGGGGGCAAAGGATTGCTGATTGGTATCACACCCCATCGGCGACGTAGAAGTAAATTGTTGGTGGTATCATCCGATTTGACGCGGTGATAAGCAGGACGCTGTTTGAGTGCTTCAAACCAAGCGTTGATGCGAGGATACCGAGGATTTCCCTTGAGGTGATATCCCCGATAAACAGGTAAGTTAGCCGCCAAGCGATCTAAATGGGGGCTATAGGTAATATCTACCACGCTAAATGTAGATAAAAAGTAAGGGCCAGAATACTTTCCTAGAAGTTGCTCAAGTTCGTCTAATTTAGCTTCAAAAGCTGTCTGTAAGCTTGCTAATTCATTAGGATCTTCCGGGGCTTGTCGGAGGAATTTATAAGCGATATCTCTCACACCATTGGTTTCAGCTTCTTCAAGCCACTGCCTAGCAACTGCGTTTTCCTCTGGGTCTTCAGGAAGCAAAGTTGAACCAAATCGTTCTTCTAATGCTAACAGAATATCTTTAGATTCATAGACTAACTTTCCTTCAATTCTGGCAGCCGGAACAAGGGTTGTAGGAACTAAATCCGTATACCATTTAGGCTTGTTAGTTAAGTCAATAAACTCCGTTGTAAAGGGAATTTCTTTTTCTTCAAGAGCAAACCAAACCCGTTCGCAAAATGGACACCAAGAGTTAGTATCGCGGTAGAGCAATACTGGCGGTTCTGTATCTGGTGGTAGTTTATGAAGGCTGCTAGGAATGGGAGCGGTGGAAGGGGATTGCCCTGGTCTACGCACCCGTCGAGCAGGAGTATTTTTTTGGGCAATTTCTAATAGTTCTTCCCAATTAGATACGGTGTCTTGAATTGACATATTTCACCTTGACAAATTTAGATTAGGTAATGGAAATATAGATAAAAATTGGCACCAATAATTTGTTTTTAAATATTTAGAACCTTAAACTAAAATATGCACAAATATGATGTTTGCTACTTTGTGTAGTAGCAAACTTTTTCTGAATAGCAGCCCTCAAGCTAGAAACTGGTATGTCTATTACCATGCTTATAGCCTTTAAACAGATAAAAACTTAACTGCTCAACCATCATAAACTCCGGTAACTTTACTATATTACCGGAGTTAATGGTGATTATCACATGAAAATAGTTTGAAAGCAAGATTTAGCATATCTATATTTTTGGCTTATTTAAGAAGCTCTGGCGAAGCTCATGATCCCAATTCTGTATGAAGATGCGCCAAACTATATGAGGAACGTAAGTAAGTTGACACAATAAAATCAAACTATGTAAACAAAAATAAATTAGGCTAAAACCCTTATACCTATTGCCTATTGCCTATTGCCTATTGCCTATTGCCTATTGCCTAGAAAATTTGGCGCAGCCTCACCCAGAAATCGCATGACTCCAAAATTCTGTTTTGAGAAAATATGCAATTTCAACGAGTGTAGCCCAATAGTGTAGCGCCCCATCCAATAAAAGCGCTACCAAAGACTAGCCATGCAGCATTAATGCGGAAGCGAATAGCTAAAATGGCTGAGACGATCGCGATCGCTAAACCGAGAAAATCTACAAATGGGGCTTGTGGTAATGTTAAGGTGGCTGCACCCAGTTGCAGGGTGGTAACAACCATTAGCGCTACAGCACTAACATTCACAGCATCCAAAAATGCTCTACTCCAAGAAGAAGCCCGTAAGCGGGGAATTAAGGGATTCAGGGCAGCAACGAAAACAAAAGAAGGTAGAAAAATTCCGATTGTGGCAATAATTGCGCCAGGGATGTCGGCAATGATATAACCAATAAACGTAGCAGTGGAAAGTACTGGCCCAGGAGTAAATTGACCGATTGCGATCGCATCTAGTAATTGCTGTTGTGTCAGCCAGCCATATTCTTGAACTAATCCTCCTTGGAGAAAAGCCACCAAAAGGTAGCCACCACCAAACAAGACACTACCGACTTTCAGAAAAAACCAACCCAACTGCCATAAAGAAACGTTGGTTACAGTAGATGCGGTAGCTACCGATGCAGCAACAACTGTTGATGCCTTTAAAGTCGCGCCTGTAGTGAGAGTAGCAATTAGAAAGTTGGCTTTATCTCCTGGTTTGTCGTTTTTATCGCCAGAATGTAACCAAACCATACCCAGCAATCCTCCAACTAACAGGGCAATTACTTCATTTAGTTTGAATAATAATGTCGTTAATGCCACAGCCAAAGCAATCACTAACAATTGGCGAGTTTTCACAGCCTTTTTTGCCAAGCCCCAGAGGGCATTAATAATGATTGCTAAAACAGCCGGTTTAATGCCATAAAGGAGCGGAGCTACTTGAGGTAAAGTGCCATAGGCAACATAAACCCAAGCAAACCCCCCAGTAATTAGAACCGCAGGTAAGACAAAACAGACACCTGAGACAATCAGCCCCAGCCAACCTGCATATATGTATCCTATATGGATAGCCATTTCTGTGGAATTTGGCCCAGGAATTAGGTTAGTTGCGCCCAGCAAATCCAGAAAATGCTCCCTTGTCAACCACTGACGACGCTTAACCACTTCATCTTCAATCATGGCAATATGGGCAACCGGGCCCCCAAAGCCGATAACGCCAAGTTTAAAAAACAGTTTGGCGAGTTCACCCAAACGACTTGGTGTTGAGTTAGTCATTTTTGCTAGGGAATATTTTTCATTCAGTTTTAGACTAATCTTAAAAGATTAGGGCTGATACCATTTCATGAAATGCTTGATACAAATAGATTTGTCTCTAATTCTGTCCCCTGCGGTCTATTTCTATCAACCTGAAAGTGAAACGGTATTACGCACTCACTCTACAGAAGAATTATGTTGTCTGTCAACGTAAATATGTATCTTCAGATGAAGGCAGGAGGAAAACTACCCTCTGTCTCCTGCCTCCCAATACTTTTCGGTTAAGGGGGAAAGGGGAAAGGGAAATTCAAACCCTTTCCCTTTCCCCTTTAACCTTTCCCCAGACCAAAAGAGAGATTATTGGGTTTAACCGAAAAGTATTGTCCTGTCTCCTTGCAATGACTCTTAACTCAGAACTATTTAAGCCATGACCATTCCGCCATCGACGTTAAAAACTTGTCCGGTGATATAGTTGGCTGCGGGATCTGCGGCGAGAAAACGCACCATTCCAGCGACTTCTTCGGGCTGACCGAATCGACCGAGGGGGATGTATTTTAGAATATCTTCGGGGTTATTGAGATCGCTGGTCATATCGGTAGTGATGAAACCAGGGGCGACGGCGTTAACGGTAATACCGCGAGTAGCCAGTTCTTTGGCAACGCTTTTGGTGAAGCCGATTACACCTGCTTTGGCGGCGCTGTAGTTGGACTGACCAGGGTTCCCCATCTGCCCAGCAACGGAGGTAATGTTAATAATTCGCCCCGATCGCTGTTTGAGCATGATTTTACTGACGGCGCGTGTACATAAGAAAACACCAGTTAGATTCAGGTCTATCACAGCTTGCCAATCTTCTGGCTTCAAACGCAAAAGCAATGTGTCGCGGGTAATCCCTGCGTTGTTGACTAAGATATCCACACGGCTAAACTTCTCCATAACGGCGTTAACTAGTGCGTCTACTTGATCGCCTTTAGAAACGTCTGCTTGGATAGCGATCGCCTGACCTCCCACTGCTGTAATTTCTGTAACAACTGCCTCAGCCGCAGCACTCGAACTGGCATAATTGACAACTGCGATCGCTCCTTGTGAAGCTAATTCAATTGCGATCGCTTTACCAATTCCTCGTGACGCACCTGTGACAATTGCGACTTTACCTTGTAATAATGTCATTTAATGTTCCTCAATCTTAGAAATACCGCGCTAATTATCTTATGGTGATTTAGGGAACATCTGAATATTGTCTGGATAAAATCTCACTCTTTAGGGAGACAATCTTGCTGTCATCCTGCAAATTATATATTTTATAGATAAGCTATCCCTTGTATTTAGCTTTGGGATAAGGCAATAGGCAATAGACAACAGGCAATAGTTATAAGGGTTTTAATCTAGTTCATTTTTCTTTACATGGTATGATTTTATTGTGCCAACTTACCTTATTTAGGCAGCTAAGATAGGTTGAAATACATATCTAATCTATATACATAAAAACACACTATATATTGATTTTATTATAATTATTTAAGATTTTTGCGGGTAAATCAATCTATATTGAGTAATCTAATATTTTCCCAACAAAACCCATAAACTTGTACCGATTTTATTTACTAAGAATTACTATTGAAACAAACAATTGAAAATCGGCGTGTGTCACATGGCAACTAAAAAACAATTTAACAGCTTTGAAGAGATGCTGTCTGCTTCTGATGTACCTGTATTAGTAGATTTTTACGCTGACTGGTGTGGCCCATGCCAAATGATGGTGCCAATTTTAGAGCAAGTCAATCTCCAACTTAAGGATCGCCTACGGATTGTCAAAATTGATACAGAGAAATACACAGATTTGGCTACTGAGTACAAAATTGCCTCTCTCCCAACCTTAGTATTGTTTAAGCAAGGTCAACCTGTGGATAGGATAGAGGGAGTGATGCAAGCACCGCAGTTGGTGCAATATCTACAAACAAAGATTTAAGCTAATACTTAGAATTTGGGTTTTGCTTCTTAGAGGCGCGAAATATCGCGTCTCTTTTAGTAAATAGTAGTTGAACTTCTAGCAGAGAAAATCTTAAGTAAATATTAAGCATATTTACTTATATGTCTAGAGAAAGTAGTTTAGAAATGGAGATAGCTATATTGTATAGATATAACAAAATATCTTGACAAAAAAAGCAGTATATGAATAATAAACAGGAAAAATCTGACAAAGCCTATATTTGGGTAAATATTGATTTTGATAAGGTTAAATACAGAATAAATGCGGTGACTTGCCAGATTGAGCAGGTTATACAAAAGCACCAACTTTCAAATCAAACTGGTAACTCAGGTAAAAGAAGCAATTAGGTTATGTGTGAGGCGATATATATAATGGGCTACGCACTTTATTCTTAGCGTAGCGAACCTAAGCATTTCAACAGTTTTCCATAAAAGATTCTGGGCAAAAAGACAATATTATTATTCGATAATCGTCCACCAAATTTCTACTTAATTTATTAGTGATTATTTTATCCTCGACACTCCTTTTCAGGAGTGTTACTTTTAGGAGGATATTTGCTTGCTAGTTATGGTGCGATCGCTCTTTGGAGCTATTGTTAAAAGGTAAAAGTAGTCCGAAGTACGCCTACAGTCGTAGTCTCATTGTTGCTGTTACCTTCTGGGTTAAAGAGAACAAACGCACCAGGGGTAATGCTGATATTATCGCTAACTTGAAGGCGATAATAGGCTTCTAAATGGTAAGGAGTTGCCCGATTCTCGCCTGTGGGGGTAAGTTGAGCAGAACCACCAGTATCACTACGGAAAAGCGGCTGACCAAAAAGAATCCCAGCAGTGTTTCCTGACTTGAATAAATCTCTGAAGTGAACTCCCGCCATCCAACTTGTAAAAGTGGTGGAAGCATTGACGCTATTTGAAGCAGCATCAACAAATATTGCTGCACCGTAACCCGATAAAGCTATCTTGGGAGACAATCGCCATGTTACCGTACCTCCAACAGAGTTGAGTTTGACTGGTGTCCCAGCCTCAACACCAGCTAAAGCACCAATATCACCACTAATTAATCCTGTACCTAAAATATTGATTTCATGATAACTATTGGCATAGTTTAGACCAATATCTAGGTCAGGACTAGGCTTGAAGGTTAACTGTGTGGCAATAATACCACTACCACTAAATAAACCTGCTCCCAAAGGTGTAGTAGAAACTCCTGGTAATGCCTCAGCAGCAGATTTTTCGGGTAAATTGGCATTTACGCTGCCGTATAAAGCTCTTAAATCCAAATTTGGCGAAATGTTAAAAATAAATCCCGCCGCCGATGCTAAACCAGTACCCGAAGTCCCACCAGAAACCCGTAGCACAGGATTTAAGCCGGCGAAACGAGATATTGATTCTTGTCCTTCACCATAAAAAGGCGTAATTGCTGGGAAAGCATCGGATGTTTCCGCAGCAGTTCCCGCAAACAAGGTTAATTTATTAGCGACGGGAAAGATATACAGCAATTTGTAAAGCTGAACGCTGTTTGCGCCAACACTCGACAAAGTATTGACATTTAACCCCGGAAATTGCGGTTCAAAACTGGTACGAGCGCTACTAGAACTTAAAAGCGGCGAAGCTAATCCTAAACTTTGTTGTAAGCTACCCTCTCCAGTGGCTCCACCCAAAAAGTTATAGGCTTGTAATCCAGTAATTAATGAATCTTTACCAGTAAAGCTAGTGGTGAGATTTAACCGCACTCTATTGACTAAGATGATGTTTGAGTCGCTGTTATTAGGAGCGCCACCGCTAGCACCAACACCAGCAATAATTACCTCTCCATTGAGTTTGGTTGTAGTAGAAAACTGATTTGCTTCTAGTTCTGCTGTGCGAGCTTCTACAGCATCTACTCGACCACGCAATGTTGACAATTCCGCCGCAAATTGTTCTTGTAGTTTCTGCAACGCGGCTAAATCTTCTTTCTTGACCAAATCACCAGTTGCAGTCGCAATCAGTTCGTTAATTCGGTCTAGACAAGCATTTAAGCCAGCAGCAAATTCATAGCGAGTCATCGCTCGATTACCGCGATAGGTTTGATTCGGATAACCTGCGATACAACCATAGCGCTCAACTAAAGATTGAAGTGCCTGAAAAGCCCAATCAGTCGGCTGTACATCAGACAATTGTGATACGGATGTTACTTGTGCAAGTTTGTATGAGGTTGGAGATGAACTTACAGGTTGTGGTGTGATTGGCTGCCACAAGTTAACAGCAGAATCTACTTCTAAATCTTGATTTTTTTGCTGTTGATTGATTGAGGGTAAATTTTTTTGAGTTTCATTAGCTATCAGCAATTTTCTGGAGATTTTTTTTGCTAAATTGCTTTGATGAGAATAATTATTCTCATAGCTACCATCGTTTTGATTAACAGCTACGTTTTGATCTGCAATTTCTAAACTAGGAAGGGCTTGCACAGGTGATAACCCAGCAATTAAACACAAAAAGCCCATCCCACTAGCAGAAGCTAGTAGATATTTTGCCATCATAACTCCCAACACCTAATAAAATAGTGAAAAAATTGATTGCGATTTTAAAATGTATTGATAAGTAAATTTAAAGTAGATTTAGCAAGAAAGTCTTGTGAACTTTAAATTTTTGATATCAGGATTCTTTCTGAATTAACTTACCAAAACATCAGTTTATATCGCAAGTATTAAATTCTAGTAAATACTATTTTTGGAAAGAATTAACAATTTATCATATTGATAGTTTTTATAATTACTATAGTAAATAATAAATGGTTTTTGAACAGTAAGCTCCGTAGGATGCCTGATTCATAAGCCTTCCAAATTTTCTCTGTTCAAATCTAAAATCGGATTGCTATATTGACAAAATAATAATTAAATAAGTAGGCCGGTGAAATTAAAGCTAACTGGCTAAGGCTGTCATTTGTCCTTTGTCATTGGTCATTAGTAAGGGTTTTAAGCATATTTATGTTTCGTAAGATACTTGGTTTTTTTTAACGCCAACTTACTTAAGTCTGATTTTGTGATAAAGAATATAAATATTGAGCCAAGGATTTGATATTGTTAGCGAATGTAATACATATTTGTATTTAAAAGTATTATGTAAGCTCAAACCTTCAATCTGCCGTTGCAGCTTTTAGTTGTAATACTTTCGCCAGCAGTAGCAGGATTTCGGCTCAATACCTACCAAAGGATAATTTATTCAAAAAAATTAAGAGACTGTGATCGCAGATCGATTGGGGTGCAGGTAAGATCGAGAGGAAAACGGTGCAAATAAGTTCTCTTACGGTTGTTAACCAGTTTCATCCAAGAGAAGCTTTGTAGCGATCGCATACAGAAAATTTTTCAACTAAGAGCGTAATATATCACATTTTTGTAAAAAAGCAATACCTTACAGTAAGTAATATTTTTAACAAAACATTTGTAACTACCCTTGCAGTTTATTTACCCACCGCCTGCTATTCTTATAGTTACTTCGGTCTGTCATAGCAGATAGATTATCCTCAATAATGTTTTAATTTATTAGCGCTCATATACCATCCTGGTACTGTGGGTGCTTTTACTTTATGCTTGATGGCAGCAAAAAACCTAGTCCCCTCCCCGACGCGGGAAAGGGGAAAATTTAAGAGAGAGGTTTTCCAAATACCCTAAGCTGACAGTGAAGCTTTAACTTGACCAAAACGGCGATCGCGACTTTGGTAGCTCAACAAAGCCTGATGAAATGCTTCTCGATTAAAATCTGGCCAAAGAATATCGCTGAAATACATCTCTGTATACGCCATTTGCCATAAGAGAAAATTGCTCAATCGCATCTCACCACTGCTACGAATCAGCAAATCTGGTTCTGGAGTATCTGCCGTATAGAGGTGTTGTTCTACAACACTTTCATTCACTTGTTCCGCACTGAGTTCGCCCTGTTCTACGAGTTGAGCTACTTGACGGCAAACTCTGGTAATTTCGTTGCGGCTACCATAATTGACTGCAACAGTAAAGTGGATTGCTTGATTGTTCAACGTCTCCGCCATTGAACGTTCCATTTCTGTCTGTAGCGATTTGGGTAAAGCTGATAAATCTCCAATAAAGGAGATTCTTACACCTTCTTGATGCATTTGAGCCAACTCGCGATGTAGTAATCGCTCAAACAAATGCATGAGAAAATCCACTTCTTCAACGGGACGCTGCCAATTTTCTGTTGAGAAAGCGTAGGCTGTCAACGCTTTGACTCCCCAATCTTTGCAGCAACGCAATAGTTCTTTGAGTGTTTTTGCTCCTTGGCGATGTCCAGCAATGCGCGGTAATCCTCGGCTGGTTGCCCATCTTCCGTTACCATCCATAATGACGGCGATATGTTGGGGGATTTTTTGAGGGTTTAAATCGCTGGGTAATTTTGTCATTTGTTATTACTGATGATTTATTTCAAATAAATTTTGTAAGTACTTTGGTGTGAGGGTGTTGTTCCAACTGCACAGGCGATGCATTGTGTAAGTGAAGGTGAAGAGGAGAGTTGCTTTGTTAGTCAATGACCAAGCATTCCAATTGAGGGTAGCCATCATGCGGCGGAGGGTACGCATGAGGTTGTTGCGCTGATAATTTTGCGATCGCGTTTTGATGAGTGTGCGTCCAATTCGCATCAAGCCAGTATCAGGAAAAGTCCAGGCCCCAAACCCCCAGAATTTGGTCGTATGGTTGATTTCATCGTGTGCTAGTTCCTCTAAAACATCCTGGAGTGCGCCAGTGGTGTGAGCCATCAACCAAATATAAAGACAGGTTGCACCATATTCTGTGGCAATGCGGTGTAAGCCGTGGCGATATAAGTCTTCGTGAGCGTCATCTGTGGGGAGATAGCTTCTAACAGTACGAAATTTTGGGGTAATTTTCTCGCCTGTTAATTGGGTGTAGACTTTGATTAATGCAGGTGTGTGCTGACGTTCTTCCTTTTCCCACAAACCAAGTTCCAGCAGTTCGCCATTTTCACCGACAGTTCCACCAACAAACCGAGCCATTTGAGGATGCAATTTTTCTAAATACTGGCGACTGGTTTGGGTATAGCCGCGAATTGGTGCTTCTGTATCCATCGCACCTATCAATATAGATAAAAATACCTCTGCGTCTAAGCCGATAATTTGATTGCGGTTAATTGTTTGCCAATCAATGGGTTTCCAGGGACGCGGTTGGGGATTGCCAAACTGTATCGGTAAATCTTGCAGGCGGTTATGTAGTTGTTCGACTGCAATATATTTGTCTATGAGGGAACAGATGCGGCGCTGTGTTTGCAAATAATGAGGACTGGGATAGCTTTGACCTGCTAAGTCTTCTGTGATTGGGCTGAGGGTGTTAAGCATATTTTTATACTTAAATTTTATCTCTATGCCCAATAGCCTAAGCGATCGCACTTCGTTTTGTCAGTCGGCTGAAGTCGGCAGTTTTATGTGATAGGGTTGCAAAAGTCGGGGAAAAAGTTGGTTATAGAAAATTTTGGTTTCAAACCTCGCCCTTCTAAGACGACTTTACAAAGTTAGAAGAGAGAATTGCAGAGAATGTGACGAAATTGTTAGAACAAGGGTAGATAAAAGTTGAGTAACAGGATAAATCATGAACGCTTATAAAACATATATCACCATTGCAGATCCAAAGCAGTTAGTATTATCTGATTTACCATTTAAAGCAGGACAGAGGGTTGAGGTGATTATTCTGACAGACGATAATCAAAGGGTTCCTTTAGCAGAAGAATTAAAAAATTTATTCAAAGAAATACAAGCGATACACGCAGATAATCCTTTAACTGATGAAGAGATAGCAGCAGAAATTGAAGCTTATAGACGTGGAGAATGAAAGTTATTATTGATACTAATATCGTAGTCTCTGCTGCTATAGCTAATAAAAATCCAGAGGCAGTGATTTTATTTGTGATTGCTAATTCTGCTTTTGAGTGGGTTGTATCAGCAGAGATTATCGCAGAGTATAAGGAAGTTTTAAAGCGTCCTCGTTTAAAATTAACTGAGGCACAATACAAAAGATGGGTTTATTTAATTGATTCAGTGACAACACTAATTAATGTGGATGTGGAAATTGATTTCCCCAGAGATAGGAAAGATGGAAAGTTTTTAGCTTGTGCTATTGCAGCAGAAGCAGATTTTTTTATTACGGGTGATGCTGATTTTAATGAAGCGCAAACTTTATTAAACACAACTATTATTTCTCTGTGTTTATTTAAAAGGTTAGTTTGTGATGTGAGGGAATAACACACTGTACAAAACTTTGCCCAATAGCCTAAGCGATGTCTACGGCTGGCTACGCCTACGCACTTCGTTTTGTCAGTCGGCTGAAGTCGGCAGTTTTATGTGATGGGGTTGCAAAAGTCGGGGAAAAAGTTGGTTATAGCAAATATGGTTGTCTGAGCCTAGCCAGGGCGATCGCTCTAGCTAGGCTGAAACAGGATGTAGCGTTACCAGGGCCCCCAGATAGCAAAGGTTATTCCTGGACTCTGCATATTGACAAACATCGTCTGACCATCGGGGGAGAAGCAGACCCCGGCGAACTCTGATGTGTTGAGGGCATTTTTAGCAAACTTATAAAGACTGCCACTGGGAGTAATGCCCAGAATATAATCCGTTCCATCCCCATCTTCACAGAGGAAGATGTCCCGGTTGGGGAAAACCACAAGATTGTCTGGATTGTCTAGCACACCAGAATTGTTGGGTTCAATATATAGCTCAACAGTATTATTAGTGGGCGAATAACGCCAAATCTGCCCATCTCCAGAACTACCACCGCTCTTACAGGTGAAGTAGACATAACCACTGCCATAAAAGATGCCTTCCCCACCTGAAAACCTGGCGGCACCGCTGTTATACCCTGCTGTTCTGACAGTATCAGATGTGGGATCAGGATTGCTAATCTGTACCCAGTTCACCGCCCTAGGCGTATTTTTTGGGAAACCCGTAGCTGTGTTGATTCCAGACGACCCCGTAATCCTTAAAGCGTATAGCGTGCCGCCAGCACTCAAGTTGTTGCTTTGGTTGGGAATGAAGCGGTAGAAAAGCCCATCACTCCGGTCTTCTGTCATATAGATATACCCTGTGTTGGGGTCTACAGCAGCAGCCTCGTGATTAAAACGCCCCATAGCGGTTAGTGGGACGGGGGTGACAAAAGTATTTGCACTACTGGGAACTTCAAAAACATAACCATGCTTCTTGCCGTTATTGGTTTCAAAAGTTTCCTCGCAGGTTAACCATGACCCTGAAGGCGTAGGGCCACCAGCACAGTTGCGAATAGTTCCCGCTAGGACACCCCGATGTTCTACCAGGTTGCGGGAAGAATTAACAACCAATTTAGTACAACCGCCCCTCCCATTTGTGTTGTACTTGCTGCCACTAGGAGCGCCCACACCATTGCCAGAAGTACCGAGTTCATGATTGCGAATTAGAATCGTATTGCCATTAGACCCGGCAAAAGCACCCATACCATCGTGACCACCCGGTACTAGGTAACTATCATTCATCGTTTGGCCTGTTTCGGAGAGTCTGCGGTAAGTGAATCCAGCTGGCAAATCTAATACTCCGTTGGGGTCGGTCACTAAATTGCCGTAGGGACCCGCAGCGATCGCAGGTTTAGCATAGAATGCTTGCAAAGGAGATAGAAGGACAGCACCTGTAGCAGATGCCCCTGCCAGGGTAAAAAACTGCCGTCTTGATATATTCAATGTATACTCCCTGATATTTTGAACGAGGCTTAATTTGTTACAAATAGCCAGCCTTAATTATCTAGGAGGAGCAGGTTTTCCAAATTAATAAGAGGTTAAAAAAAGATTATTCAAGGCATTTAAGTAATACAAATTTCTAAACTTATCTCTTTAATCTTTTTTTTTCGACAAGCGACTATTAGTATGTAATGAGTGAAGTTCCAGTTCAATGATGTTCCAATAATGTATTTTAACAATCATAGAACTTTCATTTTGACTATTACAAGATTGAGCTAATTGACAAACGTATTAAAAAACTAGTGATGCTAAATTAATTTTTTGGGTCGATTAAGTGGCTTTTGCAAGAGACTCCATTAGTTGCACTCACAAGAAGCAATGAAAATTGCGGCTGAATTTTGAATAAAGTTTGCAAAAGTCGGGAAAAAAGTCGGATTTACAGAATCTTATCCGAAAACTTTAGCAATATAACTGTAGAGTAATTTATAGTTGTCCCTAAAATCTGAACTCCCCTCGTCGTTACACAATGGACGCTGAAGCAGCATTAGCATGGTTAGATGCCACAATTCCCCCGCAGACAGGGGAACGGTTGAGCGATTTGCAAAAAGTGATTCTTGTGCAAGTTTGGTTGGGTAGAAAATACTTGGATATCGCTCATTCTTACGGTTGTACCGAAGGACACGCCAAGGATGCTGGTTCTCAGTTATGGAAGTTGCTTTCTAAAGTATTGCGAGAAAAGATTACCAAAAGTAATTGTCGTGCTACTTTGGAACGGGTTCTGAGAAAAACGACTGCAATATCATCAAGTCTGATTGATTATTCGCGATCGCCACAACCCACCCCAAAATTAGAGGATACCAATTTTATTGGGCGAACAGAAGCGATCGCTCACCTGAATACTTTGGTAAATCAAGGATCAAAAGTCATTGTTATCCAAGGTGAGGGAGGCTTAGGGAAAACCACTCTAGCGCAGCAATATCTCCATCAAGAATTTGACTTGGTTTTAGAACTGCTGATGGCAAAGGAAACGCAGAATATCACCCCCGCCGAACGAGTTGTAGAAGAATGGCTCAAACAAGACTTTGCTCAAGAACCTGGGGTAGAATTCGGGGTTACATTGGGGCGACTCAAGCGCGAACTTCACAATCGGCGCATTGGGGTGTTAATTGACAATCTCGAACCTGCATTAGATCAACAAGGTGGGTTGATTGCTTCTCACCGCAACTATGTAGAACTATTGCGGGTGTTAGCTGATGCCAGAGTGCAATCTGTTACTCTAATTACTAGCCGCGATCGCCTTTGTGAACCTGGGTTGAATGTGAATCACTATCGGCTTCCTGGTTTGGATCAAAGCGCATGGCAAAAGTTTTTTAGCAACCGTGGGTTAGCCATCGACTCGCCAACCTTGGAAATCATACATCGCACCTATGGCGGTAATGCTAAAGCAATGGGAATTCTCTGTGGTTCGATTCAGGAGGATTTTGGCGGTGACATGGTTCTTTATTGGCAAGAAAATCATGCCGATCCTTTAGCCGCAACGGACTTAAAAAATTTAGCGGTTAGTCAAATCAATCGTTTGCAAGCCCTCGATCTCCAAGCGTATCGCCTGCTTTGCCGTTTGGGATGTTATCGTTACCAAGATATACCCACCATCCCATCACAGGGGTTATTTTGCTTATTGTGGGATGTTCCACCCGAACAACATCGGCAAATTATCGCCTCCTTGAGAAATCGGTCTTTAGTGGAGTGCGATAAAGGCGAATATTGGCTGCATCCGGTGATTCGTGCTGAAGCGATCGCACGTTTACGCCCCAGCGATGAATGGAGAATTGCCAATCACAAAGCCGCAGAATTTTGGACAGCTAGTATTAAACAAATTGAAACCTTTAAAGATGCTTTGCAAGCTCTGGAAGCATATTATCATTATATAGAAATTAATGAATTTGAGTTAGCAGGTAAGGTAATTTTAAAAAGCCGGAATAATCAATGGCAACAATTTTTGCCTCTTGGTAGTACGTTGTATCGGATGGGTTTAATTCAACCGATACTGGCGGCAATTAATCAAGTTGTTAACAATCTGGAAAATAACCAAAACCTCAGCGAACTCTATAATATACTGGGCGATCTATATTGGATAACAGGTAAAATTAGTAAAGCGATCGCTTGTCAAGAAAAGACTATTACTTTGGCAACTCAAGCACTAAAATCACTTATACCTCAGCCAGAAAATAAACATCCAGTTTACTATCTGAGGATGCTAGAGGTAGATTCTTTATTAAGTATTGGTCTTTACAAGATAGATTTGTGGGAACTAGAGGCAGCCGCAAAGTTATTTCAACAAGTAATTTATTTAGCTCAAAATACCGAGCATCATCGCTGGGCAGAGAAAGCATCAGTTTGTTTAGCTTTGGTGTATTCTTATTTAGGTTTGCGTGATGCCTCCTTTGGATTAGCAGATGTAGCTTATCAGAATATTACTAACGAAAAACTGGTAGAACAAACTGGGAGATTTGTCTATTTCATGCAAATTTTGGGTCAAACATACGTCAATTTAGGAGAGTTCTATCAAGCAAATCAAATATTACACCAAGCTTTAACTTTTGCGGAAGAAAGCCACTATATGCAGGTGAAAGCAAAAACACTCAATGGTTTAGCAGAAATAAATCGACAACAAGCAGATTTTGAATTAGCCCTGGCTCATCATAGAGAAGCAATCGAACTGTTGGATAAAATAGGTGCTAAGTGCGATCTAGCTGAAGCTTATTATCAATTAGGTTTAACTTATAAAAAGATGGCAAAGACTGATGAAAGTAAATTTAATTTTAATCAAGGAATTCAGCTTTTTACTGAAATAAAAGCTCCGAAGCAAGTTGAAAAAATTTCAACTTCACAATCTGGTTTATTTATCTGCGCTAACAGGCATTGTAACAGTGATAAAATATAAAATATGGGTTGCTTGTAGCTTCTGAATGAGGCAATAGGCAATAGGAAAGAAGGCTTTTGAGTTGTTTTTTCAAAAATCAAATATGAGTCTTATAGTAAATTAATAATCAGGCTCATAAAGATTTCCTAGCTGCAAGCCCAAACAAACACAAACTCATGCTTGTGTGACTTGCACTGAAGAATGTGTCCAGTACCCATATCTCCAAACGAATAAGGGATATTATCCTTAGAAGCCAGTTGAAAAACCTGACGCATAGGTTTCTGACAAATGAGACAGCCAGGACATTCCATTCCCTGTACCCATTCTGGATAACCCCCTAGTTTATCTCCTTCTACAGGTGTAATGCGATCGCAAAAATCATCCAGATCCTCAAAACCCAATCGCTCAATCACTTCATCTTCTAGCGTTTCATTTCCCAATTTATCCCAACCATAAACCAAGGCTACAAGGTCTTCCAACTGGGGATAATCTTCCACTTATTGCCAAGCAATAATAGTTTTAGCAGGAAAATGAACTCCATAGTTTTCCCCATAAATCATTGGTATAGGAGTTAGTATTTGATGGCTTCTGATTCATAACTCATAACTCAATATGCGTCCATACACCGCTATCTTAATCGTACCAACTGGCATTGGGGCTGCCATTGGGGGTTATGCAGGAGATGCTTTACCTGTTGCCAAAGTTATCGCACAGGTTTGCGATCGCCTAATTACTCACCCCAATGTCCTGAATGGTGCAAGTTTATACTGGAATCTTCCTAACGCTTTCTATGTTGAAGGTTACGGGCTTGACAAATTCGCCTCTGGATGCTGGGGTTTACGTCCAGTCCGCAACAACAAAGTAGGTTTGCTTTTAGACCAAGCTATTGAGCCAGAGTTGCGGCTACGGCATATACAAGCAGCCGATGCAGTCAGAGCAACTCTGGGATTGACCTTAACAGATTATGTAATTACAGATGCACCATTAAATGTAGAATTGCGGACTACAGCATCGGGAGCTAGTTGGGGAACAATTGGCAACCCGGATAGTTTATTACGGGCAGCCGAGATATTAATTAAAAAAGCGGGTGCTGAAGCGATCGCAGTTGTTGCCCGTTTCCCCGATGATATGGACTCAGAAGCAGTACAAAAATATCGCCAGGGTGAAGGCGTTGATCCCCTAGCAGGTGCAGAAGCCGTAATTAGCCATTTGCTAGTGCGAACCTTTCAAATTCCTTGCGCCCATTCTCCCGCCCTTTTGAGCGAACCCCCACAACCTGATTTATCTCCCCGTTCCGCCGCCGAAGAATTAGGCTATACCTTTTTGCCCTGCGTCCTTGTCGGATTAAGTCGTGCCCCACAATTTATAATAGATAAAGGAGCGATTGCATCAGAAAAAGGAGATATTTGGGCAGATGAAGTGGATGCTGCGATCGCACCTGCAAATGCTTGTGGTAGCAGTGCCTTACTGAGTTTAAGCCAAAGGCGATGCCAAATAATTACAGTAGAAGAAAATAAAACTCTAATCAAAGTTCCTCCCCAACCGTTGGGGATCAAAGTTATACAGGTAAACTCATATTTAGAAGCAGTAGGCGTATTAGTAGCACACAAAGCAGGCATTAACCCCTCCGCTCTCCGTCCCTAACTATCACCTTTGCAGCCAGTAATTAAAAGTAAGG
>NZ_JADEXU010000209.1 GCF_015206895.1 Nostoc sp. LEGE 12450 | reverse complement strand
GAGACTTGTTTAATCATTTTCCCTTATTCGTCTTGTCCTCCTTGTCCCTCTGCTACCTATTTGTATCAACCTTAGAGTGAAGCGTAAATTAGGCGGGAGTAAACTTCAGC
Organism: Nostoc sp. LEGE 12450; assembly: GCF_015206895.1. GTDB lineage: Bacteria > Cyanobacteriota > Cyanobacteriia > Cyanobacteriales > Nostocaceae > Nostoc. The sequence continues at coordinate 12,816 of NZ_JADEXU010000209.1, read as the reverse complement.
GAAACACCGTTCATACAGTAGCGCTTGCCTGTGGGTGCAGGGCCGTCATCAAAAACATGACCAAGATGACCACCACAACGACTACAATGTACTTCAGTTCTGCTCATAAATAGCGACTTATCTACAGTAGTAGCGATCGCACCTTCAATCGGGTTAAAGAAGCTTGGCCAACCAGTACCACTGTTAAATTTGGTATCAGAGGTAAACAGTGGCAGTTCACACGCGGCACAATAATAAGTACCCTTGTCATACTCCTTATCTAATGCGCTGGTGTGAGGGCGTTCAGTCCCGTGTTTACGCAATACATTAAACTGTTCTGGCGTTAAAATCGTGCGCCACTCTTCTTCTGGTTTGGTAATTTCAAATCCACTATTAGATGTTGTCACCGCTTTTGCCCCCCAGTTGATATACCTTGATAACAATGCTGTGCCGACTATTACCACACTAGCCTGTAAAAAATAGCGTTTGTCCATATATCTATTATTTTCTATTTTCCGGTTAACTGGGCAATCAACTCCAGTACGGAATTCCCTACTTAATCACTATAATCAGCGATCGCTCTGAATTAGCGCTGATAAAGTGATTAAAATTAGCTAAGAAACAAAAAATTATTCTGCAATCAAACACTGTAAGGAATCGGAATCAACTTGACTTGATTTTGAATACACCTGGATGTGTAGGGACGCTCAATCATCATCTTCATCAGAGGTGGTTGTTAACTCCTGAGTAGTCCCCTGTTTACCCTGATTCGTCAAAAATACAAATGCGCGATTGAGTCGCTTTACCCCACTGAGGGTAATTAGGGTCAGTAGCCCTCCTAATAATCCCATTTGCCACAGACCACAACCAATCGCAGCCCCCAAACCGGCCGCAGTCCAGACACAGGCGGCTGTAGTTAAACCTTTTACTTTTGGTGTCGCAGATTTTCTAGGAGACTCTTGTAAAATCAATCCGGCTCCGAGAAATCCTATCCCGGTAGCTACACCCTGAATGGTGCGACTCAATGCATTGGTGGCAGCATAAGGACTATCGCCCTCAGCCTGCAAAGGAATCATTACGAATAGTGCTGCTCCCATACTCACGAGCATAAATGTTCTCATCCCTGCTGGTCTACCCCCTTGCTGACGGTTAAATCCAATCAGGCAACCAACCAGAAGCGCCAAAGACAATCTAAACGCTATATGTGGCCAATCGTTGGCAGTAATAAACATCGGCCCCATTACCTTTTTCCTCCTAGAGACAGAATGGAATTTTGCGCCTATTGCCAGTGAGCTAGATGGCTACCCATGTTTGTAGCTAAAAACCCAAGTACAGTAAACCAATGGGTTTGGCGTACATTAAGGTTAATTTAACAGAAGGTTAGGAATAAGTAAACTAATATACACAAAACTGCCATTGATGTATAAAATTTTCCTGAAAAAGCGAATGCTCTCTCAATACTTTTCGGATAAATCCAATAATCTCTCTTTTGGTCTGGGAAAAGGTTAAAGGGCAATGGGGAAAGGGAAATTCAAACCCTTTCCCTTTCCCCTTTTCCCCAAAACCCGAAAAGTATTGAATGCTCTCTAGCAGGAATTCGACCTTTTATTATGAGCAATGGACTTCCAGTCTAAGGGGAATTTTGTATATTTTTAAATGTGATGTCTGCAACGGGCTACGCCTACGCATTCTGTCTAGATCAACCAAAACTTTGAACAACATACATATCATTACCAGTATCCCCTACTAAAAGCAAGTTACTGTCATCACTTTCTAGATTTCGACTGCCAGCAATACCTTTTTGCAGGACTTTAATCAGCCTTTGGGGAGAGAAAGATTCTAATTCCACAAACTTTCCAGATTCTAACCATGCTAATTCTTCAGCAGACAAACTTTGACGAATCTCTTGAGGTAATTGTTTAGCTACTTGCGCCGAATCTAGAGAAGATTGAATGAACATTCCGCGTTTAGTAGCGATAATTTGACTTGGCGTTAATCCGATATCAATAATTGCAATCTCGCTATTGAGAAACCAACTAGCATTGGTTTTAAGACGATGAACTAAACCAATTCCTCGTGGATTGCAATCATGCACTGCATATACTTTTAAATCAGGATTGCGGCGTAGCATTTGCATTGTGGTGTCAAAAATGCTTTGCGGATATCCAGTAATGCTGAGAATTGCACAGTTATTTTCAAAGTGAAAATTATTAGCAATTAATAGTTGAGCAATGGTAGCAGTATCACAAACAACTAATCTATCGAAACTGTAAGCAGTCACATCAGGATTAACCGTAGCTGGTGTATTTTCCTCACGCGGAAAAGGTAGGATTTTAAGAATTGAACCATTGATTTTCTGCCATTGGTTTAACCAACCTTGAAAATCATTTTGAGAAAATAAAAACTCCTGTGCAAATTTAGTTTGTCCTAGCTGTCGAGTTCCCCAGTATATCGATAGCATCCCTAGAATAACGGCGATGACAAATAGACTAAACGAGTTATATATAATTAAGCTGGCATAAATTCCCATAGCAATAATTATACCTCCTATTATTTGGAAACATCGAGCATATTTTTGGCGAGAGTTAATATTTGTTTTATTTGATATAGATTTTTTATATAAAAACAATAAAAAGCATATATTAAACACAATTGATGTTATTAACCAAGAATTAGCACCAAACACTAACGAAGCAAAGCCACCTATAAACCCTGGCACCCAAATATTAAAAAATAAATATATAAACAACAAACCAAATATTGAAATAGACTTGACTTTTACTCGGCTATCTAATAAGTAAAAAAGCTGCTTGGGAGTGAAAAATAAGGTATTATTTGCAGAAATATCAGCGATCGCCTTTGCAAAAAAAGGATCAGTAATCTTAACTTTACTCATACTGGTCGGTTCAAAGGCAAAGGGATGATTGCATTTTATACACCGACCTTGATTAGCTGTCCGGTCTTTTAGTTTATTGTCAGTTCCGCAGTTAATGCACTTCATAATGGTTGCCCAATGTTATTTATTAATTGTTGGGAAGGTAAGAGCAAGAGGAAAGAAGGCTTTTTGAGTTGTATGGAGTTTTTTTTCACACAATCAAATATGAGTCCTATAGCACCTGATTTGTTAGTAAAACACTGTAGTCTTCCCGCCGACGAATCAAGCGATGTGTGCCATTTTCTAGCAAGACTTCAGCAGGTTTGGGGCGGTGTAAAAAGTGAGACGACATAGCATAACCATAAGCACCGACATCTAGAATGGCAACGATATTACCAATTTCTAACGCTGGAAGTTGGCAATTTTTACCCAGATAATCTCGTGAATAGGTGGTATTACCACAAATATCAGTTGTGAATAGAGAGTGAAGATTGTCTGCTTGCTTCCAGGTGACGATTTCGCGGTAGCCACCGTGTACTGATGGTACTGAAAGATTCGCAACGGTGCTATCAACTCCGACAATCTGTTTTTCTCCTTGCCATTTCACAGAAACAACTTGAGCAAGCAAAGTTGCACATCCTGCGATCGCACTTCGTCCCGGTTCAATCACTAAATCAATTTTCCGCCCTAAATGAGTGATTCTCTCGGTTAACTCAGCGCCAAATATTTCCCAGTCAAAGGCTGTTTTATTGTGGTGATATGGGTAGCCAAAGCCACCACCAAAATCTAAATATTCCCAATCTGGTAACTGTTGTGCTGTGGCGATTACCGTGTCAATCACCTGGGTGAAAGCGGTTGTGGCATTAGTTCCAGTCCCTCGATAGAAGTGTAAACCACTCAGCTTTAATCCAACCTCACGAGTTAAAGCGATCGCATCACCAAATTCTTCAGGACGCATACCAATTCGGCTATCCCCGGTAATTTCTGGCAAATTGAGGCGTAAACCCAGCCGAATAGATTTCTCTCTGTGTTTGGGCAAAACTTCGCAGCACAACTGCAATTGAGCGAGGCTATCGAGATTGAGAGTTGTAACTCCCCAATTTAAGACTTGTAGCATCTCAGCCCGATTCAAATTGCTACCACTGTAAACAATCTCACTAGGATCGAAACCAGCTTGCAATCCCAGGTAGATATCTCCTGGGGTGTTAGCGTGAAGTCCCCACCTAAATGAGCGAAAAATTTTTAACAACGCAATATTGCCATTAGTAACGCTTGCAAACCGAAATTGCGTGCGAGGATAACTGACTGCTTTAGTAATGCGCTCAATAGTTTCACGCAAGCGATCGCCATTATAAACATAAAGAGGAGAACCATAAGTACTCAGCAACTCCTGGGCAAGTTCCCCAGAAAATGGGAGAGGCAAGGGGATTAATTGTTGACTCCTAACTCCTAACTCTTTTTTATCTAACCTTGCCATCGCTTGTAATTTCTCCATAGCCAACGATGTAACCAAAAAGGATGATCCAGGGACTGTTTACTTAGTTCTTCATTTAAAACATGCGATCGCCAAAGTTGCCACATAATAAGTAACCAGAGAGTCTCACCAATCCGCCTGCCTTGAATAGCTGCTCCTAGTTTGCCTTCAACGATTTGGGCCGCAATATGAGGATAAAAGTGATTGTTGGTGCGAAGTGTTTCTGGATTGAGCCAGATGCCTAGCTGATGCCAAAAATCATTTAAACACCAAGAAGTTAGGGGAACCCCCATCCCCCGTTTTTGCCGCCAAACAATTTCAGGCGGGAGCCAATTTTCTACAGCCCGCTTGAGGATATATTTTTCACAAGCTCCTTGCAAACAGAGTTCTCCAGATAGGCGGAATGTCCATTCAGCCAAAGGTAAATCACAAAAAGGCGATCGCACCCATAATCCATGAGCAAACCCCAAGGCAGTCGCACGGGGATGGATATTTTGTGCCCCTTTGAGCATCAGACTGGCACGTCGGAGGCGATGCAGTAAAGATGGGCATTCATCACGATTAAGAGCCGCCAACAACCAATCTTCAGGATGCAAATTTTGGATCTGTGCATAGACCTCTGGCTGATAAACCTGAGATTCGTATCCCCCAAGGCGGTGAAAGGTGCGGAGATATTGCTGGATAAAAGTTTCCTGTCCGGTGGGATTTTCTGCCTGATAAACACCTGCGGCAATTAAAGGTTTGTTCGTCCAACCGGCAAACAATTGATCTCCACCTTCGCCGTTAAAAATTACCTGAGTTTCCTGACTCGCCCTTTGAGATAAGAGATACAACGGAACACACACCCCATCTCCAAAAGGTAAATCTAATGCTTGTACAGTAGGAATTAGGGCATTCTTGATAGAACTTGGGGTTACTGCAACTTTAATAAGCGGAATTTTGAGAAACTGGGCAACTTGTTCAGAGTATGGATATTCTGGAATACCTACGTCACCAAAATCTAAAGTGTAGGCGCGGACTTTCACCCCTGCTTGCACCAGCAGCGCCGCCACCACTGAAGAATCTAGTCCGCCAGAGAGAAATACCGCAACAGGTTCATCCTTTAAATCGGCAATCTGTCGTTCAATGGAATCTTTAAGAAGAGTTTGCAATTCGGTAATTGCTGTAGCTTCATTTGTTAACTGGATTGGGGCTTCCCGCCACGAGTGGATATCCTTAGATTTAGGTGTTTGCAGCTTACCTGATTGAGAATCACTCTGCCAAACTAATTCAGTTCCCGCCGTTACTGCAAACACTTCCTTAACAGGGGTTAAGGGTGTGGGAACGTAAGAAAAACAGCTATAGCCATATAACCCAGAAATGCTAACTCCTGACTGTTGCAAAATCGGTAAGAGTAGTTGCAGTTGTGATGCAAACCAGATAACTTGTTCTTGCTGAGTCCAATATAAGGGCATCTTTCCGAAAGGTTCTCTACCCAAAATTAGGCAGTTATTTTCTTGGAGACTTACCCAAGCATCGGGTGAAGTTAATAATCCTGATGCCGAAATAGCAGCAATTTGATTTTTTAACGGTGGATAATTTCCATCAATTCCTATATGAACAACATTCCAAATAGGAAAAGGATAATTTTCTTGTAGAGAGAAATTATTTTTCTGACCTAACCCCCTAACCCCCTTCCCTGCAAGGGAAGGGGGAAAGTTCAAAGCCTCTCCCCTTGTAGGGGAGAGGTTTGGAGAGAGATTTTTCAGAACGCTATTTAACAGCGCCTCCAACTCATGTTGAGCGCCATAACCCCAATAGCCAAGAAAGTGATGCGGGATGTTGCCCATCTGGACTATTTCACTTCAAAGGTTTCATCACTAATCTGCCGACCTTCCAGCAACATCTGCACCTTCCAATTGCCAACAGTTGCAGCCGGATTAATCGTGTAGTGGCACTGCGTATCCCAGACAGACGTATTAATTTCGCGGGTTTGATAACTGTTCTGCTTGACAATTTGACCACTTGGGTCAATCCAATTACAGGAGAGAGCCAGCTTTTTACCCAAGGGTGCATCTTTTAAAGTGACATGGTAAAAAATTTCTGGATTGGTTTGGCGGGAAATTGTCTTCAAGTCACCGCCAGTATTTGATACCAAGGTGATGCGGTCTTGTTGAGCAGAAACACGAGAGAGTGCAGAATTCTGTCGCTGGATGAAAAATATTGTAGATGCACTCAGTATCACTAAGAATGCCACAACTCCAGAGGTAATCCATCGATTGCGGCGTTGCTCTACCTCCAGCGCTTGGCGGCGATTTAACTGAATCAGCGCTTCATCTAGTAACTCAGGCGGTAAATTCAACTCCTGTAAAATTTCTCTAACCTGCTGTTGGTCTAGTTCCGCTTCTCGACGCACTTGCAGACCTTCTACTTCTGTGACTATTTGTGCTAATTGCTCTTGAGTCAGTCGCTGCGTCATCGCTTAACTCCTGTTAAAAAAACTTGATGGCGATTCTTGATCTTGATTACGTGCAATCAGAAGAACTCTATACTCACTTTTCTAGGTACATCATAAGCTACAACATAAAATTGTTGCTTTTCGGATTCTTTCTAAGATATCTTTCCGAAAGCTTTATTAATTTGACCAATCTAAAATCTAAAATCCAAAATTGTTATGGCTCAAGAACAACAAACCGCAATTGAAGGTATCTATGAAGTCTGTATCGGCATTCCAGAACCAATTTCTGCAATTCAGTATTGGGAGCAATTTGGCTATCGTATTGGTCAAGTGGGTGAATTAACCGCAGATATAGCCTATCAATTATATGGAGTAAATTCGTCTTTACGCTCAATTCGCCTCTACCATCAAAATTCAGATCATGGTTTGATTCGGTTGATGGTTTGGCAAAACCCTACCCATGAAGGTTTGGGAATAGCATCGATGAAAATTAAGGGAAATCGCTGGGCGACAAGCTTAACGACCGATGTGTTAAGTATCTTAAATCATATAGAGGATGCAAAAGCCGCAGGTTTTCCTATTAGGCACTCTAATCCTTATTGGGAAGTCATCTACAACAAAGAGAGGAAAAGCCGTCCTTTTGTTGAGTCAGCAGTTGGTGTGCGAGAAATGCTGCTACTTCAACCGTTAGCTCGACAAGTTTTATTTCAACGCTTTGGCTATACACTACCGCATTACGGACAAGTTAATCATAATGCTGCTCTCAAGGCTAGTCAGTTTACTCATATAGGAATCATCTCTCAAGATGACAGCAAAGAAACACTCAAGTTTTACGAGGAAGTTTTAGGTTTGCTGCGTGTGCGTGATGATGTCGAAACTAGCTATGAATCTTCGCCAGCAGGCCGAGATATTTTTGACCTTAACCCTGGTGAAAAGTTTATTGTTACTGCTTTTGACGATCCGCGTTCTTCTAAGTCTGACCTGATGGCTGCACGCAGTGGTAGGCTTTATATTGTTCGATTCCCAGAATCTATTAATTTAGAATCGCGTTTTGAGGCAGCCCAACCAGGTAGCTTGGGTATGTCTTTATATACCTATCGGGTTAAGGGAATACAACAGTATTGCGATCGCATTCAAGCAAGTACTGTGCAAAAAATTACAAATATTATTAGTAATGAGTTTGGCGAGACAGGTTTCTCTTTCATTGCACCAGATGGCTACTTCTGGACTTTGCTGGAAGCTAATTAACTGGGCATTGGGCATTGGGCATTGGGCATGGAGGATTGGTAGTTATTGCCCATAGCCAATGCTCAAAAACTAGTTTTCATTTATTTACGCCAATAGACAGTTCCTTTTTGCTATGTTTCAACTGTTTCCAAAGCCCCCTAATTTGATCGTAAGCTTCTTCTGGGGATAGTTTTCCCCCTGTTTCTAGACAAGAGATATAAGTAATTCTTTGGGCAAATTCTTGAAGGTTGGCATTAAATGCTAAAGTCTCTGGCTGGAATTTACCATAATATCGACTACGAGGGTAAAGAAAGCTGTTTTTGTCTTGTGGGTTAGGTTGTGTCATTATTTTGTTGTCTGTAATTTGTATTAGAGTTCTAGACTTGATTGTTATCTACGTGTAAATACACAGCAGAAAATTATAATTCCAGAAGAAGTTCATATTGTAGTAAAAAAAATATTTTATTGGCTAGTGCAGTACGACAGAAATCTGCTATTGTGTATTAAGTTTTTTTGTGTTTATTGATACAAAAACTCAAGTTTTTACTACAAACTTATTTATTTCCCAAAGTTGGCTGTAGTTATCGCGTATTCATTTTTTGTTTTTACTACCGCACTTTTTGATTCACCTGTAACCAAATTTCTAAACTTGCAAGCAACCAAAGCTTTACTCCATAACGACTCCAAGTATCTCCTTGATAGTTTAACCAATTACGAATTGGTAACTGGTTCAAGTAAGGAGTGATAGCTGCATTCCGATTAAGCAATAAATCTCTAGCTTCTTGCTGCCAATATTTCCGAAATCCTAACTGCACAGGCACCATCATGCCACTTTTGGGACGATGAATAATTGCCTCTGGTAGAATATTTGCGATCGCTAAAGACGTACCGTAGTTAATCGCTTGCTTCAAAACTGCTTTTTCTTCCACTCCAGAAAGCTTATACTCTGGAGGTATTTCCATGCTTAAGTCTACTACTCGTTGGTCAAATAGGGGAGAACGACCATGCAAAAGAGCTGCTTGAGTCAAGTTACTGACTTTCGTCAGAATTTGGTCAGCGCCTTTAAACTTGATGTTCATTGCCATCAAACGATTCAGATAGCTGGCTTGGGAATATAAATCTTCTTCAAAAACCCAAGGTGCTGTTTGTACCTCTGTCAAAACTTCTGGTTTTAAAAGTTGTGGTAAGTCAACAGCGCACTTTTGGAAGGAAATTAAATAAGCTTGCAAAGCATCCTGATTAGTGACAGAGCCATATAAACTATTGATGAGCATTGGCTGATTTTTTGGCCCACCAAAACAGGGGTCGCCACCTTCACCATTTAAAACTACTTCTACGTTTTCTCTCGCCAGTCTTCCCAGCAAGAGGTTGGGAACAGTCAGTGGGTCGCCAATGGGGTCATCTAAATACGCCATTGTTTCTGGCAGACGTGACCACATATCCTTAAAAGTAATTTCCAAAATGTGGTGCTGCGTTTGGCAATGGGATGCAACGAGACTGGAAAATTCTAACTCATTGGGACATTCGGAACCAAAATGAATCGAGAAGGTATGAACTGGTGCTTTGTGGAATTTTGTTGCTAAAGCAGTGATAGCGCTAGAGTCCAAACCACCAGAAAGAAAAACGCCAACGGGTTCATCGGCTGGTGGTAAATATTCTTGAACAACTTGGTCTAAGAGTTCTCGCAAGCGATCGCCATGCCATGCTAAAGGTTGATCTATTGCTACAATCTGTTCTTGAAGCTGCCAGTAAGCTTCAACTTTGTGGTCGGGAAATTCTAAAACGGTTCCAGGTCGTAGTTCTCGCACCTGTTCCCAAAGCGTTCTTTCTCCTGGAACAAAGGCACAACATAGATAATCTCGCAACGCCACCAAATCTAAATCAGATGAACGGTGAGGTGATAAAGTTCTCAGTTGAGGCGCAATCCAACGAACTGAACCAGTGGTAGTGTAGTACAGGGTACGAACACCGATGCGATCGCGAACCAACTTCAATACTTGTCTTTCTCTATCCCAAACCACTAGCGCAAACATCCCCACAAGTTGGTGAAGACATTCAAAACCCCATCGTTCCCAAAGATTGGCAACTAGTTGCAGATAACTTCCTTGAAAGCTATCCGGTTCAATCCCTAACTTTTGCAGTAATTGCACTTGGTTAGTTAACCAAACATCACCAACAACAACAAATCGTCCTCCAGAGCTGATTGCTAATTTCTCCGTCAGAAATCCAGAAGCTGTACGTGGTAAAACTACAGAAAATTTTTCATCTCGCCAAGCTATATTTTCATAACTTTCATCAACTATTCCCCAAGCTACGCGCCAGGTTGGGTCAGTCTTAATGAATTCGATTTTATGAGATTTACGATTTTTAAACGCATCAAATAGCATGGTAAATTTTCAACGCATAATCAGTAATTTTAGGGCATTTCACAAACCTATCTTTTTTTTAGGAGAGAGGCTTTGAATTCTCCGCTTCACTTAAACCAAAAACAATTTGTAAAATTTTCATCATCTCAAACAAATACACTCATTATGCGTGGTTGTTAACTTCGCGCCGGGGTGCAAATCCGTCTTCTGTGATTGGTTGTCAGCAGTGGGATAATCATCAGCCAGATAATTTAACCGCCTAGCCACCATTTACACCCACTTTGAGTGGCAAACCTTTACATTAGCTAGTATCTTATTTCTCTGCAAGTCTCTAATGCTAGTTTTCATCAACGTAAAGATATTGCTAGATTAGTTACCCAAGAACTCAATAACTTTCTACTAAAATTTTTCCCCGCATATAATCCGGCTTACAACATCATTAAATTAGTCTGGTATTTCTGTAAAGAATGAATTGCTTGTCGTTTATTCCAATCAGTAGATGAGTTGAAATCTTTACTAGATAAGCTATTGAATCAGGGCGAGTTAGTCATTAAGAGTAAAGAAACAAGGCAAACAGGGACTCTATTACACTTTAAATGCCGATTAGCTTATTTTGCCAAATTTTAAATGACAATTCCAATTACATAACTTGTGACTTTGGAAGCGATCGCTTATCTGCTAACTATTTTTGGCCATACCCAGTATTAGCCATTTTAAAGGCATGGATCATCCTTTACTATTGATTCTCGTTAAAATCACTATTTTTTCTCTGATGTTAGCCATCGGGAGCAACCTTTCTTTTGAAAAAATGCTCTCCTTCTGGCGAAAACCTGCCTTAGTATTCCGTGCGCTTCTAGCCGTTATTGTGCTAGTTCCTCTAGTGGTTATTTTCTTGCTGAAACTGTTTAACTTACCATCAGAAGTGATGATAGGGTTGGCCTTGTTGGCAGCTTCACCAGGTGCGCCTCTAAGCACAAAGCGAACGCAAAGGGCTGGAGGCAGCTTATCCTACGCAGCGAGTCTTCAGCTAACCCTGGCAATACTTGCGGTTTTTGTTACTCCCCTCACCTTGGCGATTTTCGCCGCCTTATTTGAGAGTATTTCACAAAAGGTGGCGATTTTAGAAGTTGCCCGACAAGTCATTATGGTACAGATATTGCCTGTCAGTCTCGGTCTTTTGATTCAAAAGTTCGCTCCTACATTTGCCGAAAAGATTGCCAAACCTTTGATTTTTATTGCTAATGGTGTCTTTTCAATACTGGTTATTTTAGCGTGCATCTTAGGGTTGCCACTGTTTTCCAGAGTTTGGCAATTACCACTCGTAGCGATCGCGATTATGGTGATTGCCTCTCTAGGAATTGGACACGTTTTAGGCAGACTTGATGATGATATGCGGTCTATCTTAGCGATTTTCTGTATTGCTCGCAATTTTGGTTTAGCTTTATTTATCGCTATTTTGAATCATATACAGCAGCAGGTGATTCCGACGCTAGTAGCTTATGTAATTTTGGGAGCTTTTGTAGGTGTTCCTTACTCAATCTGGAATAAGCGCAGATTAGCCGGATTGAGTAGGGAAATTAACTCGTTATGAGTCAATACGCTTGGGTTAAGCATCTCTTTTTTCTCTCTGCGTCCTCTGCGTCTTCTCTACGAGACGCTGCGCGTTGGCGGAAGCCTCTCGTAGAGAAGGCGGTTCGTTAAAAAATTGACTTTGGTAACAGAGTTTTAGCCTTAACTGAACCGTATTGCGTTATGAGTCAGCCACCCTTCAACCTAGATAAGGAGTTTTGGTTTATGTCTCTGCGTGAATACAAATCCGGAAATACTTTCCCTGGTGTGATAGGACGGACAGTTGATAAATCCAGTCCTGCTTGGCCAGAACCTTTGCGAGCCAAAGAAGGTACACCAAACATCCTATTTATCGTCTTCGATGATACGGGCTTTGGGCAATTTGGGAGTTACGGAAGTCCGATCAAAACACCCAACCTAGATGCATTAGCCGCCAATGGTTTGCGCTACAACAATTTACACACGACAGCGTTGTGTTCACCCACCCGTTCTTGTCTGCTGACTGGGCGCAATCACCATTCCAATGCCATGTCCTGCATTACAGAAGGTTCTACCGGTTATCCCGGTGGTAATGGGAATATTCCCTTTGAAAATGGGTTTCTCTCGGAGATATTACTACAGAAGGGTTATAACACCTATGCGATCGGGAAATGGCATTTAACACCCTCACACCAGCTTTCTGCCGCCGGCCCCTACGATCGCTGGCCTCTCGGTCGCGGTTTTGAACGTTTTTATGGCTTTCTGGGAGGAGAAACCCACCAGTAAGTAAGTGGGTGCTAAAATTTTCCGCTATGTAACAGAATTTTAACCAGAGTTTTTAGAATTAAATTTTACACGTCGTGTACTGTAATTGCTTTTTTCCCCTCTAGCTTGAACGCCATTGATTACA
>NZ_JADEXU010000208.1 GCF_015206895.1 Nostoc sp. LEGE 12450 | reverse complement strand
GCCCGTAGTCATCCTACGCTCTACTCCCCTGGCGGCCCTATTAGACATTGGAGATTAGGGATTGGGTGAATGGGCGTTGTCATTCCATCTGTGAAACTTGATCCGCTTTTGTCGTTCTTTTGTCGTTCTTTTGTAGTCAATTTTAGCTGATTGCAATCGCGTCAACCATCCCACCCAATACTGCTAAAATAATTTTTTATCCCAAATTTTCATTTTTTCGCTTCAAAAGCCATGCAAAAATGGCTGAAATTGAAGTTACCCAAAATAAGCGTAGTGGGTACGGTTATTTTATTCTCTAATCGAAGAATTGTTGACAGCAAAAAATAGTGATTAAGAGCGCTAAGTTGTGGCTTAGTCTAGGCTTAGTCCAAGCTTAGTTTAGGAAACTTGCTTTCTTGAAAAACTGATTCCCTGTGCTTAGTCTAGGCTTAGTCTAGGCTTAGTCCAAGCTTAGTCTAGGCATAGTCTGAAGCAAATGTAGTTTGGCATACAATTTTGTTATTTAAAATCCACTAATTACATAAACTTAGTGGTGATTATGTAATTAGTTTGTAAGGGGAAAATAACTTTAATTCCTCCCTGACTTAAAGCCTTCACCACTTAGAAATTCTTCATTTATCAGCAAGAGAATTTTATCTGTGTCCTTGCCCTTGTTGGCATAGCTGGCAGGGTTACTGGGGTCTTTCTTGTTCTCCATGCCGAATTTCGCGTTATGGCTGATTATTTCATCCTTATGGGCCTCAATCCAATCGCGTATCACCAAGCCATTACAGCCCGATAAATCCCTGAGTGCTTGGTTAGTCACTGCCAAGCGATCGCCCTCCCCAGTTGCCACAGTATCGTTATACAAACAAATTGCCTGATAAGACCTGCGGATTTTTTCTACAGCTGCTAAGGTTGCTTTACTTCCCCAGACCTCAGCATCAGTCTTGGCTTGCCAGTCAATCTCTTCTTTGATGGGTGTTACCTTGGCAGGTGTGGCAGTAGTAGCAGGTGCTATTGCTCCCCCGTGAGTTACCTTGTTCACTACCTCAATAACTTTTTTCTCTAGCCAAGAATCTAACTCAGTGATATTGAGGGTAACTGTTTGGGGAAGATGTGTGGCTGACATTGCAGTTTTCTCCTGTTGTAGTTGTTGGTTAGTTGTTTCTAATTGGTTATTAACTTGTTCTAACTGGTTATTGCTTTGCCGTAACTCTTTAATCTCTGCGAATCGCCAAAACCCGTTAACAGGTTTACTCGATTCAGTTTTGGGGGATAATCAGCTAGTCGGCACGCTCCCGTAATACCCTTGGAACCCAATCAACTAAACCTATTTCCAGAAGTGAAACCCACACCAGCACATAGAGCAGAGGCGCTGGTGATGAGTGCTGATGCCCTGCTGAAGTGGAAAACACAAATTTTGGACTATCAGCAACGAGTGAGGGAAACCAAGCCAGTGCAGCAGGCGACATTATTCGACATTGCACCCAACCACTGCGACCCAGACCGGATTGATCCGTTTACGCTACATTTACAACCAATGGCTTTTTACCGGATGCCAGATGATTTTGGTCAAGCAGCTTTGTATTTTGTGATTGATAGTGCTGCTTCCCTATTACTTTATATTGGCGAAACCTGTCGTAGTAACAAACGCTGGCGTGGGACTCATGGCTGTAAAGATTACATCAGCAGTTACCGAGACTTACATTATCGCTATCAGATAGAGACGGCAGTTAATATTGGTTTTTGGTGGGATGCTCCAGTTGAACGACGCGCACGGCAGGCGCTAGAGTTGAGCCTGATTCAAAAGTGGCGATCGCCGTTCAACAAGGAAAATTGGGAGCGGTGGGGGCAGCCGTTTAAGTAGGGTGTTTCGTGGTGATTAAAATGTCTGATAATTTACCTTTTCAAAATCCTGACCAACTACAGCAATGGCATCAGGGTATAAAAAATGCCAACCGTAATAATATTTTCTGTCATTGTCGTGCTTGCGATTATGAGTGGATGGATTCAGCATTTGATGTTACTTGTATTAAATGTAGTAGCAAAGATGTAGAAAGTATTTCATCTTGGCAGTTTCCTGATGACTAAATCGAAATGCTTATTGAAGAGTGCGATGGCGAAGCGAGTAAAGCGAGTGTGATTGTTGTTTTGGAAATATAAGCAATGCCTAACTGTACTATCCCCTTCAACAGCAGATTTATTAGTTGATTATTAGTGACATTAATAGTTCTTATTCTGATTTACCGAACCGCAAAAATCGAGTAAACCGTAATCTTATTTTAGGTCTACTTTAGTGCGGTAATCATCCTTGTATGAGGTGATGAGAACCGAATTTACAGGAGTTTTAAGCATACTTATTATAAATACATAAGCACAAACCCAAGTGCAAAAACGATTAAACAATAGCTGAATTTTTCCGAGAAAGAGTTATGGCACTAGTTCGTTACAACCCCTGGCAAGACTTGAACGCTTTAGAACGTCACATCAACGGCTTATTTGGAGATACCAGAGTCCCATCTGCACGGTTTGACAGAGATTTTATCAAAGTTCCGGCGGCTGAATTGCAAGAAAATGATGATGCGATCCATCTCAAACTAGAACTGCCAGGATTGGAAGCTAAAGACTTAGATATTCAAGTCACCCAAGACGCTGTTCACATTAGTGGCGAGCGCAAGTCCCAAACTAAAACCGAAAACAATGGCACTACAAGAAGTGAATTCTACTATGGTAAATTCCAACGTGTAATTCCACTATCTGCTAAGGTTCAAAACACCAATGTCACCGCAGATTATAAAGACGGCATTTTGAATTTGACACTGCCAAAAACTGAGCAAGAAAAGAACAAAGTCGTCAAGGTTAATCTTGAACAATCTGCTGCATAGTCTGAAACTTCTCTACCTCCAATGATTGATTGAGATAGCTAAGAGCTTGGCTCTGAGATGACCAAGCTCTTTTGTATGCGATGTCTACGACGGGCTATGCCTACGCTGTTGGTTTTCCTCTAAGAATGGTGTGGGGGCGATGCCTAACGGCGGGCTGCGCCTACGCACTAATCATTGAGCGTCTATCGCCTCAGTAAGTAGTGCGTGAGGTGGAAATCCTTCTCGTAATAGCTGGTGTTCATTCATGAAATCGTTATCTAGGATTCCATAGCATTTAGTCTTTTGGGCTATTTCCCTTACAAAATCATCGGTGAAGACTACTCCAAAATAAGCACTACCTTTAAACCGCTCACCTATCCAAGTTGGATCAATTAATTCTCCATCATTATTGATCAGCCAAGCATGGGATACAGCTATATCAATATCCTCACTAATAGCAAAGCCTTCACAGTAGTTTAGGTTTGGATACCTCAACAATCCTTTTAAGCAGTTTTCAAAGCAAGCTTTAAGTTCACCTTTAAATGGTGATTTGACCTTTGTTACAAAAGGCTGTCCATGTTCTAAAACTAATCGTTGTGTACTTTTGTATTGAAAGTTAGAACGTGTGTTAAGTTGATCAATCAAGTCTGCTTGTTCTTTTAATATCGTCAAAAGACGGTCTAGATTATTCATTATTAAATTCTTTATTTAAGATTCATTTAATTAAAGTTAACTAAATATTAAACCACCAATACTTATGAACTCCTGTCAGTTTTGACCCAGCTACTGCGTGTTCATCAGCCCATGTTAGTGTACTACCATCCCCACACTCGTAACCATCGCCACCAAATTTACCTACCCCCTCTTCTACTACTTGCATCATCACTTTAATAATCATTTTCTCAGTCACAGAAATATTATAATGTTCTAATAGTAGAGCTTTGATATCTTTAGTACAAACATGGTCAAAAAATCTAGGCTTTTCTTGAATAATACTAATAATTAAATTTTTTAAATCTTCTGCTTTCACTGTCTTAAAATCCTTGTTGCTCTAAATTCTTTAGTTTTTCTAACTTTCGATTCAACAGCGCTGCATCAGTTTCTAGTTCACCATCGTCATCAGTTTCGCGTTCCTCATCCAGCCATTCCAACAGTTTGGCTTTTGGACGAAATGACATTATAGGACGCTTCTGATTATAATTTTTTTGAGCTTGGTAAAGTGCATCACGATTGGCTTCATTCCATCGCTGCTGATTAGACTTAGCAGACGACTTGGATTCAGAAAACTCTGGCATAACTTCAATTTTGAGATAGCCTCCTTGACTTTTGAACTGCCATCGGTTGTTGTAATTATCAAAATGTTTTTTTGCACCCCGTTCAGTCTTCCAGCGCTTGCACCAATGTAAATCTGTATTGGTAAAAGCATATTCAGTATCACAGCTAAATGTGTATAGCCAACCTAAAGGCTTATCTTCTTTGGTATAACAGCGATATCCGTAGTACATCAGTCAAAGTTTTTAGTATTATTTAGATGGTAAATAGTTCTTTGTCATTTTCACTGCCAGAGCATTTTTTATCACGAAGGATTACTTTTATAGGAGATTCACTGCCTGCAAAATATTTTTTAGTTTTATCTAACAGTTGTTCTAAATCATTGTCTTCTAAGACTTTTAAAGTTCTGGTTAACTCAGGACGATTTTTGAAAGTTGTTGTTGGTACTTTTAGCATCCAAACATTACTCCGAGCTTTTCTAGAATAGTCTGAGTAAACCAGAATATACCCCCATTCTTCAGCCAATTATAGAATCTTATTTTTAAGCATAAGAAACTTAATTTAGTTAGTTGGCTCATGTTCGCTGACATATTTTGTGATAACTTGCTCAATTTCGGACTCCATCACATCCATGTGACCATCAACATCAGCATACCAGCCGTATTGATTAAGTGCAGCGATCGCAGCTTTGACAGTATCATTCACTGCTTGTTTTCTCCTACCTTCAGGTGATGCTAAATAAGCCTGTCGTTCTGCTTCCTTCTGCCGCTCAAGAGTTTCAATTTTTTCTAAGATTGGTTGTATTTTATCTAGAGTCCAAAGGTAACTAGGTTCTACAGCACCAATTTCTTTGCCATCGGATGTATAGCGCTTTCCATTAGAGAGAGTTACTTGTCCAGTTGGGGAAATGCGTTCAATTACATCTATTTCAGCTTTAGTACCTATACGCACACTGTCATAGTAAAAAATTCCTACTTTATCCCCTGGTTTTAGTTCTAATGTGTTCATCAATTAAAATTGTAAATATTTATTTGAGAAGTTGTAATTATGTCAGATTAACTCATTTTTTTTAACTTCTTCTTCTTCATCTACTACCTCTTCTACACTTTCAACTTTCCAATCAGGTGGTTCTCCAGACAATGCAGATTGTACTGCCTCATCCTTATTTTCAGCAGTCACCTCTATCTCGAAATATTCTTTCCTTGATACTTTTACAACAAAATTTTTCATATAGCAGTCCTTAATTTTAGTGTCAATTAGTAGGATTATTGGTCACGACATCAAACTCAGTTCCAACAGTGCTTCACTTTGGGTTAACAACTTGTCGGTGTAGGGAGATAGCCAACACAAACCCGGAGGTTGACAGTTTTCTTGCTTACGCCATCCGGTATCACGTAATATTTTCTCTTTGCGATCGCACTCCATAACCAAAGCAATAATTTCCTTTGCCTCGGTCAGCGTATCCACACGTTTGATGTTAGTTCTGTGATAACCGTTGTGAAACGGTGTAAGCCCGCTTTTATCTTCAATCAACCATCCTTTACTAGTATTACTCCGTCCGGGTATTCCGTTGGAGTAGTAAGTATTGCGGATATAAAACCTGCCATCAGGAGTAAGATATTCACCTGCCTCAATACGTTGCAGTTTCATGATGGTTTTAATCGGGATAGTCAGAATGTGCGATCGCTTACTCTTCTATTGTACATAGTTTACTATAAATTTACAATCTCTGCGTTTAGCTAACTGATAGCTGCCAACACATTTTCGCTAGCCCAAGGCTTCCTTTTTCCTATTGATGATCTGGTACGCCATCGCAGCCCTTTAATTAAGGCGTTCTGCAATAATCTCTATGATTTTTGCTATTTCTTCGGGGCTGGCATCCTCTGAAGGGATAATCGATATCAAAGATAGAGAATGGCCACTCAGCACTGTCTTTGCATGATATGGAAGAGTAGCATAAGTGCATCCATTTAGTTCTGTCTTAACTTCTAGCCCGCTCAAAACTAATTGATTAGTGTAAAAATCGACAATTGCTTTTAACCTCTGCTTGCCATCAATAACTTCGTGTGTATGATCTGACCTTTCATAGAGAACAATTGGCATTACAGGAAAATTAATAAGAAAAGATTCAATTAACTGGGATTTTTTAACATCATCCCAATTCACAGCAGATTGACTATAATTATCAATCCTCATGTAATTAGGATTAGACCTGATTTTTTCAACTAAGGCTGGTAGTTTTATTCTGTCAATTTCTTGAATTAATCTGTCTTGAGCAGATTCATATTTGGCATTAATTTCATCGTCTGTCATCATGATGATTCTTTTCCACCCATTACTAAAACTGGCTCAATCCAAACTAGTTTTCGTTGCTGCCTGCCTTCTCCGTAAGGTTGATTACGTAAGAATCCGCGTCTCCAATGAACGCTCTTAGTACCATGTGTACCGCTACTGCCTTCACTGCTTTGCGTGCCTTCACGTTTGAATCGATATCCAAGTCCTAGCCAAAGTGGTTGATAAAAATCTTGTGCTTGCGCTTTGCCAAAACCTCTATTCACCCTAACTAGTTCGCTTGTTGTATCTACAAGTTCAGGGCGGCACTCCATTATCAAAATCAATCTCAATAAAATTGAGTGCAAATATTCATTAAATTCTACAACTACCTGCGGACTAAAATCTTTAACATCGGTATATCTGAACTTTTTTAAATTATCACTAACTTTGAATCTGCGGCAGAAAACACTATCTCCATCGATTGCAGCCCAATAAAGCAAGTCATCAGATGTATCATAATGCCAAAAAATTGCATCAATACTACGTTTTTCTGGGGAAAAAACTATACCCTTGGGCAGCATAAAAAATCCTGTTTTCATTGCCCATTGCAAATTTTCAACTTCAACATCTAAATTTGATTGCATCAATGCGCTCAACAAATCATTATTTACCCAGTAAGCAGGGCATTTGGCTTGCCCTACTTTCAAAAGTGTGTAAAGGCTAATATACCTTGAATCCTTGGGGTTGCTTCTGAGTGATGAAAGCAATAATTTTTCGGTAGCAGAAAAATACGCATCAGCAACAATACCGCACATTTTCTCATAGCTTTCGTAACCGTCTACATGAACAACGGGACGAATAACAATTTCATTAAACCAACCTCTAGGTTTTTTACTCATGCAGCACGCCTTGAAAACTCTTCACGATGCCATTGTAAAGAATCCTGTCTTGGATAATACTGCTCCTGGCTTGGTAAGATAATGCGATCGCCCCTAAATTCCCGCATTGGTCTAGCGTTGGGTGAATCTTCCCGCAGGTTGTCAGAGACGATGATGGTGTAATCGTCGTTGATGGTGAACCAAAAGCGGTCAAATGCCCAGTGATGATTTTTGCATAGTGACAGCCCGTTATCAATGCGGTCATCGTAGAACTGGGAGAATGGTTTGATGTGTGAGCCATCAACGATGTTCTGACCGATTGAATCAAGTATTTGCAATCCGCAAAAGGCACAGCGTTGGTTGTAAGTTGAGACAACGATTTTACGGAACGCACCATCCCGCACAATTACAGCTTGCTCATCTTCTAATTCCTCTGGTTGGTAGACCTTGCCACCAGTGCGCTGCAATTGGTCTTGTAGTTCAGCAAAGGCGTTGACTTGCAATAATGACTCTATATCCTGTGTACGCTCGTTAAACCATGAATTAATGAGTGTGTGGGTTAGTACAGTCCTGTCCTGGAGATTTTGCAGCAGTGACCAGAGTTCATCATCGAGGTAAGCATACTCTACAGTTTGCCTAATGGTACTGGGAGTTCTGATTTTCACCTTGGCAGCAATCAATGATTCAAACCCCAGTTTCATCTCAAAATACCAGAAACCGTCACTAGTGAGATGGTAAAAAGGTAAGCCTATATCAGGCTTGCGTACTGGCTCCAGGTGGCTCCACAGTTTGAGAAATGTGGCGATGAGTTCAGCAGATAGAGGAATTTGGTTTTTTCGGATTTGCCCCTGAGATATCATCTCAATGACGGACAGTAACAAAATCGGTTTATTGGGCGCATCAGGGCTAACATTTAAGCCTAGCTTCCCAACAACAGACTTTGGAGAAAATTTCTTAACGTAGTAAGCTAAATCTTTAGCCATTCGCAGTTATGAAAGAATATCGCTGTACACGTAACGCATTATACTTACACAACTGCACTGGGCGCGATGACATTAGAGAACGGCAAGGTCATTATATCTGGGCTGAAAGCGAAGAAGAAGCTTGGCAGAAAATGGCAACTAGGTTTCCTGAAGAAACCGAGGCAGGCTTTACCGTTCAAGAATGGGAAAGTTTTGATGTCACTGTGGTAGAAATCAAACGGGATGAAAACGGGAATACTATAGAGTAGCCTTTTTAACCCTTGCTATGTCATCGGGAAGCAAAATCATCAGTACAATTCTCAAGCACGATACAAAAGCTACAAGCTACAAAATTGCCTTGCTGCGTGCGATTAATGATGTTGTCCTCAGCTTCCCCGATTTGCGGAACCGAAAAGAAGACGTAGCAGTTCCTTTGCGTTTACTAGCACAGTTTTGGGTGGCTTACTACTGGCCATTTGTCAAACCCAGTGAACCTATCTTGCAAGGGCAACGAGCAACACTGAACGGTCAATTGCGAAATGATATGTCGTTTCGTCCTCAGTTAGAGAAACTACGCCGTGAATGGGAATCAATTGTTGGCGGAACCTCAAGCCCTAGCGATGGCTTTTTCCTCATCAACGAGTTGAGAGTCCCGCGAAAATATCTTGCCTACTCCAAGGCGTTACGTCAAGTCTACCAAGCTGCCCTCACTGCCATTAGTAAAGCAATTGAAATGCCTGTTAGATATGCAGGGTTTGGTGAATGGGAAGTATTTAATAAACCTAAAAAGTATGCAGAACTTAGCACTCAAGTTGTAGCAATTCCAGGTACTCAAGTAGCAGACAAATGCTTAGTAATTCAAGCCGATCTCTGGCAAACTTTTGGGGAGATGTCATTGTGGATTGAAGCACTTTGTATTCATGAATGGTGCTTGTTTACAGAGAAAGTCCAACAAGAAAATCATCTTAAAGTTCATCGAGGTTGCATTTATCAGATGCTAACAGATAGACCAGACAACCGCAGACCTTTGAGTTGGGAGCGTAACCATGTTGATGTACTGTTGATGGAAGGAACAGAGTTTGTTTGCCCCTGGACACAAAAGCACATTTCTTATGGTATCAGATACGATTTAGACCACCTTTTACCCGTATCTCTCTACCCGATTAACGAACTTTGGAACTTAGTACCTGCTGACCCTAATTTTAATTCCCACATCAAGCGCGATCGCTTACCGTCTCAGGCAAAATTACAACAAGCTCAACCCTCTTTAGAGTTAGCTTACAGAAACTACAGTAAATCTGGTTCGCTCTCGCTAGCACTTAAAGAAGATGTGGCTGTTAGGTTTTCTACTGTCTTTGGTGATACCGCTTCTTTTCCTGGTGTACTATCAACTGCTGTTGTTGACCTCATTAACATCTTTGCTGAGTCTCGCAATCTAGCTCGTTTTTGACAATATGGCAATAACATATCAAAGTTCAGTTTTCAGAAGTAGTAGAGTTAGGCTTTAGCGTCAAAGGATACCATTCGGCTTAATGTTACTCTGGTAGAGGTTCGGCAAGAGGAGTCCAAAAATGAATGAGTCACTAGATGCTGCTCAAAGTGAACTACAAGTTATGGAATTTTTTGCAGCAGCACTCCAAGATCAACTGTTGTTAGGCCGACTGATGGAAGCAATGCGTACAAAAGATAAGGCTGCAATCATAACTATGGCTGTTGAACGTGGCTATAACTTCTCTCAAGAATCATTGCACCAGGGGCTAACGAAGATATTCCATTTGATGACACCAATCATGCAAGAGCAAAACTTAGCCGTGTCTGAAGAAATTGATTAAGGAGTATGAAGTGATACCAAGGGAAAGAATTCAGCAACTCCTTGACCCCTATGATTCTTCTCAAACTGAATGTGATGGCATGACCCGCATCTGTCACACTATACTAACTAATCATAGCATTGAGCATCAACCGATGTTTGGGGTTTTGACTCAACATCATCAATACATTGAGCCGCATTTTTGGATTGATTTACCAAGTGGAGAACGCATCGATTATCGAGCTAAGATGTGGCTTAAAGGAGAGGGTATCCCTCACGGAATCTTTCACCCTCAAGACTTTCCAGATGTCATCTACACTGGTGAACCTATAGAGTTAGATGTGTTGTCACCAACACTATTTGAAATACTGACTCTTGAGTTTAATTGGGAAAAATTTCAGCAACATGAAACACCTGACGCTTAATTTTGCTCAGGTTCTACCGTCATGATATATTGACCATACGCGCGACCATTCTCCCATTCCCTAGCATCAACTATATAATAAGTGTTATCAAGCTTGAAGACTGACATTCTTTTATTTCTTCTGGTCGCTACTTGGATTGCAACATTAACAAGTTCTTTAAAATTTTCACATGCCATCTATAATTACAATTAAATCTTGATAAACTGCTAGTTTTTTTTGATTAATCATCAAAAATGTAAATCACAAAATATATTTAAGATTTTGTCATATACAGGTTTGCTCAACAAGATTCTTACAAAATCGCTTTAGATAAACAAACTATAATAAAATTGAAGAACATCTATATTTTAACTATTAATGATTAGCTCATTACGGCTGCTAAATTTTAAAGCATTTGAGAATCAATTAGTTGAATTCAAATCGCTTACCCTGCTCTCTGGTTACAATAGCACTGGTAAATCCTCTGTGTTGCAAGCATTATCACTGCTGCATCAATCTTACCAGCAAAGTTTACTACAAAACACTGGTTTATTGCTCAATGGAAATTTGGTAAATATTGGCACAGCTAATGATGCTTTGTATGAAAATGCCAAACAAGACTATGTAGGATTTGAGCTTATTTTAAAAAACGGAACTAAAGGAACATGGCACTTTAAATACAACTCATTAGAGAGAGAAGCAAATTTTTTAGAGAGTGGATTCAACTCTGTTGATGCCGATGTTTATCAGTCAAGTGTTTTTAGCAGAGAATTTCATCACCTTCAATCAGAACGTGCAACAACTGCATCAGGAATCTTAAATTACCAAGCGCGAGAACTTAGACAAATTGGTGCGCTTGGCGAATATACAGCAAATTTTCTTTATACCTACGGTAATCAACCAATCCCCATCGCCGAACTCGCTCACCCGCAAGCAAAATCAACAAATTTGCTAGACCAAGTTGAAGCATGGATGGGAGAAATAAGTTTTGGTCTACGCATCCAAGTTGACGCATATCTAGATATGGATTTGGTTAACTTAAAATTTAGTGACCCTATTGGATACGGCATTACCTACGTTTTACCAATTATCGTGGCAATTCTAGCATCAAGTCCAGGTGCGTTAATTCTGATTGAACACCCAGAAACTGGACTCCACCCCCAAGCACAAACAAAGTTGGGTAAGCTGTTAGTGCTGGCTGCTAACTGTGGCGTTCAAGTTGTGGTAGAAACTCATAGCGACCAGATTCTAAACGGTATTCGTCTTGCGGTACATGGTGGTAAAATTGAGTCAGAAGATGTGCAATTATATTACTTTCAACGTCAAGAAAACCAAGGTCAAGCTTTTATTAAAGTTGTGTCACCACGCATTGATAAAGACGGCAGAATTGACCGATGGCCTGATGGGTTCTTCGATGAGTGGGAAAACATTTTAATGGTTTTGCTAGAGCCTGCCAAAATATAACTTTATGAACGATTTTACACAAATATATTTAATAAATAGAGATGCACATTAACGCCTAATATCAACAATAAACACGTAAATGCGTGTAGCGATGCCTACGCTCATCTGGCAGTTATACTATGTCGTTTACTACACTTTTAACTCACGTAGCAATGCCTCATTTCTCCTTTGTGCCTCTTCCTCACTAGTTTCTACCACATCAAAAGCTTCTTTGACTGCTGCTTGCACTCTAGGCGGCAGTGCTTCAAATTTCTCAGAATTGAGTATGACGATGCGGCAACCTGGGTAAGGCATAAAATCAGTAAAGGGTTCCATCCCCGATGTAATTAGAGTTTTGCTAAGTTCGGCAATGGGATGATGAGGCTTTTGGTTGTCCTCACTACGGTTGATTTCTGATGCCATATAGCCGCAAAACCAACTCAAAGTGTCAATATCTTTCTGCAATGCGGCCAAAATCCCCGTTACTACTCGTTGGTTGAGGTTGACAGGTAGATTATCAAAGATGCTGTCTAGGGCTTCTGGGTGTCGCTTGTGGCAATAACGCACCGCAGATTCAACAAGTTTATCGGTTTTAGTAGGTTGAGATTGCCCAAATCCCTTTGCACACATGGTACTGCCTCAAAATTTACGTGCTGGCAGACGCGATTTTAACAGAATTAGTGGGGCGATGAGCAGGAGTCGGGAGTACATTTATTATTGTTGATTACTTAAGCAAATCACACCTAAGTGCGTAGGCGTAGCCCGCCGTAGGCATCGTTTGAAGGCGTAATTATTGTTTAGCAAAAGCCAACTCACTCTCAATTAACTTGGCACCTTTTAGGTTAGCCCCACTCAAATTACATTCGTAAAAATTTGCCCCTCTTAGGTCTACTAATGCTAGATTAGCTCCTGTTAAATCTGCACCTAGTGTGGTAAAACTTACTAGAGAAGACGACTCTCTAAATTAGCCAAATAACCCTTGGGATCTCTGCGAAATCGATATTGTTCAATTCTGGCTTTATGGTGTTTTTTCAGTTGAGAGCGTAATTCG
>NZ_JADEXU010000207.1 GCF_015206895.1 Nostoc sp. LEGE 12450 | reverse complement strand
CCTAGTGACATTCTATTCTCTCATTCCCAAATTAATAAATTCCCGTCCAAGATCGCAGCATAGGAATAATATAAGAAATCGGTGCTTTTTCTCCAACTTTTACTTGAACGGAGGTAGTTGTGCCGGAGGATATTTTTAAAGCAGGGCCGTCAGAAGATGACCATTTGTAGCCACTGACTGATGTCGGATTTTCTTGGAGTTGGACAAAAGCTTGCACCTGACCTTCGCCTTTACCCGCAAGGCTGGCAGCCATTTCTTTGTTACCAACGATCGCTGTAATATCTTGTGTACTTACCGGAAATGAAGAAATATCTGCGATCGTTCCGACAATACCACCTTCGCGTTCACGCTTGGCAAAGCTGGGAGTTACCTGTACAGCCATCCCAGGCTTGATTTGCTTACCATCTTTATTCGCAAAGTAAACAAGACTCATAAGTTTTGAATTTGGCTGTTCAGCTTCAATTGAACCCAAGCGACTACCCGGATTCATCATTTGTCCAGGGACAGCACTCAGTTCAAGAATGTGACCATTGTATTTGCTAATGATTCTACTTTCTTGAGATAGTTGTAGTTCTAATTGGGCAATGCGACGCTTTACTTCCCGAATTTGATTTGTTTTGTCAATTGATTGCTTCAGGTCTTGCTCGCGTAATTTAGTATTTTGAGTATTCAGGTCTTTAATTTTCGTTTTAATTTCGTCAATTCTATTAAGATTTTCCAGATATTCTCGTTGTGTGGTGGTTTCTTGGATTTCGAGATCCTTTAGTTGCACGTCAATATCTGACAGTTCGCTTTGAGTGTTAAAATATTCCTGTTCAGCTTGCACCAACATATCTTGGCTGATGACATGCTGCTCAAAAAGGTGACGACGATTATCAACTCGTCCTTTAAGAGTTTTGAGTAAGTAATTAATTTGTTGTTTGCGAGAATTAATGCTTTGACGTTTTTGAGCGATCGCTCTTTGTGTTTGATCGCGTAACTTTGGCGCACCTTGCTCTCGACGCAAATTATTTTCCAAATCCATTCTCTGCTGCCCAAGAGTAATGATTTGTTGGTCAATCAGCAGCTTTTGTAACCTGTCAGTCTCTTGATTTTGGGTTTGCAATTGTTGCAACTTTACTTGCTCTTGCTGTAGTTGCTGCTTTAGCGCTGATTGGTCGATAATACCCAGCACATCACCTTGCTTAATAATATCTCCCGCCTTTACCTTCAGAGTTAGTAACGGGCCAGAACTGGGTGCTTGAAATTCCACAACATGGTGCGGTTTAATCAGGATACCTTGACCTGTGACAGTCAGGGGAATTCTACCAAACACACTCCAAAGGCCAGCTACAGCAACCACAAAACTCATGGTAGATAAAGTCAACCAAGCTTGAGGCTTGACTACATTTATCGCTTGATCCAGTTGTTCTGGTGAAGATAAGCGTTCCAGAGCTTCTTGGCGGAAAATGTGGCTGTGTTTTAGTTGCATTGTTCTCCTCGTTCCTGAGAGCGCCTAGAGCTTCAAATTTCCTAGACTTCTAAGATTAAAGTGCGATCGGGGAGAACTAGGGGAGAAATAAGGGAAGCGATCGCTTCTACTGCTTCAACAAAACACACATATCACCAATACCTTGCTTCTCTAGTAAAGGCTGCACCAACGCTGGTAAAAATTCCTAATCAAAATTTTATTGTTCAGTTACTTCTGCTTCTACCTTATTTTTAGCTAAAAATATTGCCCTATCTTTTAATATTTTGGCAAATTTGTAAATCTCGTCTAAACAGTTAATTGGCGTTTTAACTTCTTTATTATTTATATCCAGAAAACCAATATACTTTTTATCAGAATTAAGCCATAAACGACAAATAGTTTTGCCAGCTTTACCGTCAATGTTAACTCCAAAATAATTTTTTGTATCTTTATATTGAATGCGAGGTAATTCGATAACATCACGCAACATAGATTTAATAATGTAAAAGCTTTCCATCTCATCTGCTGTACTTAGAAACGCCCCAATCCTTCACTCCAAATACTAATCCCCATCGTTATACTCTTAGACCACCGCTAAGAGCGATCGCATCTACCAACAAGATTGCAATTAACCAAAATCCCTATTAGGGATTGAAACTTTTAGGCTCACAGTTCTTCTGGCATAATCACAGAAATTAATTGATTCCGATTCTTCCGATAAATCCTAAAATCACTATCAAATGTGAGCAATTCACGAGTAGGGTACAGTTCTGCCATTCTCACCAAACAGGCATCTGCTAACGACATCGGTACAGACTGATAACGCAGCATCAACTCATAAACCGCTCCAGCTTCTTCACTCAAGCTCAACGGGAGATGGATAATTCCCTTTTGCACAAAAGAAATTACTGCTGCTTCCCCTCCATATACATTCTGTAAGAGAAAACAAGCCTCTGTAACTACCGCTTCACAAGTTAACAAAGGTGGTTCAATCTGTCCAAACTGATTTGTCACCCATTTATGAAACTGCTCTCTCCGATTGACTAAAGCTACTAATGGGCCTGTATCTAGCAGTACCGCTTGCTTCATTCTGTTAATGGTCTTTTAAGGTACTCCTTGTTTGTCGAGAGATCCCCAGGTCCAGAATCCACGCAGCCAACTAAGTCTCCTGCTGCTTCTAAAGCAGACATTGGCGTGCCATCATGGTGCTTAAACTCGACTGTTGGTGATTTCAATTGCAGAAATTCTACAAAGTCAAGTACTTCCTGCTGTTGTTCCTTTGATAAGGTCAGAACCTTTTGGGCAATAATTTGCTCTAGACCAATTGCTCTCGTCACCAGTCTTTCCTCCAGTCCTATCACTTCAAGTCTAAATCCAACTGCCTCAGTCACACACAAACCAGCAGAACGTTAAAATTTTGAGATGACTAGCTTTTAGGCTTTTATCAGCAGCCAACACCTTGAAAGGGTTAGTTCTAACCCTATTAGTTTACGCTAATAGGGTTTGGTCAAAAGCTATTTTTGAGTATGAACAACAAACTCAATCCCACAATAATATCGAAGGCAAATCATTGTTAGCCAGACGCAGCAATTGATAACCAATTCCAGATATACCGGGTAAAAAGCCAGGATTAAATACAGAATTGGGTAAGTTGGGGAACAGTTGATAAGCTCCAGTTCGCTTGGCTCTAGCTACAACATTTGTTACATTCTGGTGAGCAATTTGATGCCAATCAGGACGGGAACAGATTTTTGCACCGACTAACAGCACTTCTGCCCGACCGAAGTTGCCACAGCATAAGTGATCGATCGCTTGTAAGCCAAAATTCTGAGTAGTTTGGAGAGCAATTTCAATTTCTTGTTGAATTTCCGGCGTTTCCACGATTCTCAAACTGCCTAAGCGTCCTAAACCAATGCCGGCTGCACCATGACACCACTTATTTGCAAAGTCAGGTTGCCCTGCTTGTCCCATTCTGCGGAAGTCTGGCCAGTTGGCAGTGGATTGACAAAAGACGCTACGCTCATACTCAATTCCTGCTAAACCTGCTTCTAAGTACTTGCCCTCTGAGGTGGCGGCATAAAGTCTGAGCAAGGCATAAGAGATGCCTGCGGCTCCATGAGAGAAGCCAGTTAAGGGCTTATCCCAATAAGTATGCCAAGCTTTGGGCGCACCGTTGTGGCTAACTTGACGGTTGATTAAATGTTGTCCACAGGCGATCGCTTTTTCTAATACGGTTGCTTCTCCTGTGGCTTGATGCAGCGACAATAATCCCAAAATTGCCCCAGCTGCTCCACTCATAATATCCAAGTGTTCATCGGCAGCAATTAGTTCCGGTGTCATCAAATCGGCTAATACTTGAGCGTCTGGCAACAGCGTTGCATCGTTGAGGAGTTGACTAATTTTCACCAGGCTATAGATCATCGATCCTAAACCTGTTGCACCCCCAACGCCCATGAAACGAGCCATGCGTTCCCAAGTTTCGGGTTCAACGGTGTGGATTTGGCGACGCAGAGATTGCATTGTCCTCAATGCTAAATCACGGTAACGGGAATCACCAGTTACTTGACTTAGTGCAGCTAAAAACAAGGCAACTCCAGAGCGTCCGTCAGAAAGACAATTATTCAATACTTGCAGTTGATATCGTTCGGCACGAGGCACAAAGTCTAAGCCAATCCAGTTAACACTGCCATCAGGGTCAGAAATGGCTCTGGTTTCCAGTTGAGTGGCAATTTCCTGGGCTTCGGCAATCAATTGTTCTGAATTTAGCAACGGTAACGATTCGCCTTGCCATTGCCCACCTTGGCGGCTGAAAGTGGTTGCAATCTTGGCATCGAAGGAGCCTTGAATAATCGCTACTTGTCGAGCTAGGTCGGTTTCATCTAGAGATTGTAACTGGTTGAGCAGGTCTTGGTAACTGGATTGCTTGAAGTAGTTGGGAATGGAAGAAGAACCGTTTAAACTCAGTTCATCAACCACAGCGCTAGCCGTGAAGAAGGGAATATCCAATTGTTCCATTGCTCGGAGTTCTGCGCTTAAAACAGGAAAGGCGTTTGGTTTTTCCTGAGCAACTAGAAAAGCACGACTGAGAACATCGAGTTGAATGCTGTAATCTACACCGTGTTTGAGGTAATCGGGTGCTAAAGCTTTTTGAAGGATAATGCCATAGATGCGGGTGTTGCGGAAGATAAAGCGCACCTGCTGATTTTGCATAGCAGATAGCAAACTTTGACGTGAAATTAAGAAATCTTTGTGCGCCATCAAAAAGCGATACATCTGCTCAAATCCAGTGGTGATTTGTTGTTGATAATCGTTTGGAGAGAGAGCAACTTCACCCAAAAATGGCACATTTTTCCCAATCGGCAAGGTTACAGGCTCAGATAACAGGTGCATATTATCTGTATTAATGTTCTGCCAGCGCGGCACTTTGCGGGGAGATAATCGAGGATCTGTGCTGCCTAGTCCGCTAATATCATAAGCGACACTGCGATCGCCACTAAAGTCCCAACGCGGTAAAAGCCCGGTGCGGAGTACGGAATCCCAAAATTGTCGTGTGGCGGTTGTTTCTAAATCTTGGGTAAGCGGTGAGTCTTCAATGAGATTCGGTTCATGGTGCAGCAGCGTTTCCATATCAATCAGCACCAGATGTTCGCCATTGGCAATTAAATTTTCGTAATGGCAATCTGTTCCCCGCAAAGCGTAAAGCACACACAACAGCATCCCGGAACGCTGATAGAATCGTTTCGCAGATGCTTCATCTACACAAGGCAACTGTTCAACATATTCCACCCAACCGTAACCGTTGCCCTCTAGTACCTGAATGACTTTAAAATCTAAAAGATTGCTGTATTGATTGCACCAATCCAAAAATTGGTTAAAGACAACTTCTAGTCCTAAATCTTTGGGTTTATAAACAAGTTTAAGTCCAGACTCAAAGGTGAGCAAAATCACCGTTCGTCCGCGTTTGTGTGGATCGGAAATGGATGTTTGAATTTCAACAACTTTGTTTTGAGAAAGTGGGGCGATCGCTTGATTAAAAGTTCGTTGAATATCTGTCCTATCTGCAACTAAACGTTGGAGAAATTCAGCAGTGAACTCAACCCAAAAATTAACGGCTGTTGCCACTAACCGACCGAGAACTGGATACTTCTGGAAGAAAGTCAGCATTCCATCTTCCAAGAGTTGATTAACAAACTTGGTGTAATGAGTGTTATTGTTTTCTGTTTCCAGCCCTAGTAAACCGAGCAAGCTTTGACCAAAGGGACGCACCTGAGAAAATTCAAAATCTAATGTCTTTGTGCAAATTCCTGCTAATCGTTTCAGTAGACCACGTTCTAGAGAACTGTAAGCGTCGTGGGAAAGAATCGATAAGGGAAGAGAATCTTGGGTGAATTGACTGTCGCAGCGAGTCAGTAATTGCTGTCTGGCTACCAAGATAGCAGGCAAAAGAATATCTTCAAAGGTAATCGGATTTTGTGAATCGATTGGTAGAAATACTTCGGTTGCAGAATTGAATCCTGTAGCGGTTTGGATGATTTCGTGCAAGGTTTCTGCCCACTCAGGCAAAGGTTGATCGGCAAGTAACTCGATGGTTCCCAATTTGGAAGTAACAGTATCGAGGTCTAGCCCTTCCCACTGTAAGCGTTTGTGTAACGTATCCCATTTACCTTCTGCTGCAACTTCGCACCAGCGATCGCGCCGACGGTTAATTTCTTGTTCGTTGACTCGATCGCCATCAATTGCAAATCTGCTTTCATCAAGGCGTTCCCAAATAAAGCTAGCGTTGGCTGCGATCGCTCTTAAATCGTCTGATGTTTTCTGTTGGGATAAGCGAACAAGTTGTTGAACCATAGCTGGATTTCTCATAGTGGGAGTTAAAAGGTAAGTATCTAGGCATAAATAAATTTAAAGTTTGTAGTAAGGACTTTAGTCCTGATAATCCTTGCTCTGAGCGATAAATCGCTCACTACAAACTAGGAGTTTATTTTATATTTAATTATGTCTACCTACCTAGGCATAATTAAGAGCCTATTTATAAAGTAAATATTCAGTAGGGTGTGTTACGGCTGTTTAGGAATTTTAAGGTTTGAGAAAGTCTAATTTAGCCGTAACGCACCATATTTTTAGGTGCGTTACGCGCTGCTTTAACGCACCCTACAATTTTAGGTTTACTTTATAAATGGTCTCTAAAATAACTTGTAATTCTTAATTGAATTAGTTGGGGTACAAGTCCCCAACAGTTCAAGACCAAAAAATACGAATTACGAGAGATAGCAGTGTCCGCCACCACAGCCGGCTGTGTGACATAGTTTGGGCGCACTATCAGCCATTGCACCGCCACTAACACTGAGTAATTCTTCTTCGCTCAGTTCACTTGAGTCCACAAAGGTCAGTTCTGCCAGCATTTGAGCTACGCTTTCGGCTGTGAAAGTATAACCTTTTTCTGCACTGGCAATTAGCAACAGTTTAATAGCTTCTGTTTGGGTAACTGCTGCTTGTATATTCTCGCGTAGTTGGCTATTTTGGAGTAGGCTTTGAATTTGTGATAACATAATTGTATTTTCTCCGAGTTGGTGATAGTAATTGTTAATGGAATTCCCTCTTTCTCTTAATTAAAAAAGTAAAGAGGGAATCTGTTAGGCAGTATCTCTTTCTGCGTTTAACCTCATTACCAAGTATGGAAATTATCCAAATTAAAATATTGGGAAAGTTGGATATAAAAAGCTGTTTTAGAAAAACAACCTGACCTTGGAGGCTACAATGCCAGATAGAAAGAGAAGCTACATATCTTTTTTAGCAGTGTCCGCCACCACAGCCTTCTGTATGACATAGCTTAGGCGCACTATCAGCCATCATCCCGCCACTAACACTGAGTAATTCTTCTTCACTCAGTTCATTGGAATCCACAAAGGTCAATTCTGCCAGCATTTGAGAGATAGCTTCAACTGTAAAGTTATAACCTTTCTCTGCACTAGCGATCGCTAACACTTTAATAGCTTCTGCTTGATTAGTTGCTGCTTTTACTTGCTGTTGTAATTGGGCGTTTTGCAGTAATTCTTTAATTTGGTGTAACATCCGTCTATCCTCCGTTTTTGTTGACTTATCTAAACCGCAGAGATTCTACACTTGTTTTGTGCGGTGTTCTCTGCTCTTCTGATTTGAATGTAGAGAAGAATCGGGGAGAAGTAGGGGAGATAGTTGCAATAGCAGAAAAATTTTTTGGCGTTGCTGATTAGATATATGGATATTGGTGAATTAAGGGATGATTCTTCTTGTGGAGTGGGCATCCTGCCCCAATACGGTTCAGTTAAGGCTAAAACTCTGTTACCAAAGTCGTTTTTTTTACGAACCGCCAAGGCGCAGAGAACGCAGAGAGAAGAAAGAGATGCTTAACTGAACTGTATTGCATCTTGCCCGCCTGGAAATACAAGGAACGGGCAAGATGCCCCATCCCACAAAAATAGTAAAATCATCCCGCAAATATGCAACGCCGGGTTTTGAAATTACGCAAAATCATCAAAAATATGGGTCTGAAACCCCGTGCTTCACGCAATGCTTTAAAGTAATGAGTAAGGAGTAATGAGTGGATGAAAATGGGTATTTACTCATTACTTATTATTACTCATTACTCCAGAATCACTGTGTAACCAGAGCTAAAGCCTCTATAATGACGAGTTGAAAGGATTATGAACCTAATCGGACTTACGTACAGATAACGGAAAACGAACCACGGAGGACGCAGAGGTAACAGAGGAATGAGAGTTTGCGAGGGTTTCTGCGTCAGTCCTATCTAAAACTAAAGGGCAACCAGTACTTCATTGATTTGCTCTGCTAGTTTCAATGGACGGAAAGGCTTGGCAAAAATAGCAGCGACATCCATATCAGTAAAACTCTCTCGATCTGATTGCTGGAGTTTAGCTGTTAATAAAATTACTGGAATTTTCTTAGTGGCGGGGTTAGCTTTCAGTTGTTGCAGAGTTGCACGCCCATCCATATCGGGCATCATCATATCTAGTAGAATGACATCTGGTTTATAGGTAGCAGCTACCTTCAACGCTTCCTGACCAGAACTTGCTGTCAATACATTCCAGCCAGCAGCCATTTCTAATCCCAACTTGGCGATCGCCCGCACATCTTCTTCATCATCAACAATCAAGATATTTATGTTCATAATGGCACTCTTACAAAATATATGTGCTGATTTGCTTGATCGCTCTTGAGCTATTCTAAAGCCAGATCGGGGAAAAGTAGGGAAGAATTAAGCTGTTAGAAGCAGTTTATTGCACTGGTAAAGGTAGCAGTACATAAAAAGTGCTACCTTCACCTAAAGTGCTTTGAACCCAGATTTTGCCATCATGTTGCTGGATGATATCTCGGCAAATAGCCAGTCCTAAACCTGTTCCTCCTTTGTTGCGGGAGTCGGATGCATCCACCTGCTGAAAGCGCTCGAAAATTATTTGTAATTTATCTTCAGGAATTCCTCGCCCTTGATCTTTGATAGTAATCAAAAGGTATTTAGGTAATAAAGGCTGATTTTCTTCAGACTCAACGCCTTGAGATTCTGAGAGAGTGGCACTTATATACACCGTGTCTCCTGGTTCAGAAAACTTAATAGCGTTGCTCAGTAAATTAGTCAGGGTTTGCAGCAGGCGATCGGGATCTGCCCAAAGTTCAACTTCTACAGGATTTATAATCAATTTTACTTGGAATTGATCTGCCATTGCTTGCATTGCTTCTGTGGCATTAGTTAGCAAGTCTGCGGCGTTGTACTTCATCTTCCGCGTGAAGATTTTGCCCGATTTCATCCGCTCTAAATCGAGAATATCGTTCACTAAACGAATTAGGCGTTCAGTATTAGTGGTGGCAATGCTCAGAACTTTTTGACCTTGTTCATTCAGAGTTCCCAGTTGTTCTGAACCCAATAAATCTAATGCTCCCATTGTGGAAGTCAAAGGTGTACGCAATTCATGACTGACTAAAGAGATAAATTCGTTTTCTAGACGTTTGCGTTCGGTGATGTCATTGGCAATTAATAAAGCACACGGTACTCCAGCTAAGTCAATCAATTCGAGAGATATTAGTATGGTTTTGAGTTCTGCACACTTAGTTGAAAATTCAAATTCTAGATTGTACAGTGACCCAGTTTCTGGCAGAAGTTGAATTGTTTGAGCGATCGCGACTGTGTTTTTACCCAAATTAAGTTCAGTAGCAGTATTTCCAATCACTTCGTCTAGAGAGTAGCCGCTCATCTTCAAGAAGCTGGGATTGACATCAATGAAACGAGCATTCGAGACTGTAGCGATCGCGATCGGATTGGGACTAGAGCGAAAAACTTTAGCAAACTTCTCTTCTGCTTTGGCGCGATCGTGAATTTCCTGCTGCAACCGCTCATTTTGGGCTTGGAGTTGTTGTTGCAGTTTCCAAATCGTTAAGTGATTTTCAATTCGTGCTAAAACCTCTTCTAGTTGAAAAGGCTTAGTGATATAGTCCACTCCCCCAACAGCAAAGGCTTTCACCTTATCTAGCACATCACCCAAAGCGCTGATAAAAATTACCGGGATTTTGCGAGTGCGATCGCTTGCCTTCAAATGTTCGCAGACTTCATACCCATTCATCTCCGGCATATTCACATCCAGCAAAATCAGGTCGGGGGGAACTGCATTTGCCCCTCGTAATCCCGTAGAACCCTTAGTTACACTCCGAACTTTATATCCCTGTTCCGTCAACATGGCAGATAGGAGGTTCAGGTTTTCTGGCGTGTCATCAATCACCAGTATGTCTGCTTTGGGAAAGTTAAGCGGCTCTTTAGGCATGGCAATATCGACTTTAGCCAGAATAGGCTACTAATGATTTCTAGAAATTGTAACCTTAGTCCTAGGTCTTAATAATCGTTTACAAAAGAAATTCCAATTACTCATTTATCTACCCTAGTTCTCCCCGATTAATTTCTAATCTTAAAAGCATCAAATCAAATTAATAGCTCACACCTACCAAATTACACAGTACGGAGTAACTTGTATGCAAAGTTCAACCATGCGTAAACCAATTATTCTTGCACCAGGAGAAGGTAATCAATTCTCAATTCTTGGTGGACAATTTACCACCAAAGCAACTGGTGAAGAAACAAATCAAGCTTGGAAAATTTATGAAATTACAGATACAGAAGAAAATGGGCCACCACTGCACACTCACCCTTGGGAAGAGGCATTTTATATTCTCGAAGGAGAACTAGACATCCAAGTTGGTACAGAAACTATTTTGGCATCAGCCGGCTTTTTTGTTAACATTCCTCACAATGCACCACACGCCTTCAAAATTCGTTCTGCTACTGCTAAATTTCTGGTTTTAATCTCACCTCAAGGGGCGAAAAACTTTTATGAGGAAATGGGTCAAGTCGCAGATAGCCTACCGCCGAACATGGAAAAAGTGCAGCCTGTTTTGAACAAATATGGATTGCAGTTTCTAGCGTGAATCTTTTGTTTGGATGTAGGCTTACAGCTAGCTATACGCCCTTACGGGGAAAAGCTATACATAAACACGCAGAATTTGCATTTGTTGATAAATAAATCTATTTCTAGAAAGCAATATGTACTCAATAACAAAATCAAAAGCTGCTCACCTTTTAACTACTAGTGCGTTTAGTTTGGGAATTATCGCTAGCCTTGTTTTTTACCCAAGCGCAAGTCAAGCGGGTAAAAATAATGCTGGAGTACCTGCCGAACTTCAGGGCGAGTGGCGGTACGGTCGAATCTCGTCTATCCAATACCAAGATAGCTACACAGGTCGGCCAGCAGCCCCAAATGGTTCAAGCGATCAATTTCAACTCGCATCTAACGGAAACTACCAGCGAAATCGGCTGCTTCAAATCACCACTTATAACTGTGCATCTAATCTCTTCATACAGGAAAAAGGCAAAGTTAAGATTGAAGGTCAACGTCTGACTTTCCAACCTAGCGACAGCACATCTAAAGGGCAAATCTGCAATAGCGGGCGCACCTACTCCAGCCGCAATTCGGCAAAGGCTGAGACTTATGAGTGGTCGATTGAGACGAATGAATCCGGGCAGCAAGTTCTACTGCTTGCGACCCCCGATGGCAAGGGTCTAGCTCACTATGGGCGACCTCAATAGATATTTGTTTAAAAAGAATGTAAAGATGCGAAAGCGAGTAGCGAAGCCCAGCCCAGTCTAATTTCGCGTCTCTTGCCTTAACCGAACCCTATTGCAATACATCTTGGATTATCCATTTTTTCTCTCCCCTAGTTCTCCCCGATTGCTTCGTAATCTATAAAATATCGAACTGAGGTTATCCCATGATTCACCATATTTCAATTGCTGTTAGAAACCCCAGCCACGTTGCTCAAGTTCTGGCAGAAATTTTAAAAGCACAAGCTGTTCCATTTCCTCCTAACCCAGGAAGCTATATGGTTATACCTTTTGATGAATACGGTACAGCCATTGAACTCTATCCTTTAGGCTCTCAAATTGAACCTGGTGAAAATGATGAAGAATGCGTATTTGTCCGTACTGCAATTACCTCTATGTATACAGATATTCATGCAGCTATTTCTGTACCCATCAGCCAAAAAGAAATTGAACAAATCGGTGTCCGTGAAGATTGGCGTGTAGTGCGCTGTAACCGCGATTCTTTCTTTGATGTGATTGAGTTTTGGGTAGAAAACAGATTAATGATTGAATTGCTAACACCAGAAATGGCATCTCAATATTTGAAATTCGCCACTCAGCAAGAAAATCTAAAATATTTTGTGGCAGAACCTGCTTTAGCAACAACTTGATAAATATCTATCGAACAGAATTCAGGAGTCAGAATTCAGTTGGGTATTCTGTACAACTGGTGGATAGCGTTACGGACTTGCGTG
This sequence comes from Nostoc sp. LEGE 12450, assembly GCF_015206895.1. Classification (GTDB taxonomy): domain Bacteria; phylum Cyanobacteriota; class Cyanobacteriia; order Cyanobacteriales; family Nostocaceae; genus Nostoc. Next base: position 628 of record NZ_JADEXU010000207.1, on the reverse strand, counting down.
AAAATAAAGTACCAGTAAACCGAGTTTCGACTGCGCTCAACTCTCGATGGCTGAGGGTTGAGCGCAGTCGAAACCCGTCTGGTTGGGATACTATTAACCCGCAGATCCCTTAGCGAGTATTCGTTCGCGCAGCGTCTCGTAGAGAGCGTCGCGTCTTGATTCTGACTCCTGAATTCGTTTATTCAAAGAAGTTGTAGTTACTAAAATTTCTTCGTTAGTAGCTCCAGAAGGAGTTGTAGTTACTAAAACTTCTCCGTTAGTAACTCCAGAAGGAGTTATAGTTACTAAAACTTCTTCGTTAGTAACTTCAGAAGGAGTTGTAGTTACTAAAACTTCTTCGTTAGTAACTTCAGAAGGAGTTGTAGTTACTAAAACTTCTCCGTTAGTAACTCCAGAAGGAGTTATAGTCACTAAAACTTTTTCGTTAGTAACTCCAGAAGAAGTTGTAGTCACTAAAACTTGTTAATTAATAAGTCAAAAAAGAGTTTTATTAACTAAAACTTCTTTTTAACTTATCATTCAATAAATTTTTATAATTAAAAAATTAATTTATTTAATACAAATTTGGTTTTACTTATCAAATATGCGATCGCACAATCAAAGAGAATATTAACAGGCGATCGCACCT
>NZ_JADEXU010000206.1 GCF_015206895.1 Nostoc sp. LEGE 12450 | reverse complement strand
ATGGGACGGCGACTACACCGTAAAAATCGAACACCTGAAATCACTGGAATTGCTTGATGAAGATTGCCAATTCATGCAGCAGCTATGTGTGAGGTTACGGCAGTTGCATCAAGTGGCCAGCCGTGACGAGGCTGTGGATTGGCTGTTGCAGGGGTTGGGGAAACAAGCTAAACCGTATTTATCTTCGTTGCAGGCAAAATTACTGGCGGCTGTGGAACGGGAGTACAAAATCGAGTGGAGGCAACAGAAATGATGGTGCAGCGAGGAAACAATAATTTAATGCAACAAAGTTTACTTAACGAGTTCACTTTCAAATATTTCTCGCCACAATTCAAATTCAGGACAATTGCACCAAAGGGTAACGAACCCATCAAAAAGTTTAGTTTCTGAATTTTGAACTCCCCTTGGGAGAACTTGGATCAAGATAGGAATATCCAAATCACATTTCCAATTTTCTATTTCTTTTTGAATTTGGGCAATAGTGTCTTGATGGAATCCTCGGTCGTTGTTGGAACACTGAACAAGTAAAGATCCATTATCAGAATCTTTGACTCGTTTGATCGAGAAATTAATCTGCGCCCACATTGATTGGACTTCATTGAAAATATTAAGCAAACCATAGTGATTGCCTAATATTGCCTTTCGGCGTTTCGATTCACCCATAAGTCTCCCTCAGCAATACAAATTTTGACAAGGATGACGAAGAAGATAAGGAATCTCCTGACGACGAGTAAGCTCAATAGCGCTCAGAGTAACCCTCTGGGGAATACTATTGTAACGATAAATCAAGGGTTTCAAGTATTTTGTAGTTGCAAGAATTGGGGATTTTGCCAAACCTTATCTGTCATCCTTGCACGCTTTGCTGCTGGCAACTGTTGAGAGAGAGTACAACCTTGTGTGGAAGCTTAGTAGAGAATTAACACCCATTTCTAGCGTTTTTAGCAAGCATAATTTTCCCTGTGATATAGGCTTGAGCGATCGCTATTCGCCGTAACTTGCCACTGCTAGTTTTTTCTAGTTGTCCTGGGCGAATGAAGAGTATATTGTCCACAGGGATTTTAATACTCAGCTGGTTGAGAACAATCTCGCTGACTTGGCGCTGATGGTCAATTAATTGCTGAAGAACACTGGCCTGTTTGGTTTCTATCAAGATGATAATGCGGTCATCAGCCTGAATTGTCGCAACTTTGCTCGGTTGTACAAACGGTAGCGACTCTATGGCATGTTCAAAATCACTCGCAAAATAACTTTGACCATTAATTTTGAAGCGATCGTTGAGCCGACCTGTGACGAACAACTCACCCTCGCTAATTACACCCAAATCACCAGTAGGGAAAAAACCATCACAATTGTAAAAAGGGCGTTCGCTTTCAAAATAATTATCGACTAAAGTCCCGCCTCTGAGTTCAACTTCACCAACTTCACCCTCATGGCATAAAAGACCATCTTCAGTTCTTAAACGGATATCAAATGTACTCAACGCTTGACCTACGGAAATAGCTTTGCAGCCATTTGCCAAAGTCACAATCCGGGGAACATCTTCTAACTTACAGCAGGAAATCATCAGGACTGCCTCCGCCATGCCATAGCAAGGCTTAATTGCTGTAGGTTGCAATCCATAGGGTGCAAGCACTTCCAAGAACTGATGTAGTTTGTCTATATTAATTGGCTCACTGCCATTGAAAACCATTCGTAGCTGGGTCAAGTTTAAGTTGGCAATTTCTTCTGGATCGGTAATTGCCAAGCGACGGAGACAGTAGCTAATGGCAAAATCTGGAATAACTGCGATCGCAATCTTTTTTTCTGACAGTTCGCTCAACCACTCCACAGGATTCATCAAAAAATGCATTGGAGTACTTAGGTGTAAGTTATGCCTCAGGTATAGCGTTGTGAGCAAACCACCGACTAATCCCATATCATGATAAAGTGGCAGCCAACTTGCAGTTGCATCACTAGGTCTATTTTGAGCATGATTAGCGATCACCTGCATTTGTGCCACAATTTTCCCATGAGTGACTGGAATTCCTTTGGGGAAAGAAGTCGAGCCAGAAGAAAACTGCACAAAAGCAATATCAGTATCTGTAATTGTTGCAAAATTTGCTGATTCTTGGGGCTGAATATCTGTGTCTGGTAACTGTAGACGCTGGAGGCTCAATTCTAAACTTCTAATACTAGGTGCTTCCAACACAAATTCAGCTTGATATTGGGTTGTAACCTTCGTCAAAAATTCCAGGTAGCTCTCTTTAACAACACCCATGCTGTAGGGTTTGACTGACAGTGGAATTGCTCCCAGTCCAACTAAAGCAAAGAATGCAATAATCACACCTTCGGTTGTTTCAAAAGGAAACAGAACCCTTGAGCCAGCTGCCACACCCGCAGCCCGAAAGTACTCCATATAGGCTGCAATCTTCTGGTACATCTCATAATAGGCGAGAAACTTAGACTCAGCAGCACGATCCTGTCTTAAGAACAAGCCCAAGTGTGAGTCAGTATTCTTGAGAGCCTGAATCATTGCGATCGCGGTCATAGACAGCTTAGTTCTGGGTTGTAAGCCTTGCATTGTTTTGACCTCAACCATCTTGTTGCTTATTTTCATTGAGAAAATCCTGGAGAGTTCTAAGTGATCGTTCAATTGAATCAATGAATGCTACTTTCACAAGAGCATCGGCAGCAACCTTTGCAGTTCCGTTTTTGAAAATCTCAATAATTTGGTGAAAAATTACTTGATAATAGTAATTTTCCTCCGTGTCTTTGAGTTTCGTAATAATCTTGACCTCTCCAGGTAATATTTCATGGCTATAGTTGACTTCAATACGAGCAACTACAGGAATAATCCTCTGTCCGTGAAATAAGTTGTGATGCTCAAGCCATGACCATCGCCCTGCTTCTAGGTATTCGAGAACAGTGGCATTATTGACGTGACCCAAACTGTCAAGGTCATTTGGACGTACCTGAAGTTTTAGGTTAACAGCTTCAAAGTTCATAAGTGGGTTGGCGTGAATATTTATTATCAAGGCAAGGTAGAAGGTAGAGGAGCCACTACGTTGCAGAGGTTTCCTCCGAGCAAGTGGCGTGGCAGAAGGCAGAAGGAGAGTCATTTGCCATCTTGGCGCTTTGCGTCGTTAGCGAGTCTTCTCCCTTGGCGCTAGCTCTCCCTTTGGGAGAAGGGGAGACGCTACGCGAACGAGCGTCTGGCAAAGTGACGAACCCGAAGGGGAAGAGGGTTTTAGTTAACTTTACTTTTTGTTACACACTGCTGTTTATTTGCACCTTTCTACTGCCAAGTCGCTGCAATCATGCCTGGGGAGAGATAGCCACAACAGTAGACACATAATCCCCACTGTGAGATATGGAAAGGTGAACAGTCCAACCTTGAAGCTGAAAATGCTCTGCCAGTAAGCCGTAAAATTCAAAGTAAGGCGCGTAACGGGAATTATGTCGCACTTCTACATCTGTCCAGTAGAAATTAGTGGCCATTGCCAAAGCCTTAAACAAGGCTTCTTTAGCTGAAAAAGTACCTGCCATACTTTGGAGAGGGTTTTTACTTTGGCTGAAGTAAAGGCACTCAGTGTTTGTAAAGAAAATGCCTGGAACTTTCAAAGCTTCAACTGTTGTTAGTTCTGCAATCAGTTGAATATCGTGCCCCAGTCCAATTAACATCCCACCAGATCCAGCCACTTCTGTTCAACTTCAGCCGCAGAGTTTACCTGAATTCCTGTAATTTGTCTGAGAGCAGCAAATATCAGACTTTGTTTGCGCTCAATATTGTCTGGCAGAACCATCTCATACTTGATGGAATCCCACCAGTTGACGTGAGAATCCCGCTGCTCAAGATGTTGGCGGTTACTACCATAAAGTTCGCCCCCTTCTCGCACAAACAAGTGTGCAACAGCAAATGCACCTTTGGGTGAGTACTCTTTACTATCAACTAAAGCTTTGGCAAAACTTATGAAGTATGTCATGTGCTGCGATTCATCAGCAGCAATTTGCTTAAATAGCTTTTTCAATCCAGGGTCTTGAGCAACACTAGCACACCAAGAGTAGTTAACCGTGGCTGTAATCTCTGAAATCGCTAATAATACTAGTGTTCTGAGCATGTCATCGTCGGGAAAAATCTTCCGAAACTCAATGAGAGTCTCGTCACTGACAGGTTCTAGACTGAGTAGAGTCGATAAGCGATTAAGTGTGGTTTCGTGAAAGCTTTCTTCCTCATTCCAGTAACGACTCCAAGTACTACAAGCTTGCATAATGCTTGCTAAAACTGGATTGCGATCTTGCCAACGACGACACTCAGCATCAGCCAATCTAGCCAAGCGATCGGCTCCTGGCTTGGTAGTCAATTCTGCACGTCCAGCATTCCAGAGATTAGCTTTGTCAAATTTATTCACAGCCTCCAGGTTAATTGCACCAATCATTTCCACTGCACTCCATCGGCGCTTTTCATGGAAATAGTGTTGTTCCCATATTAAATCAACTAAAGAGCTTCGTTGCTCGGCAACAATTGCATATAAGTTACTGACAATATCAGATCGAGAAATTGTATTTACCATAGTGAAGATATTTGAATTTAATTTTTAAGTTTTAGAGGTTTTTTGAAAAGCCTTGGTGACTGGAAGTCGCGGCTACATAAACAAAACCCATCTACCTTTCTCTTAGAGACGCTGACGCATAGCTTGTTCTCCGTTCGCGTTAGCGTCTCCGTTAGGAGAAGGAGTACGATAATGCCCGCCGTAGGATGCCCAAAGGGCTGTAGGGCGAACGTGGGTTAAAAAGCTGGTTGTAAAACTAAAAATGAAATTTTTACTACTACCCTTTATTCTCTAGACTCTATTCTCCAAATTGGATTTAAAATTTATCATTTTTAGGTCAAAGTATTAACTGTATCAGCTTCATTTAAAAATGCTTCTAATACATCTGAAATAGGTGTATCAAGAGAGAAAGCTGGCAAACGTATTTGGACTCCATACTGCTTTTTCAGCATATTTGCAGTTTTGGCGAAAACCTCCATCAGATCGATGCTGTTATGTAGGTGATCGGAACGAGCAATAATCGCCGATAGCGTCAAGTCATTTTCAAAAATTTCTGCAATAGATAAACCAACATTTTGGGCAAAAATCTCACAGATATAGTCTTTCAAGATTTGAAACTCCTTTGTTGCGGTATTACAGTAAGTTAAATGCTGTTAGTTACAAGTTTTACTTAACATTAATAGAAAATTTGACATTTATATGCTGTCGATTACATACAGTAAGCTCAAATTAGCACACTTAATAAAATTTAAGCTGCGTATTTATACTAAAGATGAGTTCCTATGTGTCCAATACGGTTCGCATAAGCAGGGGAGGAAAGTTATTAAAATTTCTCTTCTCCCCCTGCTCAAGAACTGCTCGCCTCAAAAGATAACTTTGTTAACCGAACCGTATTGCCAATTACCTCCAACTTCCGACTTATGAAGGCTTTACAATGCCATTGAAGATGGCCGAAGTTAGAGAGCTTTTCACCCAGACATTTTGGTTGTGATAAAAATCACCACGCTGTTCTAATGTAAAACCACCCAGCAATAATCCCAACCATACTTCTACCATCGGCATTTTCAACGCACGTTGCAGTTTAACTAAAGAAATCTCATCTTTGACATTTATCAGGTAGTTGGCGATTGCACTTTGCCATTTTGGCACGTCTTCATCTGATGCCAAGTTGTGGACATCTTCTAAACTCGTCACCTCATCGAGCATTGCCAAAACATTCGCTTTTTCAACAGGTGCTGCTACAGAATCGCCCGACTCAGTAGGAGATGAAAATTGGTGTGGGCCGTGTGGTTTAAAGGTTTGTGGTGTTTCTGGTTCAATCAAATCATCTAAATCCAGATGCATTGTTGTCCGCACTAGACCAGCAAAGAGATCGGTGCTAACAATTGGCCCCAAAAGACTATTGCGATCGCGGGTATCTTGCAACAGCATTTCCGCACGAGACTTGAGAATATCCGCAATTTGACTGAAGGCAATACCTGCGGTTGATAATTGGGTTTCAATAGGTAAATCATGCAGTTCTGTATCCAAGCACTGCCATACTGCATCAAGGGAAGAACTTGGTGGAGATTCGGACAACTCATCAAGCACATCCCAGATTGTTAATTGGTGGTATGTGGTCATTGCTACAATTCAGGATTTAACGGGCAGGGTCGCACTGGGCAGTAGCTTGAGCTAATCTCAAACATATCCTTATATTGATATAGTGAAACACTGTATTGTTTTGCAAAAGCCTGCAATACCTGATCTGTATAGGCGCGGATCTTGCCAGCCGTTAGCCCAAAACAGTGAATTGATTCCAGGCGGCAAACAGGTTTTTGCCCCAGCCAGAGTTCTGCCGACATAGCGTGCAATGGCTTATCCCCCGGTTCTTTATATAGATATAGCACTGCAAAATATGTTGCTGGCGGTTCGACTGCGATTGCATCAATTTGTGCCGAATCATCTTTACTTTTGTTGCGGTAAAACGAACGGCGATTGTGACAAACCTTCGGATTCCAGCAGCCATCACCTTCTGGCCCATGCAGCACCTTAGCCTTAGCTGCGGGTAGTTTGGCGCATAACTGACATTTAGGATCTAACGGCTTGGGCATCGTTTAGTCTATTGGTTCCTCCGTAACATACTTCCACACCTATAGGGCGGCTTGGGTATGCGAGTGTGTCACTTTTTGTTGTATCTACTAAAATCTGGTTGCGGATAAAATTGTTCTATACGTTTTTCTACTGTCTTACGTAGTTTTTCTTGACAAATAGGACAGTTCGTAAACATATTGGAAGCATCTGAACAACTAATTGTTTGACCACATAAACTTAATACATGAGCTTGTTCATGCCCTAATTCTGGTACAAAGTGAATAATTTTTTCAGAATTAGACATAGTTTGTATTTCCTTAATTCAACTACCCCTCTAGCCGATGAACATCCTCTACTGTTCTGCCTCCTCACCGATTGCCCGATAATAAGCAGCGATCGCCGCCTCTTGTTCACTCCGTAAAGTATAGCGCCGAAACGCTTTCTCGCTTTGATGTCCAGTTAGCTTACGGGCATGGCTGGGGTCAACTCCCAATAGCAATAAGTCAGTAGCATAGGTGTGGCGAAAGGAGTGAGGATGCAAATCTTCAATTTGAGTAAGTTCACCGATTTTTTCTACAGCAAAGTAAATGCCGTGATAACTCAAGCGTTCACCTTTGTATGAAGCATGGTGTGAAATCATCAATGGACTAAGACTGGTCAAAACCTCTCCCTGCTGTTCGCGCGTAAGCAAATACTCTGCTAAAACTTCCCGACTCTCTTTTCGCAGTGGAACCAAGCGTGGTTCATTGGTTTTGGTGTCTGGTAAAAATAGCAGCTTGCCATCAAATGAGCCAACATTTAACTGCACAACTTCCCCAGCCCGCAGTCCATGACTGAGAATGTGAACGAGTGCTGTATCCCGTTGCTTTGTTTCTCCCAACAATTCCAACGCTGACCAAACCTGTTCCATTTGTTCTGGGGTTAAACTCTGGGCTGGTGGCAGAGGTACTTTTTCCAGTTTAATCCCCAGTGTGGGATTAGTAGCAATAATGTCAGGATACGTATAGCACATCCATTTAAAAAAGCTTTTGAGTGCCGCGACTCCTGCATTGATGCTGCTTTTTGAAAGCGGTTTACCTGCATCAGTCCGTATTTCATCACGGAGATATTCTTTATATAGCGCAAGGTGACGTGGACGCAGTTCATGATAGTGCAGCTCACTCCAAGCCAAAAATCGCTTCAGTTCTCGTTCGTAAAGCTTGCGGCTGTTTGGTGCGAGATTGTTGCTGCGTAAAAACTCTAGCACCTTTACCCACCGAATATCGGTTGGTGATCTTGTACTAGCCGCGCGCCCAGAGAGTGATGCTGTTTCAGCGTTCAGAGGAATAAGTTTAATCGGAGGTAAATTATTTAGTTCAGGGTTATTCACAATAATCTTGCGCGATCGCATGAAATTAGATGATTCAGTATATGTCACTGTAATTATAAAATGGTTCTTGGCAACTTTTGGTGATCTCGGTTGGGGAAGGCAGAGGGCAGAGGGCAGAAGGCAGAAGTCGGAAGGATAGAAGTAATAAATTCAAGCTTTGAGTTTGTTTAAGCTAGCAACTAATATACTTTGCATTTCCTCAACCTCATTCAATAAGGGAGTGAAAAGGTTTTTGTCAGCTAAATCTACTTCTTTGGCAATGATTAATTGGGTATCAAGTTCTCTCAAAGAGCCTAATGCAATATGTAAAAACTGTATGTATTCTGGCTTTGAGCGCCTTCCATAGCCTTCTGCTATATTAGATGCTACAGATACAGAAGAACGTCGAATTTGGCTGGTTAAACCATACAATTCGGATTGAGGAAATAGGCGGGTAAATTTATAACAATTGATAGCAAGTTGAACCGCCCTTTGCCAGATAAACTGATTTCTATAACTCATATTATCAAGTGTAAATTTTCAAAATTTTCTCCTCAAATAGCCAACAAAAATCGTCGTTCTAGTAAGTCTATCTTGGCGCGTCCATACATCTGTCGCTTTAACATTTTCAGTCGATTAATATGCCCTTCAACGGGGCCATTGCTGACTGACATAGTTACACCTGCTTTGACAGCATCGTAGTCAGACTCTAAACTAACAGCAAAGGAGCGCAACAAAGAAACAGAGCTGTTTTTAGCTTTGTTTAACCAAACATCGAGCTGCTCGCTTAGACGTTGACGCACAAGAGATGCAAACTGTTGGGCTAGCTCAATGACTGACTTCAAATCCGAATGGGCTGTTTGTAGTTGAGCGATTACTTCATGCTCATTAGGCTGTGTTAATTCTGGTCGCCGCAAGACTAAAGCTGTGACGCGACTAGGGGTGAGAGGACGATGGGAAGAAGAGCTTACCTTGGGGGAAGCGTTTTTTCTTGAACCTTGTCGCGGTTCAGATCCGGGCAAGGTTTTGAGATAACGAATGAAGCGATTGACCGTGGCATAACTACCGATATAGCCGCAGGCGCGGATTTCCTCAAACAGTTTTTGGGTGTTGTGGTTCCCGCTATTCCAGCGACTTAGGAGGTAATTATGATATGGGTTGAGAAGACTGAGACCTTGGTCGCTACGTTGGCGACGTTCGGTAAAAGTTGAGCTACGCAAGTAATTATAGACGGTATTTCTAGCCACTCCCAGGGAGTGAGCGATTGCTTGCACTGATAAGCCAACAGAGCGCAGCTTCCAAACTTGCTCATGGATGTCCCTCCGTCTAGCCCGTGCCTTGGCGGATTGAACTTTTCTTTCTAAAGATGTGTTTTGGGGAAATATTGGCACAACCGGGCTCTTATTAGCCTCAGCAATCAAGGAAAGGTTATCGGGGAAAGGCAGAGGGCAGACGGCAGACGGCAGAAGGTTGGCTTGAAGGTTTTCCCGTGCAGTCAATCCGTCTGTATTTTCTGCCAAAAAGGGTTTAAGACCCCCACATTCGTTTTGAATTTCAGTGGTCTGCAATTGGGTGGGGTCGGAATCCCCATCCAATTCCCTTCTGCCCTCTGCCTTCCCTACGGGACGCTGCACGAACGTACTTCTGCCTTCTTCAAGTGCTGTTTCCACATCTTTTAGCACTTTAGTATCAGTATTAAAGACTTGTTTTTCCACTTCTTTAAGTGCTTTGGCGTAAGTACCAAAGACTTGCTTAAGGGTTTGAGATAAGTTTTGCAATAAGTGAAAACGGTCTGCAACGTGAATGGCTTCTGGCGCACCTTGACGAATACCACTTTCATAAGTTTTTGACCGATCTCGGGAGACGACTTTGACACCGGGGTGAGCTTTTAACCATTCTGCTAAGGTTTCAGCTTTTGTGTCTTTGAGTAGAGCGATTGGTCGGCTACGTTCCAGGTCAATCAATGCTGTGCCATAGGTTTTACATTTACGAAAACAAAAGTCGTCTACCCCAAGAATCTGTGGCGTTACGATTGGCGGAAGTGGGATTGAGCGGACTAATTTTAATAGCGTGTTACGAGAAGCTGTTACCCCCAAATGCTCTGAGAGTCTTACCCCTGCTGCACCGCCCAGAGATAAACCAATTGCGCTCAGTCGTTGCGCTAAACGCAGAGTCCTTCTAGCCCTTGGTGCAGTTACACTTGTCAGCCTTTCGGTAAAAATGCGCCGTTTACATAAAGTGTTAATGCAAAAAAACTTTCGCATCCGTAACTGTATGGTAATACTGTAATCAGCCCAGGGCAGGTCTGTTAACTTACGTTCGTAGCGGCTATGAATTCGGTGAGTTGGGTGGTTACAAACTGGGCAATTAATGACAGTTTGCACCGCAGAGACAATCAACGTAATCGTCCCTTGTACTTTGTCAAATTGCCATCTCTTCAGTTGAAGGTTTGTTGTGTCAGGTAACAGGTGGTATAGCAATTCCATACCAAAAGTTTGATGGAGTGAAGTTTGAAGTTAGTAATTCAATTGTATCCCTTCCTCCTTCTTTTTTTCCCTCCTTCTGCCTTCTGCCCTCTGCCTTCTGCCTTAAAGCGCGTAACCTTTCATGATCACCAAAAGTTGCCAAGAACCCATATTTTAGTCACTTTGAACCATATTTTGTCATCTAAGTTGTACATAGAAGTGATTTTTAGAGAATTATTCGGGAGAAGTTTTCTCTTTTTAGTTATGACAACTCTAGGCTTTATTATGATTCACAATTAGGACACGCGGCCATAATTTTATGCAAAGTTTTATGTGATGTTTAGGCTATAACCCTTGAAATGTCGTTAATTTTTGGTCAGGGTATGATTCAAAATTTGGTCATCCAGGGGGTAAAAGCACACTTAGAACGAATGGAAAAAAAAGTGCTTTACCACCACCTTTAGTCAACCTAAAACACCTGATAGCTAAAGGGTTATCTGCGACTGCATCTTTATTTTCACCTGTTATAGTTGCATATCAATGGGTTGATAAGGCTAGTAATATTCTCAATAATAAAATAGGTCTTGATGCTGCTGGAGTTAAACAAAGTTATCAGGAATTATTAACAGAAATGTCCCAACAAAAGCAGAAAGCTGGTACACTTAGTAGCGCAATCGATAACTTTATAAAAACCACTCATAACTACTGGTCTGGACTTTTTCATTGTTATGAAATTGAAGGTTTTCCCAGAACTAATAATGACTTAGAACATGCTTTTGGTATGCTACGTCATCATCAACGTCGTTGTACTGGTCGTAAAGTTGCCCCCTCATCCCTCGTTATTCGTGGTTCTGTCAAACTTGCCTGTGCAATCGCTACTAAACTTCATTCTTTTACCGCATCTGATTTAGCACAAGTTGATATTCATACTTGGCTCGAATTACGCTCTCAATTGAAAAAACACCATCAAGCCAGAATTGAACAATATCGATTTCGCAGAGATCCCAAGGGTTACTTGGCTAATTTAGAGAGTCGTCTTCTCTAGTAAGTTTTACCACACTAGCATCAATCTATAACCAATTACAGAATTCGTAATTTCTCCCCAGACAAGAGTTAAACGTAAACGAGCATCTTTGATATTAGTAGGGATAATTTTAGATTCTGCCAAGGTAGAAAGTGGTTGAATATCTAATTCTGACTCCGCTTCAGTAAATAAATCTGTATCTTTTCCTAGAAATGTTAGTATTGCTTCTCCTTTGTCAGAATTTAGGCTTTCGCTACGGTATGCTATTAATTGCCCACTTTCATCTTGCACCATATATATTGCTTCGGGAAATACTTCTCGATGGGCTAACGGTAGCGACATACTTTCTAGAATTTCGCCCGTATGTTTGTTAATTAGAGAAATTGACCTTTGAGTGCTGCTTCTGATATTAATTTCTTTATGAGGATAACCTCTTCCCCAGAGTTTTCCGTTACCACTTAGGAAAATTTTGTTTTGTTGTAAAAGAGAATCTGCAACTGCACCGGCTGTTTTTCCAAAACGAGTATTCAGTTCTCCTAAAGTTAAACTACTTTCAATGCAACCACATTCTAAATGTTTACCTAGAATGGTTGGATAGTCAGGGTTAAATGCAGCAGATTCAACTTCTCCTGATAGTAACTTTTGGTTATGTCGAGCGTAGTATACATCGATCGGGTTTTGTCCTAATGGCAGATAAATCACTAGCCCGTGCTGTTTGCGTCCGGCTCGACCAACTCGTTGCCAAAATGACATCAGGCTACCTGGAAATCCCCGAATTAGACAGCAATCTAGTTCGGGTAAATCAATTCCTGCTTCTAGGGAAGAAGTGGAAATAATTACCTTGATTTGTCCACCTTGGAGTTTTTGAATAATCTCGCTACGGCGATCGCCCGTTAAGGAACTGTAGAAAACTGCTACCTTGGAAGTTAAATAACCTAATCCAATGCGTTGTGTTTCTCTTTGGATTAACCCAAGTAAACCTTTAACAGCTGCACGAGAGTTACAAAAGACAATTCCACTCAAGTTATGCTGCAACCAGGAAATCACTATTTTAGTAGCTTCAACATTAGCTGCATTGTTTGGAGCCAGAGATAATAAGGTACGTCCTTTATAGGGAGCGCCACTATCCTCAATCAGGTGTAATCTTTGGGGTTGATGGGTTCTGCCGCTAAATCGCAATGCCATATCTTCAGGATTTCCGATCGTGGCACTAGAACAAATAAATTGCAGCCTTTGGGAATTACCACCAACTGCATCAACTGCCAACCTTAGTTGCCGCATAAGATTCGCAAAGTGTGCCCCAAAAGCCCCAGTATAGGTATGGCTTTCATCAATTACACAGTAGCGCAACTGTCTTAAAAACTGTCGCCAACCTTCTCCATCATCCCGACGGCGCACATTATAGAACCCATTTGATATCTTTTAAGCAATCAAGTAGAATCAACCGAAATTAGGTGCATTTAAGCAGGTCAGTGTGGAAAATGGGGTATTCAAGCGATTTAACAGACAAAGAGTGGGAAATAATTG
>NZ_JADEXU010000205.1 GCF_015206895.1 Nostoc sp. LEGE 12450 | reverse complement strand
GAGACAGCACCCCGCCCCTCTGCCTCTTTCCAATGCCCAAATAACAAATCTTTGCCCTTTCGGAATTTTTCTATTATTCTTGGGCATAGTTTCAGGGCTGACTATCTCTGTTAGCATCTCTGTACGATCTACTTACCTTGATTTTTAATACCAAGCCACCGATGCGAACAACCATAGGTTCTGTTCACAGAAATTCGCCAACACCGACTACTCAAGCCTACCCTCCCTCTGTACCACTATCTGTATACAGAGAATTGTCAGCAGAGTTGCAAGCAGCACAGGCGAGGCTAAATGCACTCACTACCCAAAATCAGCAACTAACACAAGAAAATCAACTATTACGTCAAGAAATCACCAAAGTTGTTGATTCTTTCTCTCATTTGCAAAATTTTGTGGATTCCCATATTACGCCTAGCTATCAGCAAGCCACCCAAGCTTCTAGCGATGTGAAGAGCGTCGGTAAAGTGCCAGTAACTCAAGGGCCTCCACGCCAGCAGGTTGCTCATCCGCGTCCATCTGCTGTCTCCAAAGCCCCACCCGAAAAAAGCCGCCGCCAAAACTTTGCGACACCTGTAATGGAAATGAATTTCCCCATACAAGAACCAGTTTTTATAGAAGAGCAACAAGTAACTTATTATTCCACTACTGAGTCAGATCCCAAGGGACTTAATGGCTGGTGGTTAATTATCACCATCTTGCTAATTATGCTTACTGCCTTTAGCGCTGGATATTTTGTTGTACGTCCTTTGTTTGAACATCAGAAACGTTAGTTCACACTCCCACAGTCAGCAGCAGGCTAACGAGCAATTTCTCTGCAATCACTCTCTAAATATCTGAAGATATCTGCTAAATAGCGGAATTTATCTATTTTTAGGTTATAAAAGCTACGTAGTATGCTAGCTTGACAGCAAATTCTTTATATTAGAACCTCAAAGATTATTTAATTAATAAATCCTTGCTGGTTCTCATGTCTCAAACATCAAGCAAAGAATCTACACTTTAAAAAAGTGGTAATTATTACATATCTTTTAGGAAAAGCACTGGTAGTTACAGCTTCAGACAAAGGATCTGGTTAGATATATAAACGAAGCTAGTAGAAGTCAGGAGTCAAGAAGATGAAAAAAGTAGAAGCTATTATCCGCCCATTTAAGCTAGATGAGGTAAAAATTGCCTTGGTTAACGCAGGTATTGTCGGTATGACTGTTTCTGAAGTTCGGGGGTTCGGACGGCAAAAAGGCCAAACTGAACGGTATCGGGGTTCTGAGTACACCGTTGAGTTTTTGCAAAAACTCAAAGTGGAAATCGTCGTTGACGACAATCAGGTTGATATGGTGGTAGACAAAATTATTGCTGCTGCCCGCACTGGTGAAATCGGCGATGGTAAAATTTTCATCTCGCCTGTTGAGCAAGTGATTCGGATTCGGACTGGCGAAAAGAACACAGAAGCAGTTTAAAAAAGTTAGGAGTTAAGAGTTAAAAGTTATGGGTTGTGAGTCAGGACTAAATGAATGAAGATTTAACAGAATTCATAAATCCTAACTCTTGTAGAGACGCGATTAATTGCGTCTCTACTCTTAACTTTCGTACAGACGCGATTAATCGCGTCTCTTAATTCTCTCCAGTTGCGGCAGTAAAGCTGTAAAAGCCTTGCCTCGATGACTTATTGAACCTTTCAATTCTCGTGTCATCTCAGCAAAAGTCAATTGCAACTCTTGGACATAAAAAATTGGATCGTACCCGAAGCCACTATCACCACGGGGCGCGTGAAGAATTTCACCACGACAAATACCTTCAGATTCTAATACGATCGCACCATCAGGACGAGCGATCGCTACTGCACAAACAAATTGTGCTTGTCGATTTACCTCGTTGCCTAATTCTTTCAATAACCTAGCAATCCGTTCTGAGTCGGTTTTGGCGTAACGTGCAGAATAAACCCCTGGTGCGCCATTTAGAGCATCTACTTGCAAGCCCGAATCATCAGCAATTGCCCAGTTTCCCGTAGCTTTAGCAATTTGTGACGCTTTCAAACAAGCGTTGGCGGCAAAAGTTTCGCCCGTCTCTTCAATATCCAATTCTTCAGGTTTGAGGGTTAATTCCCAACCAGAATTTTCCAGGTAAGCCTGCATTTCCTTCAACTTACCTGGATTTCCTGTAGCTACTACAAGTAATTTGGTCATTGGTCATTAGTCATTGGTCATATTGGTATATTAGTCATTGGTCATTTACCAAGGACAAAGGACAAATGACAAATGACTAATAATGAATTTTACCCCGCCCACTGTTTCGCCCAAGCAAGAGTTTGATGCACTTGCTCAATTGTCGAGGCTTCGCAGTAGAGGCGTAAAACTGGTTCAGTCCCGCTAAACCGAATCATTAACCAGCTTTGATCGGCGAGGCGATATTTGTAGCCGTCAATTGTTTGGCAATCAATTACAGCTAACCCTGCAATTTCTGTTAAGGGTTTGGTTTGCAGTTGTTGCAAAAGACGCGATCGCACTTCCATACTTGCTAAGGGTAAATCAATGCGATCGTAAGCTGAGATAAAACCTGTTTGTTTTTGCAAGTAGCGATTATATTCCCCTAAATCCAAACCAGATTCTACAATCGCCTCTAGGACGTACAATGCTGACAACAGCGCATCGCGTTCGGGAATATGGCTGCCATAGCCAATTCCTCCCGATTCTTCGCCACCTAGCAGCACTTTTGCTACTAACATTCTGTCAGCGATGTATTTATAACCAACAGCTGTCTCAAACACTGACAGGTTATGCAGTGCCGCTACAAGGGGCATTAAGTCGGAACCACTAACAGTTTTGACTATTTCTCCGGTAAAACCGCGCCGCAGAGTTAAGTGGTCAATTAATATTGGTATTAATACTTGGGAACTTAGGAAGTTTGCTTCTCCATCCACTGCTGCAATGCGATCGCAGTCTCCATCAAATACCAACCCCACTGTTAAACCTGATTTATCGGTTTCTCGGTGAGTCTTGATGACTTCAAATAGCTTTGAAAGGTATTTAGGTAAGGGTTCCGGCGCACCGCCACCAAATAGGGGATCGCGTTCTGAGTTGATTTCTTTAACTTGATTGCCTAGTAGTCTGGCCAATCCGCCAGCCGCAGCGCCATGCATGACATCAGCAAATAACGTTAATTTACCAGATGCGATCGCTTCTCGAAGTTTGGCGATATCAACTTTACGTTCTAGCGCTTGGGTATAACTAGGCCAAGGATCGAATTTTTCTTGCTTGCCTGGGGTAGCTGCTAGAGGTACTCCCACCGCCAACTGCTCTTCTATCTTTTTTGTGACTTCTGATGGTACTGATCCACCAAAATAACCCTTGACTTTTAAACCCAAATATTTACCAGGATTATGGCTGGCTGTAATTACCAGCGCCCCTAAAGCATTGAGTTCTTTTGCTGCCCAACTATAAGCTGGGGTTGGGGCATAGCTTTCGCTTAACAGCACATCAAATCCGACAGCACTGACAGTATCGGCAACAGCACGAGCAAAGTCTTCAGCCATGAATCGGCGATCGTAACCGACAATTATTGTCCGGCTACCCACCGTAGAAAAATACGTATCATATAATACTTTTGCGGCAACTGGCGCGACTAGGGCTAGACGTTCAAAGGTGAACTCGTCACCGATAACGCCCCGCCAGCCGTCTGTACCAAACTTAATTGAGTTAGTTACAACTGGCATCTAGGTATCCTAACTGTCTACTTGAGGATTCTAGCATTTATACAGTGTGCAGAGTAAAAAAAGAATCTAGTAAAAATATGTACTAATAATATTCAATACAAAAGTGAGCCAATTTGTGTATTGTAGAGGTGCGATTGTTTTGAACCTTGGAAAATAAATCAAAGGATAAATCTGATTCTCCCTTCATCCATTAGTTAAGCTTTTTGTCAAGACTATTTTTAGATTTACTTACTTTAAGTTCCAGACTAATACTATACCGAATACTGTAATAATTTAAGCAACTTAATGTAGTTGATTTGTCATACACAGTGTATTAATATCTGAAACATTGCAAGTAGTATCAAATATTAATTATGTCGGCTCATCACTATGTAATAGTTACGTGTATAAATTGTACAATAGCTTTGACTAATATCGTATCTGGAGCCGCACAAGTAACTGATTACCTCAACCCTAGTCCCAATCTCCTACAGTTTCCCTGTAGACCAGAAGAAGTCAAGCTTCAAGAAAATCACCCGATTACTCTACAGCAAGCTTTGGAATTAGCACGACGTAACAATCCTGAATTACAAGGAGTGCTATTCCAGGTAGAACGCAGTCGCGCTGCTTTACGAGAGGTACAAGCTGGGATGTATCCAAGTATTAGTCTGAGTACTGATTTGAGTCGCGCTCAGTCTGCTTTTGGTCAGCTTTATACAGAACAACTAGGTGAACAAGCTCAATTTTTATCTAATCAGAGGTTGAATCCAGATGAACCTACTACGACTTTTAGTAGTAGTTTAGAACTCACTTATGGTCTTTATAATTTTGGGCCCGGTGCTTCCAGTAGAGGAGCAGCTCAAGAGCAGGTGCGTCTAGATGAATTGGAAGTAGAGCGTCTGTCAGAGGAAATCCGTCTGAATGTCACGCTGGATTACTACAATTTGCAACAAGCAGATGAACAAGTACGAATTAATCTTTCGGCTGTGGAGAATGCCCAGGCTAGTTTGCGGGATACTCAAGCAAGAGAACAGGCTGGTGTAGGTACACGGTTTGATGTGCTGCAAGCTCAGGTAAACTTAGCAAACACTCAACAACAATTGACTAATGCTATCTCCCAGCAGCAAATTTCCCGTCGTCAGTTAGCAACTCGGTTAAATTCGGCGCAGTCAGTGAATATCAGTGCATCTGACCCTGTACAATTAGCTGGTTTGTGGCAGTTAACAGTTGAAGAGACTATTTTGCTAGCTTTTCAAAATCGACCAGAACTAAAACAACGGTTGGTAGAGCGGCGAATTGCTCAATTTCGGCAAAAAGTAGCGCTTTCTCGATTGAAACCACAAATTAGCTTAGTTTCCAGCTACAATCTGCAAGATGTATTTAATGATCGCGCTAGTGTTCTTGATGGTTATTCTTTAGGAGTCCAAGGAAGCTTGAGAGTGTTCGATGGAGGAACTACAAAAGCTCAGGCGGCTCAACGGAATGTAGAAATTAGGATTGCTGAAACGCAATTTGCCAACCAAGGCAATAATATTCGGTTTGAAGTGGAACAAGCTTATTCCCAATTGCAGTCTAATTTGGATAATGTGCAAACTTCTGGTGTGGCTTTAAATCAAGCTAGGGAAGCTTTAAGTCTAGGACGTTTACGTTTCCAAGCAGGTGTTAGTACTCAAACCGACGTTATCAGTGCAGAAAACGATTTGACTAGGGCAGAAGGTAATAGAGTCCGAGCTATTTTGGATTACAATCGTGCTTTAGCTCAATTACAACGATCTGTTACCTTTAGAGAAATACGCTAAGTTTGCTGATTCAAAAAATTGACAGTACTTAACTGTCTGCTGCATTGAGATTGATATATGTAATTCTAAATCATAGCAGCGAAAATATTAGATAATCTGAAAACATAGTTGTGGATTTAGGATATAATTATCCTATTTTTAACTACCTACAGAAGTAGATCAAGGATATTAATATTGTTATCAAAAATGATGAATATAAAAACTTTATTTTTTACAAGTTTAACTGGAGTTACTCTACTATTAATTCCTTCCGCAGTTGCACAGACATCTTCTGTCTCAAATCCAGAATCTTCTAGAATTATTAGAGAAGCTATAGCTACTAAAAGAATAAATTGGGGACTCAGGCAAGACTCTCCTCCTATTAGTTTTCAAGATAAAATTGGTGGTTGGCAAGGGTTTTGTACGAATTTAACAGATTTACTAGATAAATATTTAAGAGAAAAGCAATTTATTAATAATAATATCAATATAGTCAAATATCCAATTAGT
Source organism: Nostoc sp. LEGE 12450 (assembly GCF_015206895.1). Taxonomy (GTDB): domain Bacteria; phylum Cyanobacteriota; class Cyanobacteriia; order Cyanobacteriales; family Nostocaceae; genus Nostoc. The sequence continues at coordinate 7,167 of NZ_JADEXU010000205.1, read as the reverse complement.
ATTCAAGAGAGATTTAAAAAAACTCGATATCCTTATAAGGATTCTCTTCACCTTGCTGGCGAGTGTGGTTCCGACTCAATTAGAAAAGGCGAAACAGGAATTACATTTTCTCATGTGTTTTTTGCCACTAAAACATTACTTTTAATCCGCAAAACTGAAGAGCCAAGGTTCTCGTTTTTAAAAAACAACTCATTACCTAGCTTTTCCACTGATTCCAGACCAAAAATTGGAGTTATAAATAATAGTATAACCTCAGAAAGACTTCAAAGCTACTTCAATTACCTTATTTCAGAAATGGAAATAGTAAATATTCCGGGTGGTAGGTCACAGTTGATTAAGGCTCTTTTAGAGAAAAAAGTTGATGCAGTGGCTAGCGATGAAATAATTTTGAGAAGAATTTTAAATGAATTAGATATAGAAACACAAGATAAATTTTATATTGACTCAGAATTAGCAATAAGTTATGAAAGCTATGGATTAATACTTCCAAGTGACGATACTAAATGGGTAGAAATAATCAACCAATTTTTTATTGACAAAAAAGACGATATAGAGTTACTAACTAAACAACACATTCTTCTTCCTCCACCTCCACCTCTATTTACCAAAGAATTAATATTTATTTTATTGATGATAGTAGCAACACTATCTGGCTTAACTTGGGTAGCTTATATGTATTGGGTTCGACAAAATTCCCGCTCAGAAACAAAGTCTAATCTTGACCCAAAAACTCCTATATTTGCTGATGGTTATGCTTTACTTATTGGTGTTGGGGAATCTGCCTATCAACGTTTATCTCTACCAGTGACTGTCAAAGATGTTCAAGCACTCCATCAAGTTTTAGTTGACCCTAATTTCTGTGCATATCCTAATGACATGCAGCATGTTCGACTCCTACATGATCAAGAAGCCACACGCAATCAAATTTTGAAAGAATTGAACTGGCTCAAACAAGAGGCACAAGCAAACCCAGAAGCTACGGTGGTTGTTTATTATTCTGGGCATGGATGGTTTAGTAAAAGTCAAAACCGCTACTATTTGTTGCCACATGATACTGACCCCTTAGACCTTGAAGGCTCATCTTTGAGTGCAGAAGAATTCACTAATGCTTTGCGGCAGATTAAGTCCAAGCGTCTCTTAGTTATTATTGATAGTTGTCATGCAGCAGGAATGGCAACGGCTAAAAAAGCTCCCTCCGACTTTGAGGAAATTCCAATTCCAAAGAGTGTAATTGATGATTTAAGTCAAGGTAAGGGTCGGGTAGTTTTTACTTCATCCCAAGGAGAGGAAAGTTCCTGGATTAGACCTGATAATGAAATGAGTATTTACACTTACCATCTCATTGAAGCTTTACAGGGAAAAGGCAATCAGTCTCGTGATGATGTTGTAAAGATTTCTCATTTGATGAACTATCTGGGTAATAAAGTACCCGAGAGTGCCTTAACCCTGTGCAAAAAAACACAGACTCCTTATTTCAATTTCGAGTCTGAAGACTTTTCTGTTGCTCGACTAAATAATCGCCCCTCTAACAAGACGACAGGGGGTCTGAAGTGATTAACTAATCAAGAGTTAGCCAAAATTTGTTTGTAAATTAGGATTTTGCATCAAATAACAAGAATACCAGAACATTTTCATATTTAAACTAAATAAACATTAATAATCCTTAATAGTTAATACTATTAAGGATTGTTAACATGAGCAAAAACTGCTCACAAACCTGATTTTTCCTTAAAAATCATCGAGAAACTGACTAAGGCGACTGATTACGGGGTCAACCTCTTGAGGAGGGGTAGCAACAGTATAAGAAGTATTATTTACTACTTCTAATTGATTTGGAGACGGAATGAACGATCGATCATTGACTATGAGCGCCAGTTGTGCGACTTGTTGGGAAAGTTGCAGTAGATGATGTTCCATCGCCTCCAAACGATTAGATCCCTTGGCAAAGAAACGTTCCTCAAGTCCAGCCACTTGACGTTGCAGTTCACCGATTTGTTGTTCAATCGGTGTTGTTGCTGCTGTTTGTGGAGCAGGTTGTACAGATTCCGGTACACATAAAGATTGCCACAAGGCTTCTTTACAGAGGTCGCTGAAAGTCTTGTCTGGTTGTTTTTCCAAATAACTTTCTACTTGCGCTAACAAGCTTTCATCAGCAAGCTCTGGGTTGAACGTGACGGATTTAACTACCTTTTTTGACCATTGGAACATCAGCTTTATGCCCTAGCAGCGCGATTGGAGGATAATTGTGCCTCTCCATAAATATACTGCCCCAAAGCATTCGCCTGACGGGAAGGTGCTGCTAAATGAGCATTAATCTTTGCTTCCTTGAGTAGACGTTGAACGTCGTCCCAGAAGAACTCACCACCGCCACCAGTGAGAATCACATCGGTGACGCGTTCTGGCAACCAGGCTAGCACACGGCTACAGATTTCACGAGAAAACATCTCTGTAAGGTTGGGAAGAAAATCGTCTAGGTTGGTGGGCTTGCTAGCGCCTTTAGGACGGTAATAGCGTTCACCTCTGGGTTTGTTAACAGCAGAAATCAGCGCCAGAGATTGACTATCTGCTCCCTCGATTTCGGCAGACACCAATTCATAAAACTTATTCATACCGAAGTCTTCGCTCTTAGAAGCACCTCTGGCAAAACGGAAGTTATCTACCATCAAAAGATCGACAGTTTGATGTCCAATATCAACGATCGCTACCGATATTTTTGTAAAATCGGGACTGCTAGGACTTTTCTTCGGTTGAGCTTCAGACCACAGCAGACTACCGTAGCCTTCTGGCATTACCCATACCTTACTCACATTCAACGATATAGATTCGCCTCGGAAGTTCAACACATGAGGACCACCTACTTGGCTAATCAACTGTGCTTTTTCTTTTTCAAATTGCTCTAAAGAAAGAAAAGGCAGACCAAGTACAACTGAGATATCGTCTCTGAGTTTGAAGTAGCCAGCACTTGCTAACACTTTTACCAGTGCAGCCTCTACCTTAGATTGGCCGACTCCTAGATTGGCCCCAAAATCTGCTGCTAGTTGACCAACAGCATATCCATTGCCTTGATACTCCAGCCACAAATCCATTAAGGGGTCAGTAGCTCTGGCTTCAAAAACACCACCGCGTACTTGTTCTATTGACATCTGCTTGACGTTGGCAGGTACGAATACCACGCTGCCAGGTTCACGACTCACACAAGTTTTTGTGGAAGTTCTACCTAAATCAACACTGAGAATGGTTTTCCCGGAACCACCGCCTGGTTTGGTAGTAGTGGGAGGATTATTATTAACAGCATTTATGGGAGTCGTCGATGCTAACGGCTGCCTATTCATGGGTATAGCAGCACTATTCATAGGGTTAGCGGCGGAAGGTTGGTCTGTCATGAAAGCTCCTAGTTCAAACTTAACTGTAAAAAGTTGTCATGCTCATCTTACAAAAATGCGAGCAACCAGAAATTCTAGGTTGCGTCAAGTGTAGCTAGAAATACGCCAAAAATTAATTTTGACCATATCTCCGATGGGCTTTGCCTTCGTACATCTAGTATTATTTGGCATAGTGTAGGCGAATTTTGGCCAGATGTAACCCCTGCTTTCACTGCTTTCAAACCAAAAGCGTCCGTATTTCATCTTCTAGTACGTCTTAACTGGCGCTTGAATATCCAGAAAACAAATGCTAGAACCAAACCGCCAAGTACGATTTTGGATACAGGAGCAAGGTACTTATCCACAAGTTCATACTGACTACCCAATATGTATCCAGAGTATGTTAGCAAACCCACCCAAGCAGCGCTACCTACTGTTGTGTAAAACAAAAATGGTAGCAAGGGCATATTGCTGATCCCTGCGGGAACAGAAATCAAGGTGCGGATTCCTGGTACAAGACGACCAATTAATACTGCTTTTTTACCTTGTCGGTCAAACCACCCTTTGGCCTTGGTAATATCTTTACTGGATATAGCCAGCCATTTACCATACTTGTCAGCCCAAGCTTTCAAACGGGTTTCGCCCAAAAACTTACCTGGATAGTACCAAATAAGTGCGCCCAATACAGAACCCAAAAGCCCTGCAAAAAACACACCAATGATATTTAGCTTTGCCCCTCCTGGTTGATATGGATTTGCTGTAAATCCAGCCAGTGGCATAATCAATTCTGAAGGAATTGGGGGAAAAAGGTTCTCTAGGAACATTAGTAGGGCGATTCCCCAATAGCCAAAATAGTTGATAGTGTTAGTTATCCATTCAAGCATTGAGTCAATTCCTGTAATTGTTGCACTAGTCTTGTTACTAAGATTGAGCCTTAGTTTTTTTAAAAAGTAATTATCCCTGCTTGCTAGAGTCAAGGTAACTTGGCTGCACTAAAAGTTGCATTGCAACTTAAAAATAGAGAAAGACAAGTGGAAGCTAGTGGTCTGTTTCATTAATTTCGAGGGTTAGAAAAGTTTGTAAGTAGCTCTAATCCTTGAAAGTGAGCGATAAATCGCTCACTACGAACCTCACAAAATTAATGAAACGAACCACTAGGTTTTATTCTCTAATTTTTTAGATCCCCCCTAGTCAGTTTTATAAAAAAGACTAGGGAGGATCTAAAGACTTGATGGCAAATTTAAAAACATACTCTAGGGTTTTCTTCTGAGTTGGTGGCTGTGGGAGAGTAGGGAGAAAATTTTACCTTGTCCCCCTCATCCCCCTCATCCCCTCTTCTTTTAGGCTGTCGGGGTCAGTGATTGTACCCTTGGTTCCGATTGCCAGTCTAATGGATTCCAAACTCGATCTTCCAGCGCCATCTGCTCAATCAAACTTGCCAGTCTCAGCGCTTTGAGAGCTTGTTCACCACCTACTGAGGGTTGATTGCCACCATGTACACAGTTGACAAAATGTTCTAACTCTGCACTTAGAGGTTGAATATTGCTGGTGTAGACTTTTTCAATCACACCATCTTGCCTGTAAAGTACTTGTCGGTGGTCGGTGAGAGAATTAGCAGGCGTTTGTCGGTGAATCAAAATTTCATTCTTGAGAAAATCCGCCTCAGTAAATGAATTTTTGCAATGGGCGACAATCCGGCGAATTTTTCGGTGAGTGACTTTACTGGCAGTCAGAGTAGCAACAATACCATTGGCAAACCCCAAAGTGGCAGTTACGTAATCTAAATAACCAGAGTCCAAGGAGCGAGTACCGCTAGCAGTCAATTTTGTGACTGGGGAAGCAGCTAATTCTAAAAGTAGGTCGATGTCATGGATCATTAAATCCAGCACAACCGAAACATCGTTTGCTCGATCTGAGTAAGGACTCATTCTGTGGGCTTCTAGCGCCAGCAATTCCTCGGTTTTCAGAACTTGGCTCAGTTCTTTAAAAGCTGGGTTGAAACGCTCAATATGACCTACTTGCAGGATACACTGAGACTCTGCCGCCGCATTTACTAGAGACTCTGCTTCAGAAATACTGGCTGCGATCGGTTTTTCAATCAAAACATGAATTCCCGCTAGCAGACAGCTAATGCCCACGGCATAGTGGAGACGGGTGGGAACAGCTACACAAACTGCTTCCACAAGGGGTAGCAGGTCACAGTAATCTTCAAAAAAACGCACCTTGTACTTGCTGGCAGTTTCTAATCCTCGTTCGACGTTAATATCTGCCACTCCAACCAGTTCAACATCTTTCATTGAACTCAGCACGCGAGCGTGGTGTTGTCCCATGTTACCCACTCCAATCACGCCTATGCGGATCGGTCGTGGCTGGTTGCGCTGTGTATATAGATTCGGTTCTGCCACTGACATGCTATCTTGCACTATTATTCTCTCCTCAACCACCAAATTTAGAGACGCTACGGCCGTTGGCGTTTATACTCGAAAGCCAGTTACGATCCGTCTAAAACCATCCAGATGGTAACATAGAGCCTATGTTTATGAAGAATTTCAAAGTTTGCGATCGGTTCCCGTAATCCAAACATCTTTTGTATAGATAGTTCGGGTTTGTTTTTGATTTAGCACTTTCTACAAAAAATATATGTCTTTTTATTAACTTTAAAACATTCAGTAAGACTTAAGTGTAAATTCTCTAAAGTTCTCAGGGTCAGCTTCCTCGGTTCGGGCTTATCTCTGGGATACCGTTAGGTAATTAGTTACTGAGAGCAATATCCAATTGACAACACTAAAATTACAAAATAATCAAAAATAACACTTAAGCTTTTTTCAAAAAAATATTCTCAGGAATTATTGTCACTGATTTACGGAAAAATTCTTTGTATGATTATTTGCAGTAGTTACCGTAGAAACATATTCTTGCAAAGAAACAAGCTACTAGCAGCGTCTCGTAGAGAAGATATCACTACGTTTTTTGAGAGAAGCTGGTGTTGCTTGGCTATCACTAAGAGACGTTTAGGAATCTTTTTGGCATTGCTTCCTGGCATCTTGTTAAGGTGTAATTTGGCGATTTAAAATTCAAAATTTGCAATCGAGATGAAAGCTGTAATTCTGTTATCTGGGGGATTGGACTCTTCCACAATTCTGTATAAAGCTAAGGCTGATGGCTGTGAATGTCATGCTATTTCCTTTGATTACCAGCAACGACACCGACAAGAGTTACAGTCAGCCCTTACTGTCGCTAAAAAGGCTGCGATCGCAAAACATCAGGTAGTGAATTTTGATTTACGGCAATGGGGCGGTTCTGCACTTACTGATGACGCGATTGATCTACCCCAGGAGCGATCGCTGGATGAAATGTCTCAGAATATTCCTGTGACTTATGTTCCGGCTCGTAATACCATTTTTTTAAGCTTTGCTCTTGGCTATGCCGAAGCGATCGCAGCTGAACGTGTCTATATTGGTGTCAACGCCTTAGATTACTCAGGATATCCTGATTGTCGCCCCGACTATATCGAAGCAATGCAAGAAGTTTTTCGCCTGGGAACCAAACAAGGGCGTGAGGGACAACCAATTAAGATTGTTGCACCCCTAATCAACTTGAAAAAAACCGAAATCATCCAACTCGGTAACGAATTGGGAGTTCCTTGGGAGCTAACTTGGTCTTGCTATGCAGGTAATGATGTCGCCTGCGGTGTATGTGATTCTTGTCGCTTGCGGTTGGCAGCTTTTGCCGAATTGGGACTAGTTGATCCACTGGTGTATGCTTAGTAGGGCATTGGGCATTGAACATGAAGAAGAGACAAAGG
>NZ_JADEXU010000204.1 GCF_015206895.1 Nostoc sp. LEGE 12450 | reverse complement strand
CTGCTCCCTGCTCCCTGCCCTCTTCCCACTCCCCTTTACCTAAAAATCAAAACAACTGTCATCAAGAGATTTCTTCTTCCCAGATACCGTTGGCAATGCCGTCTTTTCTGCTGCTTCTACTAAAGACCGTGCCACGCGGTCTACATAAGGACGGGATAAAGACCAAATCAGGGGCGATAACCACCCCCGTAGCGTTACAGAATAAGATAAACAAGTGCCACAAACCGTTGACTCTACTTGATAAGTGACCCGTTCTTCTATTCCTGGAATTGCCAGTACTCGGATACTCAGCATCTCCTTGTGATTGACACGCTCCACAAAAATACGGATGGGAATTGGCGAAAAGCGTGTTACAGCATGAAAAATCAATCCTGGTTTGGGTACTAATCCGTAGGGTACATTAGTACTCTTAAGTAGTGGATGCCAAGAAACATCTGTTAAGTCAGCAACTTTTTGCCACAGTTCATCTACAGAAGCAGAACTAATCTCTCGATATGTCCGCACCAGAGAAGCGCAAAAACGACGACGTTTGCGGTGGATGAATTTGGATAACCAATCTTGCATTTTCCTAATCCTCCTCCCTAGACACTTTCTGGTAACTCTGGTATTGTGTGCAACTACGCTCAGTTCCTGAAGTACCAAATGAGCGAAATAGTTAAAATTAACAAAATAAAACTCAGTCAATATACAAGCCTATACGCATTTGAGGGAAAATAACTCTAGTGATGGCCATCAATCGTATAAATGCTTAACCAGTAAGAAAAAAGCGGGTTGGGCAAATAGAGCTTGATTGTTGGCGCGTGTTTCCCCCAAATTTTTAAAATTAAGAAATTTGTGGCTTTCTGGAAATTGTAATTTAGGTTCGGGAATCTATGTTGACCAACTCGCAAACACCAACTGTAGCAGCAGAATCATCCAAGTCTTTGCCAGCACCTGACGCTCAGATTAGAGTCAGTCAGTTTATGAAACAGCTGCAAGACGAAATTACTGAATCATTGGCAAAACTAGATGGTGTGGCTAAGTTTAATGAAGATAGTTGGGAACGCCCTGAAGGGGGTGGAGGGCGATCGCGCGTGCTGCGAGAAGGTGCAATATTTGAACAAGCAGGTGTAAACTTTTCTGAAGTTTGGGGTTCCCATTTGCCAGCCTCAATTTTAACCCAACGCCCTGAAGCCGCAGGACATGGCTTTTATGCCACGGGTACTTCAATGGTATTACATCCTCACAATCCTTACGTGCCCACAGTTCATCTAAATTATCGCTACTTTGAAGCGGGTCCAGTGTGGTGGTTTGGTGGCGGTCTTGACTTGACACCTTATTACCCGTTTGCCGAAGATGCGGCACATTTACATAAAACGTTAAAACAGGCCTGTGACAAGCACCACCCAGAGTATTACCCAGTATTTAAAAAGTGGTGTGATGAATATTTTTACCTCAAGCATCGTGATGAGACACGAGGCGTAGGTGGTTTGTTTTTTGATTACCAAGATGGTCAAGGTGCTTTATATCGCGGGCCAAATCCCAATGGGGAAGCGGCTATTTATAGCAACCAGGTGGGAACACCAGCAACCCGCAATTGGGAAGATTTGTTTGCTTTTGTGCAAGGCTGTGGCAGAGCATTTTTACCAGCCTACGTACCTATTGTAGAACGGCGGCATGGGATGGAATATGGCGATCGCCAACGGAATTTTCAACTCTATCGCCGGGGACGGTATGTAGAATTTAACTTGGTTTATGACCGAGGTACTATTTTTGGTCTGCAAACCAACGGACGCACCGAATCAATTCTCATGTCTTTACCGCCTTTAGTGCGCTGGGAATACGGTTATCAACCGGAACCCAATACACCCGAAGCCGAGTTGTATGAAACCTTCCTTAAGCCTCAAGATTGGATTAACTGGACACCCAGTTAATAGTGCTGAGTGCAGGGTGCTGTTAACGGTAGCGGTGCGTTTAGCCCGTTCTGGGTGCTGAGTTAGGAGTTAGGAATTCCTCCCTATCTCCCTCATCCTTCTCATTTCCCACACTCCCCCTTGCTTTAAATTGCTACTCAGTACTTATTTGGTGAGTTAAACTACTAAAGTTAAGCACTTAGCAGAAAAAGGTGACAATTTTAGCTATAGCTTGTTAATCTCAAGTGACAGCATTAGACAATTCTGTAACTAGCTAATCTTAAGAAGAATGCCACGGGGAGGGCTTTAGTGATTCATATAGACCAAAAAACTTATACAACCCAAGACGGAAACACCGTTATTGTCCTGACACCAGCTGGTCGCCTCGACATTACCACCGCTTGGCAATTTCGCCTGAAGTTACAAGAGTGTATTTCCAAACTCAGCCGCCATGTAGTTGTAAATCTGGCTCAGGTAAATTTTATAGATAGTTCTGGTCTCACGTCTTTGGTGGCTGGAATGCGTGATGCTGATAAAGTCAAAGGCAGTTTCCGCATCTGCAATGTACATCCAGAAGCCAAACTCGTGTTTGAAGTAACGATGATGGATACTGTCTTCGAAATTTTTGAAACAGAAGAGGAAGCTTTAGAAGGTGTACCTCGTAGTATCGCTAGTTAAAAAAAGTTAGGAGTTAATTTAAACTTCATAACTCGTAACTCATGAATGATAGGTTTATCTTATTGGATACTGATTCCGCTTGGTGTAGCGATAAGGACCCATAATCGCTCCCCAAGTTGCTTTTCCAGTTACTGGATCGATTCCTTTGTCGTAGCTGTGAAATTCTGCCGCAGTGGTTTCAAACCCCAAGGAAACATAGATGCTATTACCAAGATAAGTAAAGCTGCAACGAGTCTCAGGTTGTGGTGTGGCGGTAAACTTATAGCGATCGCCAGCTAATGCTTCGTGAGTTACTGTTAGGACACAACCTGGTAGTAAATCTAATTGTTCGGGTGTCAGTCTGTTCAGTAGAGCAGGGTTATTGCCTGCACCTCTTAATGCCTCTGGATCTTGAGGTATATAGTATTGTACTTCTAGAGATGTGTCAGAGTTGCTACCATGACGCAACCGCATAATTCGCTGACGGTAAGGTTTATCTAGGTTAATCACGCTAGCTTGTTCGGCAAACAAGGTGATGCTATCTTCTGTGAACAAATTTACTGGTCTTTGCCACATTCGGAGATGGACATACCAAACTGGTTCTTCTATAGCTTGTTCTCGATTATCAAATTCACCAGCTAGGTACTCACCTAAAGCAATTAACTGTGGCGAGAAGTTCATAAATTCAATAAACAAATCATTAAGGAGAAATATTTCTGGCTAGTTTTTTAGAGGAAAAGGTCTTAATCCCCTGTGGCTACTAGCTTATAAAATACTTTTGATTTGTTTATATTGTAAATGAAACCGTCACAAGTCAAAAGCTCAACTTGGCAAAGTAGCCTTTAAGCGAGAAAATAAAGATACGTCGCCCTTAACATTTTCTTTGTGAATAACGTCCGTACTGTCTCTGATACAAAACGAACTTTTTACAATCTTCACACCCGTCCGATTAACACTATTTATCGTCGGGTAGTAGAAGAATTGATGGTAGAAATGCATCTGCTGTCAGTAAATATCGATTTTAGCTACAATCCAATTTATGCCTTGGGTGTCGTCACAACTTTTGACCGCTTCATGGAAGGCTATCAACCAGAACGGGATCAAGAATCAATTTTTAACGCCTTATGTCAGGCTATAGAAACAGATCCACAACGCTATCGACACGATGCCCAAAGATTGCAAGCTGTAGCTAAAGGTTTGCCTGTTAAAGATTTAATTGGGTGGCTAGCCCAAACTACTTACTTAGATAGAGATAATGACTTGCAAACACAACTGCAAGCGATCGCCAACAATCCTAACTTTAAATACAACCGTTTGTTCGCAATTGGTTTATTTTCGTTATTAGAACAGTCAGATCCTGAATTAGTCAAAGATGAAAAGCAACTAACTGAGGCGCTAAAAGCGATCGCAGCTGGCTTGCACGTATCTGATGACAAACTCAACAAGGATTTGGAATTATACCGTTCTAACCTAGATAAGATGGCGCAAGCGCTGGTAGTGATGGCAGATATGCTCTCAGCCGATCGCAAAAAACGCGAACAACGTAAACAACAATCAACGGCTCCCGTTGCTCCCCCAAGTTCCAACGAATAGTTAGGAGTTAGGAGTTACGAGTTATTAACAATTAACTCCTAACTTCTAACTCATCACTATTGATTTTAAACACCCAATAATTTGTAGATTAAGCTGTTAATTATAGTTAGCGTAAATGCTCCAATAACAGCACTCCAAATACCGTAACGTAAGCGGAAGCCCTCTACTAACCAAGCAGCAATACTAAAACAAACTACGGCAATCATAAATGTGAAAATGCCGGATAGTAAGTCCAATGTAAGTAAATTGGGGACTGCAAAAACTAGGCTTAAAATCGGTCTGACTATTGCCGTCACGATACCAAGCACTGCGGCAGAAAGAAAGGCTTTACCAGGAGTATCAATTTCAACTCCTAAAGGTAATTTACTAATTATCAACAGGCTGATAGCTGTTACTACCCAAACAATTAAAAGCGTAACGATATTCATGCCACAACCCCTGAAACGTGAATGGCAATTGGTGATAAATTACTTCAGTTTATCGGTGGAAAAATCTTTAAAGCTCAACCAATTATTTGTAAGTTAGCAGAAATTTGATTGCTAACCGAATTTTGTTTTAGATATCTTTAGGATTGAGAAAAAGCTCCAGGGGGCAGGGGAGCAGGGGTATAAAGAAGAGACAAGGAAGAAGGGGAGCAGGAGAGAGACTTGTTCAATAATTCTCCCTTGTCCCCCTGCTCCCTTGCCCCCTGCCCCTCTGCTCCCTATTTCATCTTTTAAGAGGTGGTTGCGTTTGTTTGGGTGCTACAGGGGCTTGGGATGCTGGTGGGTTGGAAATACCAGGATTGATAGGACTGATGCCTTGCTCGGTTGGAGGTTGACTTACACCAGGTAAGGGTACGGAATTAGGTGCTAAGGGAAATTTAGGGGTAATATTCCCTTCGGGATTGATGCCTGGAACTGGTGCTATACCAGGATTGACTGGGAAAGAGGGGATATTCGGCTGATTGAGTGAGTTTGTGGGTGGTTGAGATGGGCCAGGAATAATTCCTAAAGAAACGCGATCGCCTCCTACTTGCCGTAGCAAATCCAATGTCTCAATCACATCATTATAAGTTGCTGTCCGCGAAGCATTTAGCACCACAACAGCACTGGGGTTTGCTTGGAGATACTGTTTTAGTCTCGCTCCTAAATCATCGCGTTTTACAGGCTGTTTTTCTATGTAAGTATTACCAACGGCATCGATAGTTACAATCAGACTTCCGCTCTGTGATGTTATTGCAGATACTGTACTTGGGCTGGCTTTGGGCAAATCAACATTTATTGCCTGTTGCCGTGTAAATTGTAAAGCCGCTAACAAAAAAAACGTCAGGATACAAAAAACGACATCGATTAAAGGGATGATTTGAATTTGGACTTCTTCAATTGGGGTATGTAGATTAACTTTCATTTTCTCAATTTAATCGCCTGCTTGGGGGTTTAATTCTTGACTAATTAGGTAAATTCGGGGGTTCAGGAGGTTCAGGAAACCTAGTCTTTCCTGGCTTGCGGGGTGGAGTGAAATTTTCCCGGACAATTGGTGATGTAGTATTACTAAAATCGGGGGGGGACTGGCGATAAAGTAATTCCATCTCATTCCCTGCTTTCCGAAAAACTTTGACTTGGTTGACTACAAAACTTTGAAATAGGCGATAAAATACCAAGCTAATAATGGCAACTATTAACCCAGTTGCCGTACTAATTAAAGATTCACCAATACCAGTAGTCACTCCGGCGGTAGATTCAGTTCCCAAATCGCCAATCCGAATTGAGCGCAGAGAATGAATTAAACCTAAAACAGTACCCAATAATCCCAGCAGGGGCGCGAGGGCAATCACAGCTTCTAAAAGCTTTTCGCCCCGCCGCATTCCAGCCAATTCATCTTCTGCTGTAGCCTCAAGTGCTAGTCGAAAGGTTTCCACATCAGTTTTTGGAAAACGTAAGGGGGCATAGAGAAAACGCCCGACAGGTTGATGGCTTGCTTGTTTGGCAATGTCAGCAGCTTCTTGCCAATTATCCTGGGCTGCATCCAGAATGCGATCAACTATTTGCTTTTCCTGAGTCAAAATTCGCAACCAGAACCACAGACGCTCAAAAATCACACTCAAAGATAGAATCGACAGGACAAGTAAAGGCCACATCGCTGGCCCGCCCTTATAAAATAAATCTAAAATATCCACTGTTTAAGTTTCCTCCCTCCATGACTAGAGCAAATGTGCTAAGGCATTTTAATTCTAGAGATTAATGCAAAATGAGGGACTTCCAAAATATAAATTTCTCGAAAAGCTAAAAAGATAGTGTAAGCATGGGGTATTGGACTTCGACTGGTGGACAAACTTGCTGCTGGGTTGCATAATCCCGAATTAATACAATCACTGTCTAATTTGTCAAACCCTTGCGGTATTAAACTCTTATGGATAATTACAAAATAGGTTTTTGATGACAGATTAGGAGTAGCGTCTTCTCGACTAACTAGGACGGTTATTCCCACCGGGAATTTTTAGGATTATTTGTCAAAATTAAAGATAACTGGAGGTTCAAAATATGAAATTTTCAATCCAATCACTTTACACCTGGTATCGCGATGTGCTCCGTAACCCCAAGTACCGTTGGTGGGTTATTTTAGGAACGTTGGTCTATTTGGTCAGCCCATTTGATGTTCTCCCAGATTTTATACCCGTTGTGGGACAGATTGATGATGTTTTTCTTTTAACTCTGCTAGTTTCTGAGGTGTCTGGGCTAGTAATTGAGGGCTGGAAGGCTCGTAAGGGTGATGTGGGTAATGAAGTGCCTAATACTACTGATGGTTCTACCTCTAGTGCAAGCACTATTGATGTTGATGCTGTTTCTGTTAAGTAGTTTTAATAAAACCCCTGCTTTTGGAATCTGAGGTGGGGGATATTTTTTTTAACGCAAAGGGGCGCGGAGGGAAGCGCGGAGGTTCGCGGAGGATAAGAGGGAGTGAGAGGGGGAGTTAGAGGTTGTTGGCTACGCGTTTGATGCCTTCTTTGAGGTGGAGGACGTTAAAGTTGAGGAGAAGACCTAGTTTACAGTTTGCTAGTTTGAGATAGGTTAGGAGTTGAACTGAGTGAATCGGGTGGAAGGATTCTACAGATTTAATCTCTACAATTATTTGGTTTTCGACCATCAAATCTAATCGATAAACGCATTCCAATTTCACTTCTTGGTAAACCAAAGGCAATGGAATTTGCTTACCAACACTTAACCCCGCCTTCTTCAACTCATAATTCAAACACTCCTCATAAGCCGACTCCAACAAACCAGGCCCCAAAGCACTATGCACCCTCATCGCACACCCAATAATCACCCCACTCAACTCATTCTCTCTCATCCTCTGCGTTCCTCTGCGTTTCCCTCCGCGCCCCTTTGCGTTTAAAAATCTTTCACAAATTCCGTCAAGAACCTAAACGCCTTCAAGATATAACTAGCGCAATCTCTAGGAGAAGTATTGTAAAACGATCGCCACGCACTCGCTTTATCCTCATCATAGCGATCGCTGCGTTGACTATGATTCTCTAACCACGCTAATCGCACCGCGTGTCCAATCAACACATCTAACACAATATATTCTTCGATTTGCAGCTTGGGATTATTAGCTGCGATCGCTCCTAATTCGATTAATGCTTCAATATTAACTTGGCGATATTCTGGAGCTTCGATTTTATTCAGCAAATGCTCAACCAAGAGAGCAAAATTTCTTTCCCCTGCTGTCATCTCGGACAACATTATCTCACTATCTAAACGATTGCGGCGCTCTAGTTTATCCCCAATTACTAGACCCTTGCAATGTTGCATTAATAGCCAAACCTGCTTGAAAAAGTCTTTTGGTACGCGTCCCGTCGCTCCCTCGGCTTGACGAAACCGCCGCCAACCACCTGGTGGGACTTCTATTTCTTCGGCGATTCCTGGTAACACCACCCAAGCAATATCACTTTCTTTTTGCTTGACGTGCAGTGATTCTTGTTGGCGTAACAGGTTACTCATGCCAGTATATCCAGTTAATACCTGACGTAAGCGCATTTTCACTTCAAAGGGTGAAAGTTGCATTAAGCGATCGTAAGCTTCATCTTGAGTGACATCCAATTTCTGCGCTAGTTCGCTGGTTATCAATAAAATGAGATAGCCGACTCTCAGCGTCAGCAGTCCCTGAAATAATTGGGGTTCTGAGCGAATTAAGATACCAAGATAGATTAAAATCTCTTGAGTTAGGACGCGATCGCGTATATCTTCACGACAAAAATGATTAATTTTATCGGCAATTTCATCGTGTGACATGGGTACAGTAATCAAGGACGCTTCACTGTAAGCTTTACCTACAGCAATTTGCTTACCCCTTACCAAAATACTCGTTACTGCATCTGATAGGCTGATATCAACCATTTGCCGTAATCCAGCAGCCCGACGCACTACTGCCCAAATGCCTAAATCTCCAGCTTTGGTGTAAACTTCATCAAGTAAATCGCCTACGGTGACAGGATATCCTGGGCCGCCATACCCTGTATCAAATTTCATTCCCTGCAAGCGAGTTAAAGTTTGCAATAACTCAATTTGCTCGTAGATATTCTCTGAAGCACGCAAAGAAGAAAGTAATAATCCGAAATTGGTTTCATACTCCATCTGAAATTCTTGAGTATGCCCTAAGCGCCAGTTTTTATCAGGATGATAAGCCAAATAATAGCAATGTGGGCTAGCATTTTTAACTGGCGATCGTGAGAATTCTGCATTGGGCAGAAAATCAATTCTTTGAATTCCGGCTGTTAGCATTAGCTGATTTAGCCGCCCTAATTTTACCTGCACACCGTTACAAACACCATCTTTCAGTTCTTGCATCAGTTCTAGTAATGCTTCAGAACCGGCTTCTAACATGGTGTGCGTCAACATTAAAGTTAAGGTAGGACGACCTAAATCGCTCCAATATTTTTGAATGTAAGCTAGTTCGCTTCTAATTTGATCTAGTAAAAAATGGTAATCAAGGGTTAAGTAAAACTGTTGGGAATCTGAGAATGAAGGCAAAAATACAATTGTTTCACCGCTAATCCGAAAGATTCTCGATGTTGTTAAACTCCGCAGCCGACGCACAGGCCGCCCAGTTAAACCAAGTTTATTGTTACGTCCAATTTGGGTATAAATAGCTGAAAATTCTCCAGCTTTTCTCACTTGAATCGGTTCTACTTGTGTCGG
Source organism: Nostoc sp. LEGE 12450 (assembly GCF_015206895.1). Lineage (GTDB taxonomy): Bacteria > Cyanobacteriota > Cyanobacteriia > Cyanobacteriales > Nostocaceae > Nostoc. Next base: position 4,273 of record NZ_JADEXU010000204.1, on the reverse strand, counting down.
TGTTTGTGCTTCAATTGCGTGAACTTCTAGTTTTTTTTGTAAATCTTCATCTTCAGCAAGCAAGGCAATTTGTACCAATGATTCGCGCTGTTTGCCTACACACAAGTGTCTACCCAAAGGATCGATATCGCCAACTGCCAATAATCCTTCGCTCAACATTTCACCGAGAAAATATAAACTCTGCGCCCACACCAAAGGAATATTTTCATTAGGCAAACGTGGTTGTGTTTGAGGTGCTAACTTTTCTGCTTCTATGTATTCGGCTGGGACATAATAAAGTTCTGGTAATAAACGCAAACCATCTTGTTCTATAAGTAATGATTCTAAAATATTTTGGTATTTTTTAACTTGTTCTTGTTCGCCACAAAATAATCCATCTAGAACTAAATAAGTGAAAAATAACGGCCATTCGCATTCAATATGCTCAAATTGCTTGAGTTCCCACGGTTCGTAATGTAAGCGCTGACTATCTTCTAAAACGGTTTGGTGTCCATCACGCAGAAAGCGTTTGCAGCCGTATTTACCTGCCAGTTTGTTGATAATATCGTTTAAAGTGCGATCGCGTAACTCCAAATCTTCCACCGCAAAGGCAGGATAACTAATAATACTCAACAGCGCCGCATCAATTTCTTTGGAACCAGATTCTCTCGGTAATAAGGATTCTAAAGTAATCCGGGCACGGGCGATTTCATCTGGTAGTACATGAATTACCGATGCTTGACTACCACGCACACCAAACAAATCCAGTCCATTGATAGCTTCTAAAGCAGCTTTTGCCATGCCTACGGAACTGGCATTTAACTCAGCACTACCACGATTTATTTTATTACCACGTTCCCAAATGCCGTAATCTGGTGTGCGGTAAGCTCGTCCAATGTAGTAAACTAAATTTTGGACGAAATTCACTTCATCAATCGTATAAATTATTGGCAATCCTGCTGCCGTCATTTGCGCCAATATCAGCAAAAATATAGATGTGGCATCAAGTTGCAAATGTCCCCATTCATCATCACCAACAACAATGTCACCTGTCGCGGTATTATATTTGGCGTGCAGTCCATCCAGTAGCGATTGAGTATGTTTAAATGTCTCTACTTTATGAGCCTGTCGCATCATTGCAAATAGCAACCCGCGCATCAATTTGATGACACTATGTTCTAATTCATAGGTGCGTCCCTTATCATCGTCAATCTTGCGGTATGCAAGTCCTAAACCCCAAACTGCCAAAATGCTGTAAACGTTGTCTCGCACCCAGGCATCTGTATAATCGCCGTGGGCTGTAATCGCTGTACTCGCAGGTAGTAAACCAGTAATCGGATTTTGGCGAGTCAGGATGATCGTTTTGATTTGCTGGTAGTAATAGTCTAGGCGAGAGAGCAATTTAGTAGATGTTTTCATGGCTTGGTTCAGAACAACTTGCAAAATTTCACCCTGTGACTCTAAACCAAGCCAGAACAAGTTCTGTAATGGTTGATGGGACAACAGCTAAAGGTAGTGTGAGTTTATTATTATCTCGTGTTAGTAGACTTCTGGGTACTGAATTTTAGCGATCGCAATAAACTTTATCATCGATTTATCTGCTTATTCGGTAGTAGTTAGGATTTTTATTCATAATTGTTATTTCTAACGGTACAAGACAAAGAACTAAAGATGGTGCAACTTAAGAGTAGTGTAAAAATCATAAATTATGGACGCTGCCAAACGCCTTGCTACTCTAAATCGCATCCGCAAACTCAGTCGCTTGATGGATACATCAATACGTATCCCTCTAACAGGTTTTCGCATTGGAATAGATCCAATTATCGGTTTAGTTCCAGGTGCTGGTGATTTAATCAGTACAGCGTTTTCAGCTTACATCATATTTTTAGCTACCCGCTTCGGCATCCCACGTCAAGACTTAGCCAAAATGATTTTTAATGTTGGTTTGGAAACAGTCGTTGGTACTGTGCCTTTTCTAGGTGATTTATTTGATGCTTTCTATAAGTCCAATATTCGTAATTTGGCAATTTTAGAGCAACATTTGACAGTGGCTGAACCAAAACTCGAAAAAGTTGTTTATGATGAACTTTACCCTCATACTGAAACCATAAAAGCATACAAGTAATGAGAAATCGCTAAAATCAAATATTTAAATCACACAGAGCCAGACAAATTTACTCGTCTTGCCTGGGGTTGATACCGAAAGACAAAGTGTAGATGAATTACTGACTTATTGCAGGGTAAATCAAACTCTACATCATCAACAAATTTCAAAGATGCGGGTTATTGCCGATGTTTGGCTTTTTGAGGCGGGTGCGTTCCCCAGTAACTACATCTAGTACAGCCTATCGGGTGGTGTGGTGTTGTTATTTCGGCGGTGGAAAACGGATATTCTGTTAGTCAATATTTAACAATCCCCAAAGCTCAAACACCTTACTGCTACTATGAGGTGAAACCTGCCAACCCATTTCTGATTCTCCGTCGTCCAGGTGACTATGCATGAAGTTGCTTGATGGCAACGATTACTTAATAGTGTTGTAAATATTTTAACTCTATAAAGTTTGCGAAAAAATTTGTTTATTGGCTTGACATAGCTTTTAGCAATAGTAAAATCTACTTTAAGCTAGACGATAATTACCTAAATTTCGGGGTAATTAACTTAGCTATTAGTGGAAAATATCAACAAATACTGAATGCTAAAATTCAGTATTTCCCGGAGAGTCCTATTCCGGGTTAGGATGATGACTAGCGATGCCTTGATTTAGATATCGATATTGAATTGTTGAAATTTTATGGGCAATAGTCCACCAGATGGCAGTATCAACCTCCTCTGAGCTGGCGAGGAAGTCTCCCAGCGCGGGGGAGACTTAGGAGATATATCTCATGCTTACACAAGATATTCGTGATTTGCTGACTGATACTAGCGATTTAAACCAGTTGAAATGGGATTTAAATCGCTTGCAACCTGTGGATGTGGGAGATTACATTACACAATTGCCTGAACAACAACGGGCGATCGCATTCCGTTTACTTAACAAAGCTCAGGCAATTGATGTATTTGAATATCTGCCCACAGAGGTGCAAGAAGAACTAATTAATTCTCTGCATGATGTCCAGGTAGTGCAACTTGTAGAAGCAATGAGTCCCGATGAACGGGCAGAATTGTTTGATGAACTACCTGCTGGGGTAATCAAACGGCTATTACAAGAACTGAGTCCAGAACAAAGGCAAGCAACAGCGACCATTCTCGGCTATCCAGAAGGTACGGCTGGGCGGGTGATGACAACCGAATATGTCCGATTGCGACAAGGTTTGACTGTCGGTGAAGCCCTAAGCAAGATCCGCCGTCAGGATGAAGATAAGGAGTCGATTTACTACGCCTACGTCACAGATGACAACCGGACGCTGGTGAGAGTAGTTTCACTGCGCCAATTGCTGTTTACTTTTCCCGATGTTTTCATCAAAGATATTGCTAGCGATCGCGTCATTAAGGTAACAACTGAAACCCCTCAAGAAGAAGTAGCGCGAATCATGCAGCGCTACGACTTAATTGCTATCCCCGTGGTTGATCGAGAAGACCGATTGGTTGGCATCGTCACCATTGATGATGTCATGGATATTTTGGAAGAGGAAGCCACAGAAGATATCCAAAAACTGGCGGGTGTCAGTGGTGATGAAGCAGCTTTATCCTCTCCCTTACTCACCATCCGCAACCGCTTACCTTGGCTGTTGGGAATTATGGCAATGTATATTGGTGCAGCCAGTGCGATCGCACCTTTTCAATCTGTAATTGCCGCAGTGCCAGTCTTAGCAGTCATCATGCCGATTTTTTCTAACACTGGTGGTACTGTCGGTATTCAATCATTAACGGTAACAATTCGCGGCTTGGGGGTGGGAGAGGTAACACCCAAAGATACCTTAAAAATTCTCCGCAAAGAACTTCTTGCTGGTTTAGGTACAGCCGTAGCTTTAGCCACAACGATGTTCCTGCTTTCCTTAATTTGGGCGCGACCCCAAGAACGATGGGTGGCTTTAATTGCCGGCATGGTAATGGCAACTAATACAATTGTGGCTGTTACCCTCGGCACTTTACTGCCAATGGCTTTGACCCGGCTGAAGCTTGACCCAGCTTTGGTTAGTGGCCCATTAGTGACTACAATGCTAGATACAATTGGGTTTTTAACGTTCCTCAGCCTAATTTCTCTATCTTTAAACGTTTTCCATTTACCAACTTGAAAGAAATGGGCATTGGGCATGGGGCATGGGGCATTGGGTTATTACCCTTGTCCCCTTG
>NZ_JADEXU010000399.1 GCF_015206895.1 Nostoc sp. LEGE 12450 | reverse complement strand
GGCGTGAAAGCTACTTGTTTTGTGGCTAATCCAGCCTTGATGAAAACAAAATAGCAATCAATAATAAAGTAAAGCGTCTCCAGGTAACTTTTACCTAGTTGTTGGGACTCTGCAAATATGCGTTCTCGATAGTTTTTTTTAAGTCGAATTTTGATCGGAGCTAAGTCAAATTTTTCTGTCATTGTCATCACTTAAGAGATGTAGTAGGCGAATTCTTGCTGCTGATGGCTTTTGCCATTTCTAAAAGTCCAAAGACATTAGCTTCCACTGGGTTGTCCAGTATTTTGAACCCGTTCTTCTCTAAAAGCTTCTTAAATCCGGGTAACAGGCAGCCTCCACCTATTGCCCAGATTTCATCCCCTTGGTGTCTAGCATCAAGCGTCAGATTTACCACTTTCTTCAAGTATTTTTCATACCAATCTTTTAAGCAAGCGCTGTAAACATCTTTGATATCGATGTCACGGCTGTACCGAGTATGCCCCATTTCCAGACAAAATCGGATTTTGGATGCATCCCCGATTTTTCCGCCATTTAAATGTTTCATCTTTTGGGAAATATCATTGATGAGAACTTCTACGCCTGTGGGGTAGGCGGTGTGAACTTCTCGTTTCCCTTGGTTGTAACGAGAATACAGAGTTGTGCCATTGCCAAAATCTAAAATGGTTAATTTTTTCGGTAGTTGATGCCCAAACAATGCACCCATCCCTTCTAGTACGACTTTCAGGACTTCTATCTTCACGTCTGATTGTTTGCCAGCAAGTATTGGCTGATATTCTCCATTGAGTACTTTTTGCAATTCGTCAGCTAGACCGACATCATGTAAGCTGACGACTAATTTTAAATGCCAAGCCTTACGGTGTGGTAGATGTGCCAATGCACCGAATAATGTCAACAGTGCATTATTGACTTTGTTTTCATTGTTATCAGTGTTTCGGTCAAAATAATTTCCTGTACGGAAAGCTGATTCTCCAACTGTGTAAGCACTACCGTTAAAAACGACCCTCCCAGGTACGTCTTCCATCTCGGCATTGGTTATATAGCTGGGCACACGAACAACTTCAAAGCCATCGACTAAAAGTTTTAGGCTTCCATAGCCGTTATCAAAGCCAGCAGGAAAAATCTTTTGCAAGGTGTGAATGTTAGACATAAAGAGAAAGGTAATAGATTTTGATTTGTGAAAGTTATCTGTTCAGGTGAAGTGGGGAGCAGAGAAGAGATGAATAAAATAACTACTCTTTTTTTCTTCAGCGTCAAAAAATTATCATAACCTCTTGGGGGCTAAGTGGGGTAAAACCTCACTCAATC
>NZ_JADEXU010000203.1 GCF_015206895.1 Nostoc sp. LEGE 12450 | reverse complement strand
CTCCTGCCTTGTTTCTTACAGCAATTTGTAATTTGGAGTGAAGCGACTTGACAACTATTTTCATCCTCGAAATCCAGAACGAACAAGATGTTGTCCAAGCTCGGCAGCGAACTCGTGAGATTGCCGAGCAATTAGGCTTTGATACTCAAGATCAGGCACGATTGGCAACGGCAGTTTCAGAAATTGCCCGCAACGCCTTTCAGTATGCCAGAGGTGGAACCGTTGAATTTTCTGTGGCAGGAGAACCTCAAGAGTTTCTGATTCGGATTCAGGATCGGGGTAGTGGCATTCCTCATCTAGCAGACGTTTTGGCAGGACGCTACACCTCTGATACAGGAATGGGGCTAGGCATTGTAGGCAGCCAAAAGCTGATGGATTTCTTTGAGATGGAATCGCTGCCGGAACAGGGAACAACGGTGGTGATGAGTAAAAGATTGTCGAAGCGCACACCTAATTTCATCGATTTGCAATTGCAGCAGATTCGAGAAAGCGTGATGGAGCGATCGCCCCAGAATCCCTATGAAGAGATCCAGCGACAAAACCAGGAATTACTGCGGGCAATGGCAGAGTTACGGAAGCGGGAGGAAGAACTAACCCAGCTGAACCGAGAACTGGAAGATACCAATCGTGGTGTGGTTGCCCTCTATGCAGAATTGGATGAGAAGGCAGACTCTCTGCAAAAGGCAAACGAGCTAAAAACCCGCTTTCTCTCAAACATGAGCCATGAGTTTCGCACACCGCTTAACTCGATTCTGTCGTTATCTCGGATGCTGCTGGCACGGATGGATGGCGATTTGACCGCAGAGCAAGAAAAGCAGGTGACATTCATCCAAAAAGCGGCGAGCGGATTATCAGAACTGGTCAACGACTTGCTGGATTTGGCAAAGGTGGAAGCTGGAAAAATTGAAGTGCGCCCCAGTTCCTTTGAAGTTAGTGACTTGTTTGCCACGCTGCGGGGAATGCTGCGCCCATTATTAGTTCAAGGCTCCTCTGTCGCGCTGAATATCGAGGAACCTGAAGGCATTGGGCAGATATATAGCGATGAGGGCAAAGTCGCTCAAATTCTAAGAAACTTTATCTCCAATGCCCTCAAATTTACCGAGCAGGGAGAAGTGCGTGTAACCGCTGTGCAAAGGGGTCATACCGTGACCTTTTCCGTATCAGATACGGGCATCGGTATTGCAACCGCCGATCGAGAGCGCATTTTTGAGGATTTTGTCCAAATTGAGTCTTCTCTGCAAAAGCAGGTCAAGGGAACCGGGTTAGGATTGCCGTTATCGCGCAAGCTAACGGAGCTACTCGGCGGCAGCATTTCAGTTACAAGTAAGCTGGGTGAAGGCTCCACCTTTACGGCATCGATTCCGATTATCTACCCACATGCAACCGAATTTCCCACCCAACTGCAACCGATCGCATCACTTGAACCAACTGGCCTGCCCATTCTGGCGGTTGAAGATCATCCCGAAACACTATTTATTTACGAAAATCACCTTCAGCAGTCAACTTATCAATTGATTGCAACCCGCACCTTAGCTCAGGCAAGGCAAGTATTACAACAAGTCCGACCAGCGGCGATTATGCTAGATATTATGCTAGAAGGGCAAAACGGCTGGACGTTCTTGCGAGAAATCAAAGGAGATGAAACGACCTGCAATATACCTATAGTAGTTATTACCATCATTGATAACGAGAAGCAAGCACTAGCACTAGGAGCCAATGGTTTTTTAATTAAGCCGGTAGACAGATTGCAGTTATTGAACAAACTTAATACGCTAATTAATCAGAACAAGCCTCAAAAAATCTTGTTAATTGACGATGACCCTGCCTATCGGTATTTGGTGAAGCAGTTGTTAATAAATACACAATTGAGTATTTTAGAAGCCATGAACGGATGGGAAGGATTAAATTTAGCAGAACGCGAGCAACCGACCGCGATCGTCCTTGACTTGGAGATGCCAGAGTTGAGTGGGTTTGATGTACTAAAGCAGCTTAAAAGCAATCCTGTCACTCAGTCGATTCCTGTGATCATCTACTCATCGGCACAACTTGATGCAGAAACTCAGAGCCAATTAGCAAAAAAAAGCATCGCCATTCTTTCCAAAGAAACAGGCTCTCCAACTGCAACGATGGACTACGCCTCGCCTTTCCTGCGGAACGCTCCGCCAACGGCGAACGCCCAACTTCAAGATGCGCTGATCAAAGCCGGACTTGTTCTAGATGCTTGTGGGCAAAGTCATGTTTGAGCCACAGGTTATCATCCTGCATGTTGACGATAACGAAGCCAATCGTTACATTGTGGCCCGGATTTTGCAAAATGCAGGCTTTACCGTCGTGGAAGCGGCAACCGGAGGAGCAGGATTAAAGGCTGCTATTGAACATCAGCCTACTCTGGTGATTTTGGATGTCAAATTACCAGATATCAGCGGCTTTGAAGTCTGTCGCCAAATTAAGGCAAATCCCGAAACTGCTTTTATTCCGGTGCTACACCTTTCTGCAAGTTTTGTCCAAAGCCAGGATAAAGCAGAAGGCTTAGACAGTGGTGCCGATGCTTATTTGGTACAACCTGTTGAACCCATTGAACTGCTGGCGACGGTGCGATCGCTGCTGCGAATTCGCCGAGCGGAGGAAGCTGCTTTATCCTTAGCACGGGAGTGGCAAACCACCTTTGACTCTATTAAGGACGGCGTATGTCTCGTAGACACAGAAGGTATAATTCTGCGCTGTAATCGAGCGATGATGGAGCTTTTTTCCAAGCCCTCCCACGAAATCTTAGGTTGTGTTCATCATGAGTTGATGGGCGCAGAATTGGGAATTGGTGATGGCGCTTGCTTTCGCCGTGCTAAAGAAACTCACCAACGGCAAGTTCTAGAATTTCAGTCCACAGAACGGTGGTTTGCCAAAACCATCGACCCAGTATTTGATGGGCATGGGAATCTCACAGGTGCCGTTTTCATCCTGTCCGATATTACCGAACGGAAGCGAGCATCAGCCTTGCTGCAAGAGCAGAACGATCGCCTCAATGGGCTGATGATTTCTTTGCAGCAACAAACTGAACAAGCGCAACAAGCCAATCGGATTAAAGATGAGTTTCTGGCAGTGCTATCTCATGAATTGCGATCGCCCCTGAATCCTATTTTGGGATGGACAAAAATTTTGCAAACGAGCCACCAGGACGCAGCCAAAACTCAGTATGCGCTTGAAACGATCGAGCGTAATGCTAAACTGCAAGCGCAACTGATTGAAGATTTGCTCGATGTATCGCGCATTCTCCAAGGCAAGTTGAGTTTGCATACAGTTCCAGTCGGTCTAACTTTAACCATCAAAGCTGCTCTGGAAACTGTGCGGCTCGCTGCTGAAGCTAAATCCATTCAGATTAAAACAATATTTGAACCGAACGTTGGGCAAGTGTTGGGTGATTCTGGTCGTCTGCAACAGGTTGTTTGGAATCTACTTTCCAACGCGATTAAATTTACTCCACAGGGTGGTCGAGTAGAGGTGCGGTTAGAAAGGATCGAGAATGAACTAGATACTTATCCTTCGGAATACACTCAAATCACTGTCAGCGACACTGGTATGGGGATCTCTGCTGACTTTCTGCCTTATGCTTTTGACTACTTTCGCCAAGCCGATGGGACAACAACCCGAAGATTTGGAGGATTGGGATTAGGGTTAGCGATCGTGCATCATTTAGTTGAATTGCATGGCGGAACCGTTCAGGTAGCAAGCCCTGGAGAAGGTCAAGGAGCAACGTTTACAGTCAAGTTTCCACCAATCGCTGCGGCAAAACTGAATCAAGCTGATACTGCGTTCCATAATTGCTCAGACTTCAATCTGAATGGATTACAAGCCCTGCTTGTAGATGATGACAGAGATTCACGGGAATTCATCGCCTTCCTGCTAGAACAGTATGGGGCGCAAGTGACTGAAGCTGAATCAGCACATGAAGCTCTAAGCAGCTTAGGGCAAGCAAAATTTGATTTGCTAATCAGTGATATTGGTATGCCTGATATGGATGGCTACACACTAATTCGTCAAATTAGAAAGCAGCCGTCTGACCAAGGCGGAGAAATTCCAGCGATCGCCGTTACCGCTTATGCAGGAGAGATCGATCAACAACTGGCACTAGCAGCCGGATTTCAACAGCATATTTCTAAACCAATTGAGCTAGAGTTACTAATGCAGGCTATTTTGACTATAGTCGAGGTATAGCAACGATTGGTGAAAAATTCTGCCATAGCTATATCTGCCCCAACTTCACACTTGCGATCGCATCTAAACAGACCCAAGTAAAACAAGTCAGTTTTTTGGGTGGTTTCACTCTACTTCCGAGCTTTTAGTTTTTACACCCGCGTAGCTATGAAAAAATAATACTTTTTGAGACTCTGTTAATTCTCATTGTCATTCTTTCTAGTCCCTGGTGATTTTTTTCCTACATCCTTTCAATACATAACTACTTGCTTTTGTCAATCTTTGTATTAAGTAAGCGCCGTGTGCAACTTTCTTTCAAACCTAACCCCCAGCCCCTTCCCTGCTAGTGTTGGGGAGCAAGAATCAAAGCCTCTTGACCTTTCGGGGAGAGGTTTGGAAGTGGGGTTCTAAGAACAAGTTGCACATCGCGTTATGTAAAGATGTTTATAATGGATAGCTAAAAAAGGGGGGCAAAAAGCTCTCAAAATCCCCCAATTTATCGGGGGACTTAGGGGGATCTAAAATTTTTGATGCTGACAAGAAGATTTTTCAAACATCTTCTAACTCTTGACTGTAGTTACCACAGCTTCAACAGTAGCTTTTTGTTCGTCAGTATCCACAGAAGTAACTGCCCAACGCAGAGGTTCGCCTTGTTTCTTTAACTCTGTTTCAATTACTTCTAGTAACTCTGCGGGAGTTTCTTGTAAATCAATTTCTGCGGTAATAAAATGAGTTGTCATTTTGGTAAATCCTGTTGATTTGTAATTTCTAGAATAAAAGTATTAGGCGAATAGAATTCGCTACTACACAAACATTCGCCTTTGGCGTTCCCGCAGGGTAGGCCACCTCCGTGGACTAAGAAAAAATTAAGGGTTTTTAAGCTGCGGAGGCAGGTTTTGTATTTCGACTCCGGCTCCATCGAGCGAAGTCGAGATGCTCAACACAAGTCTGTGTAGCCACGACTTCTAGTCGCCAGGGCTTTACAAACATCATCTGATAACTGTTCGCTGATTATTTGCCTTTACCAAATTGTAACTGATAAACTACATCTTCTTTTTCCGTCTGAAGTTTTAAATCAGAAAGGGGTTTGGCAACACAAAGCAATACGTAACCTTGCTTTTGCAAATCTGGACTAACGCCCATACCATCAGCTTGATCCACAGTTCCCTCGCTTATTTGACCGGCGCAAGTTGTGCAGACACCTGCATTGCAAGAACTCGGCAGTTCCAAACCAGCAGCATCGGCAACTGATAAGATCGTTTCATTTTCAGGAACTTGCAAGGTATGAATTTTGCCTTGGTGATCAATTTCTACGGTGTAAGTTTTAGGCATATACAAAAGAAGGTGATGCTACGGACAAATGTATTAGTTTATCTGAATTAGTTAAAAATATCCAGATTTTACAATAAAAATTTAGCTTAAAGATTGATAGTTATAGCAACTAATTCTGAATAAGTTATAGATTAGTAACATTATTGACTATACAATACACAAATAAATTAGTTAAATTTGCTTACTATAAATATGCGCGATCGCGTTTCTTTAGAGACTGTATCTGTAAGTCTGCCTTTTGGCATTGGTTCCATGTCTTGGAAAGTTGACACCACACAAAAGAAAGCCGCTTGGTCGCTGTATGTGGAATTGGTGACGCGCATTGCTGTACAACCTTTGGAAGTTGACCAAGGTTTGGTACGAGAAGCGATGAACTCTCTTTATAGTTTATTTGGTACAACCCGCGAAGTTCTCAAAGCTGCCGGGCCCGATGTGGGTGCTTCTCGTGATTCAGTGGGGGGAATTGCGATCGCGGTGTTGAATAATGGGTTAAGGCCGTTTTTGGCTAAATGGCATCCATTGTTGCAAGCGTGGGAAGCAAGACGACCTGTGGGGGTGAGTCCCAAGGAACATGAGCAGAGTTGGTCGGAGGAACCCAAGTTGCGAAGTGAGTTGGAAGCTTTGCGCGGTGGGTTGGAAGATTACGCTAAGGCGTTGGCGGTAATTGCTGGCGTGGAGGAGTAACTAATGGAAAAGTTTGATGTTTTTCTTTGTCACAATAGTAAGGATAAACCTGCGGTTATCGGAGTTGCTGAACAACTACAGCAACGTGGAATTGTACCGTGGTTGGATATTTGGCATTTACGACCTGGTTTTTCTTGGCAAGATTCTTTAGACGAACAGATAAACGAGATTCAAGCAGCAGCTGTTTTTGTAGGTAACTCAGGATTTGGCCCTTGGCAAGATCAAGAGATAAAAGCTTTTATACGAGCATTTGTTAATAGAAAATGTCCAGTTATTCCCGTACTTCTGCCAGATGCGCCACAAGAGCCACAACTACCTGTATTTCTCCAGGGTTTAATGTGGGTTGATTTCCGTTTACAAAATCCTGAACCGATGGGACAGTTGATTTGGGGTATTACAGGGGAAAAACCAGGAACAAAACCCATAATTCAACCTCAATCACCAACAATTCCGCCAAAGCGAGAACTTGTGTTTTTGGGAGATATTTCTCCTCCAAAACGCGACTTAGATGACCTACCCTCAGAAAAAGGCATAGGTTACACCAGACTGCGCGACCTACTAGCAGCAAAAAGCTGGAAAGAAGCCGACCAAGAAACCTATCGGGTGATGATTCAGGCTGTAGGTAAAAAAGATGGTGACTATTTAAGCTCAGACGAACTTTTAAATTTTCCTTGCACTGACTTACGCACAATTGACTACTTATGGGTAAAATACAGCAATGGACACTTTGGCTTCAGCGTCCAGAAGGAAATTTACTTGAGCGTTGGCGGTAAAGCTGACGGCAAGTTTAATCGAGAAGCTTGGAGGAGTTTTGCCGATCGCGTAGGATGGAGAGTGGAAAGTATTTGGATCTCTTACTCAAAAGTAACTTTTGATACCTCTTCCCCAAGAGGACACCTCCCCTTGGCTACTACTACGATAGGGTATTGGCGGGATAGTCATCATGGCGGAGTATACTCTCTTCTCTCGCATCGAGACTTGTAAACTCTAACATCTAAGGCTTTCAGAGATTTAAAAAGATTTCTTACAAACCCCAAATGCACGGTAGAATCAACATTTTATAATTCCGATACCTGGCGACCCCGTTGGGGAAGTCAAAAGGCTTATAGAATAAGCTTTTTATTTTTATTGAAATTTTTTCCAACTCTGCGATCGCTGTAAATCAACAATATACACTATGTAGCAATGATTGCACTCACCAACGAACTTTGGTCATCAATGTTATAAGGTTGACTCTTAAAGTTACAACATTAAGCCTTAGAGCTAGAACATAAAGCCTTCAGGTGATAACATTAAGGCTTCAGGTTATAACATAAAGCCTTAATGTTACAACATTAAGCTTTAGAGCTAGAACATAAAGGCTTAAGGTTACAACATTAAGCTTTAGAGCTAAAGCAACATGGAATAGAAACCATTTGTAGGGGCACAGCATTGCTGTCCCCTATTGTCTATTGCTTAAACATAATATTATTTTGCTGAAAATCAAATTTTGATGATTAAATTCCGAGAAATCACGGACATAAATAAAAATTTCACTAAAAAAATGCGCTTTTTGCTGAACCAAAATCCAGGTTAATTGAGACAAAATAGCTGTGTAAAGCTTTTAAAAGTGTAAAATTATGACTCGAAAAAAACGTAGCTCCCGGATTTTAGAAAAAGCTGAGTTTAGAGTTGCCGGACTGAAAGCTATCGATCCAAAGATCAATTTTGATGATACTCATAACTTGCAAAACCTGACTCAATTAATAGACAATTTTCACAATATGCTTGATGAGTATAACGCTGCTCTAGCTATGATTGACTCTTCTAGAAAAAAGCTGGATGAGATGGAAAAAACCTTAAGTCACGTTTCAGATAAAATGCTGACTGGGGTTGGTTTCAAGTACGGCAAAAACAGCAATGAATATGAACTTGCAGGCGGCGTTCGAGACAGCGAACGTATCCGTAAAAGCAGATTGACACGCTTGAAATCTAACACAGATAAAACATTAAATGAAAATGCAATAACCGCCTAGTACCGCTACGCGGCAGTCAAAAGGCTTATAGAATCTGCTTTTAACTTTTTTAGAATGGTATCTGTAAAAATTCAAGGTGTCCAGAACCCCGACTTCTCAAAGAAGTCGGGGTTCTATTTCATCACGAATAATCCAGGGCTGCTATATAATAATGCATTAACCCAGAACTTCCGAAATCTTAAAATTGAATGACCAGGTTTATCCATGATAAATTCGCCAAAGACTATCTAGAAGAACTACTAAAAGATTACGGAGAAGTCAAAGCATCAGAAAAAGTCTCAGGAGAGATTAAAGAAATAGATGTTTTATTCACTCCTGCAAAACAGCAAAGTTCTAATATACAAATACTGGGTTTGTTAGGAAGATTTGCCCAACAGCCTGCAATTATAGAACCATACCGCAATCCAGCTTCTACCGATGAAATCTGCGACTGTACTCTAAAATTATTAGAAGTCAAAGCTCTCTTACGACGAGAAGCTAAAGCCAGTAAAACCAAACTTCAGGATTTAGAAATTCCCAAATTGTGGGTTCTTACACCTACCATATCTGAAACTAGATTGTCTAGCTTTGGAACTATGCAAAAAGCAGGTTGGTTATCAGGAGTGCATTTTCTGCCAGATGCCTTGCGAACAGCAATTGTAGCAATACACCAACTACCGCAAACACCAGAAACATTATGGTTGAGGCTTTTAGGTAGGGGAAGTGTGCAGTCACAAGCAATTGTCGAGTTGCAGGCGTTACCATTAGATCATCCATACCAAAAAGCAACTCTTGAATTAGTTTACAACTTGCGCGAAAACTTGAGAGTAAACCAAGAATTAGAAGCAGATGATAGGGAGTTAATTATGCGATTAGAACCACTTTATCAAAGAGACAGAGAACAAGCTATACAAGAAGGAAATAAACAAGGAGAACAACGTTTAGTTCTACGTTTACTCAATCGCCGTATTGGTGAGATTGATACGTCATTAATCGAGCGAATTCAAGGCTTATTGCTTGAACAATTAGAGAATTTAGGAGAGGCATTGCTAGATTTTTCTAGTGTTGCTGATTTAGAAACTTGGCTAAACCAACAATCAATCTAATTTATTATTACTACACCTTACGACTAGAAGTCGCGGCTATACAGACGGAACCCACTTCCGTAGGTTAAAAATCCTTGATTTACTCTTAGTCCACGGAGGTGGACTTTGTTTGTGTAGTAGCGAATAGAATTCGCCTCATACTTTCAGTATAAAAAAGTTGCTAATAACCGATTACCAGTAAGGCTTTCATCATAAAAGTAAGCTAAAGTCTTATAGCTAAGTATTGACTAAAAATATTTCATAATTAAAGATAGAACATCCCAATGGAGAACATAAAAATGCTAGAACAATATCGTAAACACGTTGCTGAAAGAGCAGCACTCGGTGTTCCTCCTTTACCATTGGATGCGAAGCAAACCTCAGAATTATGTGAATTACTGAAAAATCCACCCAAGGGTCAAGAGGAGATATTATTACATTTATTGTGCGATCGCGTTTCTCCTGGTGTAGATCCAGCAGCTTATGTCAAAGCTGGATTTCTCACTGCGATCGCCAAGAAGGAAATCACCAGTCCGTTGATTGCGCCCATCGAAGCGGTGCAATTGCTGGGCACAATGATAGGTGGTTACAACGTGCAATCTTTAATCGATTTGTTGCAATTGCCCACTGTATCCGTCTCAGACTCATCTGAAACACCTTTAGTAATGGGTGGACAAGGAAAGGAACCCATCGCCGCTTACGCCGCCAACGCCTTAAGCAAAATTCTTTTGGTGTATGACGCTTACCACGATGTTTTAGAGTTGTCTAAAACCAATCCTTTCGCCAAGCGGGTGGTGGACTCTTGGGCGGAAGCTGAATGGTTTACCATACGTCCTACAGTACCAGAAGCGATTACTGTCACCGTTTTTAAAGTTCCTGGCGAAACCAATACCGACGACTTATCCCCCGCCCAAAGTGCCACAACTCGTCCAGATATTCCCTTACACGCCTTAGTGATGTTAGAGTCACGGCAACCGGGAAGCTTGGCAACTATTACCGAACTGAAGAAAAAAGGGCATCCTGTAGCTTACGTGGGGGATGTAGTTGGTACAGGTTCCTCGCGTAAATCTGCCATCAACTCAGTATTGTGGCACATGGGAAATGATATACCTTTTGTGCCAAACAAACGCGCTGGGGGTTATGTTTTAGGTGGTGCGATCGCGCCAATCTTCTTTAACACAGCAGAAGATGCCGGTGCTTTGCCTATTCAGTGCGATGTCACCAAACTCGAAACCGGCATGGTAATTACCATCCATCCCTACAAAGGTGAAATCACCAACGAAGCAGGCGAAGTCATTTCTACCTTTGCCCTCAAACCTGACACTATCCTCGATGAAGTCCGCGCAGGTGGACGCATCCCCCTACTTATTGGACGTACCCTTACCGATAAAACCCGTCTTGCACTTGGTTTAGAACACAGCACAGTTTTCACCCGTCCCCAGCAAGCCTTTGATACAGGCAAAGGCTACAGCCTAGCACAAAAAATGGTAGGTAAAGCTTGCGGATTACCTGGTGTGCGTCCCGGCACATCTTGCGAACCCATCATCACCACCGTTGGTTCTCAAGATACCACAGGCCCCATGACCCGCGACGAATTGAAAGAACTCGCTTGTCTTGGTTTCAGTGCAGACTTAGTAATACAAAGTTTCTGCCACACAGCAGCTTATCCCAAACCAGTAGACATCAAAACCCATCACGAACTCCCCGATTTCTTTGCATCTCGTGGCGGTGTCGCCCTCCGTCCCGGTGATGGTATTATCCACTCTTGGTTAAACCGGATGCTGCTACCCGACACCGTGGGAACTGGCGGCGACTCTCACACCCGCTTCCCCTTGGGTATTTCCTTCCCCGCCGGTTCTGGGTTGGTAGCGTTTGCAGCCGCCTTGGGTGTCATGCCTTTAGATATGCCAGAGTCAGTTTTGGTAAGATTTAAAGGAGAATTGCAACCAGGTATCACCCTCCGCGATGTCGTGAATGCTATACCCTATGTAGCAATTCAAAAAGGTTTGCTGACAGCAGAAAAGCAGAACAAGAAAAATATCTTCTCCGGGCGAATTCTAGAAATCGAAGGTTTGCCAGATTTAAAAGTTGAACAAGCCTTTGAACTCACCGATGCTAGCGCCGAACGTTCTTGTGCCGGATGTACAATTAAGCTGAGTGTAGAGACAATTTCTGAATATCTGCGTTCTAACGTAGCGCTACTGAAAAATATGATAGCACGAGGCTATCACGATCCGCGTACCATGCTGCGCCGTGTGGCAAAGATGGAAGAATGGTTAGCAAATCCTGTGTTATTAGAAAGCGATGCCGATGCGGAGTATGCCGAAATAATTGAAATTGATTTAAACGAAATCAAAGAACCAATTGTTGCTGCTCCCAATGACCCCGATAATGTTAAATTATTATCGGAAGTTGCTAACGATCCAGTGCAAGAAGTATTCGTCGGTTCTTGCATGACAAATATTGGTCATTATCGGGCAACAGCGAAAGTTTTGGAAGGTGCAGGTGAAGTGAAAACTCGCTTGTGGATAGCACCACCAACGCGCATGGATGAACACCAATTAAAAGAAGAAGGTGTATACAGTGTTTTTGGGGCTGCGGGTGCTAGAACAGAAATGCCAGGATGCAGTTTGTGCATGGGTAATCAGGCGCGAGTTGCTGATGGCACAACAGTGTTTTCTACCTCTACCCGCAACTTCAATAATCGCATGGGTAAAGATGCACGAGTGTATCTAGGTTCAGCAGAATTAGCCGCAGTTTGTGCGCTGCTGGGACGACTTCCCACAGTGCAGGAATACTTGGATATTGTGGCGAGTAGAATTCATCCTTTTGCAGATGATTTGTATCGGTATTTAAACTTTGATCAAATCGCCGGTTTTGAGGATGAAGGGCGAGTAATTGCGTTGGAAGATATGCCGAGACTTGAGGATATTTTGGGTATGCCAGCTAGTAGTTTGCGTTAGTAGATGATTAAATTAGGGTGGGCAATGCCCACCTGACACCACAATTTAAATAGGTGAATTATCAATGGAATTTTACACCGTAGTACTCAAGCAAAGCGCTGGTTATTGGGTTGCTTTGTGTTTAGAAAATGGAATTGTAGGACAGGGCAGTATTCAAGAAGATGCTATTAGCAAGCTAAAAGAGGCTATTGAATCTTTTGAAATTGTTTATGAGTCTGAAAGTAATATTTATAAATCTCCCATTTCAATAGATGAATTACATGAATTTTTATTTGTTGAAGAAAAAGAACAAGATTCAGAGATATATGAATTAAGGAAGGTTTATGCCTAAAAATATACCTTCCCTGAAACCAAAACAGTTAATTAAGCTTTTAGAACAAGCAGGTTGCACATTTCATAGAGAAGGAAAAGGCGATCATTGTTTATATACTCGTGAGGTTGATGGTAAAAGAAGAGTAGTTCCTATAGATATGGGTGCAAGAGAAATGTCTCCTGGTTATGTTTTGCGTATTTTTCGGCAGTTTGGTTTTACTGATGAGGAAATAGAAAGTCTTTTAAGTTAAATTTAAGTAATTTTAAGTTACCCTATGACATTTAGTAATCTCATTAAGCATCTGTAGTAAAGTTCAATCTCAGACCAAATTGCTCGGCAAGTTTTTGGTAACGCCTACGCACATCCTCGACGGATATTTCTAATTGATCAGCAGCATAATTAACTCGTTCTTGATCAATCTCTTCTGCGGGATCTAGAAAGGGGTTAAGAGCATCAACATCTTTAGAAAGTAGCTTGCGATCTATTTGATCCTGACAAATCCAGGATAATGCTCTGAGTGTTATTACCCTCATATTTTGATTATCAGATGACAATCTGTTTAGTAACTTTTGTATAGTCTTAGCATCCCCAAGTTTTATTAGTGCTGCCTCTACTGCTTGCTGCACATTGATATCGGTATCATTGAGCTTGGTAATTAGGGGTTCAACTGCTCGTATATCTCCTATCTGACCTAATACTTCTACTACCGCTTGTCGCACATCTTTATCTACGTCATCCAGCTTGGCAATAAGAGATTTTACAACCTGCGGAGATCCTATCTGACCTAATGCTTTCACTACCGCTTGTCGCAAATCTTTATCTACGTCATCCAGCTTGGCAATAAGAGGTTTTACAGTCTGCGGAGATCCTATCTGACCTAATACTTCTACTACCGCTTGTTGCACATCTTTATCTACGTCATCCAGCTTGGCAATAAGAAGTTTTCTAGTGTGGTAAAACTTACTAGAGAAGACGACTCTCTAAATTAGCCAAATAACCCTTGGGATCTCTGCGAAATCGATATTGTTCAATTCTGGCTTTATGGTGTTTTTTCAGTTGAGAGCGTAATTCG
>NZ_JADEXU010000398.1 GCF_015206895.1 Nostoc sp. LEGE 12450 | reverse complement strand
GGGCAGGGGGGCAAGAGGTGAGAATTTGAAACAAGTCTTTCCCCTTGTCCCCAATTCTCCTTGTCCCCAAGTCCTCTTCCCAATGCCCAATGCCCGATTCCCAAATATTAAACTCTACCTCGGAGAAACTGTGCCATTTCATTAGGAGTTGGCGACATTTCTAAAGCAGTTTCTTCAGTGATGCGGCCCTCTTGATAGAGATTAAGCAATGATTGATTCATCGTAATCATGCCGTCAAAGCCAGCTTGTTTCATCAACTCACCAATTTCATCATACTTACCGTCTTTGATCCATTCTTTAATAGCCTCAGTATTGATCAGCACATCGTGGAAAGCAGCTCGCTTCCCGTCAGTTGTGCGGCACAAACCTTGAGCAATTACTGCTACTAAAGACTCAGAAATTGCTACTCGCATTGCATCCTGTTCGTCACCAGAGTAGAGGTTGAGAATCCGTTCAATGGTTTTAACCGCGCTATTGGTGTGTAGGGTTCCCATGACCAAGTGACCAGTCTGAGCAGCCTTTAGAGCAGTGTTAACTGTTTCCTTATCCCGCATTTCCCCCACCAGAATCAAATCTGGATCTTCCCGCAAAGCTGCTTTCAAAGCGTTGTCAAATTTCCGGGTATGCATTCCCACTTCCCGTTGTTTGACTAAAGATTTGCGGCTTTGATGGATAAATTCGATTGGGTCTTCAATGGTAATGATATGCTTGGCCATCTCCTTATTGATGTAGTCAACCATCGCTGCCATTGTGGTGGACTTACCAGAACCAGTGGGCCCAGTTACCAAAATTAAACCTTTGTGGTGATGACAAATATCCCGAAAAACTGGGGGTAATCTCAACTGTTCCATAGTTAAGATTTTCAGAGGAATCAACCGCAATACCATCGCAGGCCCTCTAAGAGTTCCAAAAACATTAATCCGCACGCGAGCAAAGTCATATTGAGTTGCTCCGTCAAATTCTAAATGTTCTTCAAAGCGCTGAATTTCCGCCTCACTCATTACCTCCCGCAACCAATTCATAAAAGCTTCTTTACTTACCTCTGGATAATCCCATGATTGAATTTCTCCTCGGGTGCGGAAGCGGGGTACTTCACCGACACCTAAATGCAAGTCAGAATATCCTTGATCGTAAGCTTCCTTAATTAACTTCTCTAAAGTTGGCCCCGCACTGCTGGTTTTAGGGAGAACTGAAGTAGGTATTGGCGGTGGACTAACCGGACGATGACCTGCAACAGGCGTGTTGGAACTCCTATCCATTGACATATCCAATGTCTGTGTCATCTGCCTCTGCGTACTAAAGGTT
>NZ_JADEXU010000202.1 GCF_015206895.1 Nostoc sp. LEGE 12450 | reverse complement strand
ATGGTCGCCAGATATCGTTCCAGGAAAAGATTTAGGAGTTAGATTACAGGCATTTTTAGGATGGGTAAACAATTATGCACACATGCCTTATGAAAAACAGCAAGAAATGTTGTGGGAACTGGGGCAACTCTTTAGGAACTACAGTTAACACTTTTTCTACTTTAGGTATAAACAGAATTAAACAATTATTTCAAAATGTGATTGATGCTGTATTACTTAAAAATGAATACCAATTGGTCTTATCAATAAGCGATTATATTAGTGTTGAAGACTTCCAATATATACCTGAAAATATAATAGTTGTTAACAAAGCACCACAATTAGGGCTTCTTAAGAAAGCATCTATAGCAATCATAGCCGGAGGAATAAACACTATTAAAGAATGCATATTTTGCGGAGTACCAATGATCGTGTTTCCTGTATGGGCTGACCAACCAGACAATGCAGAAAGAATTGAATATCATGGTTTAGGTGTAGTTGCTGATGTCAATAAGATATCTACTAATCTTATTGTCGATTTAATTGAGACAATAGAAAATGATTTGTTATTAAAACAGAGATTAAAAATATGGGGAGAAAAATTTCAGGATATAGAAAAATCTGGGAGGGCGACGCAGTTTATCTTAGAAATGTTAGAAGATCAACATATTTAATCAATAAATTGAATTAATACGGAATAAAAAAATGAGTTATTACTTACAAAAAATCGACTCTTACGATAGAGCTAAATATGTAGATCAACATAATTATAGTGAAGCGATCGCTTTTTATAAGCGAGGCATTGAAACTGATCCTAGCCTGATGTCTAATTATTGGCATATATGCTTGGCGCTACTACTTCAAGGAGAAGAATCAGAGGCTAAGGCTACTTGGTTATCGCTGATAGAGCAAGCAGATGATATAAATAAAATTAACGCTTGGACACTAGAAATTGTTGAGTTACTAACGGCAGAAGCTACAAAATGCGAAGCTGTTTCTGACTTGGAATTTGCTCAAAAAATGCACGGTTATGCTGCCATCGCACGAGGTGAAGCATGGAAAAAAGTCAAAGGATATAAGTTTACAACTGATTGGTTTATTGAAAATCTTCCAACCTGGGAACAGTATTTAATACACTTAGCTAATCAGTCTGAAATTAATGTTCTGGAAATTGGTAGTTGGGAAGGTATGTCTGCTTGTTGGCTTTTAGATAACATTCTCACTCATGAATTATCAAGGATCACTTGCATAGATACCTTTGAGGGAAGCGTTGAACACAAATTTGAATATGACGACAGTTATATTCAATCTGTTGAGGAAAGATTTGATTTCAATATTTCTCAAACCAACGCTTTAGAGAAGGTAACGAAAATTATTGGTAACTCGCAAGATGTAATGCGATCGCTCCCTTTAAATAATTACGATATCCTTTATATTGATGGTTCACATTTAGCGGCTGATGTCCTCACTGATGCTATTTTGGGTTGGGGACTTGTCAAGGTTGGAGGCATCATTATTTTTGATGACTATGATTTTCAATTCCATGATAGTGTCAATACCGAACAAGACACAAAAATTGGCATAGATGCTTTTTTGAAAGTATTTTATAAAAAAGTCAATATAGTTCATCAAGCTCATCAAGTTATCATTGAGAAAATATTGGATTAAAAGGTATATTTTTTAGATAAAAATGCTTTAAAAATATACATTTTCAAATTGTAAGAAAATCTAAATAATCAATTATCAGGTAATAAAGATGTATCAAAATGAAACGGAAGACATCACAATTTACAAAGTTGTAGTAAATCATGAAGAACAATATTCAATCTGGTTTGCCAACCGAGAAAACCCCCTTGGCTGGAGAGATGTGGGCAAAACTGGTCTCAAGCAAGAATGCCTTGAATATATTAAGGAAGTCTGGACAGATATGAGACCTCTAAGCCTCAAGAATAAAATGGAAGAATCTGCTCATTAGACTTAGGCATTATTTGGAGTAGGTAGAAGCTATTACCTCTTTTTAAGCCTATCTAGACAAATCGACAGTCTCAATTATTAGGGATTATTCAACAGTCCCCATTCATTAACTCTAATGTTTATTAGCAAAATAAAGTTGCTTAGTTTTATAGGTTTAAAGCCGTATGGCAATAAACACTATATCTTGAGAGTTTTACCCTTTTTATTCGCACTCATCTTTGTTTTAGTAGTAGGAAACCAAAGCCTTAGTTCTTCACCAAAAACAACTGAAATACTTTGGGATACTTATGGTGTACCGCATATTTATGGCAAGGATAACCAAAGTGCCTTCCAAGCTTTCGGTTGGGCGCAGATGCAGAGTCATGGCAACCTGCTTTTGCATCTCTACGGTCAGGCACGGGGAAGAGCTGCCGAATATTGGGGAGAAAAGTATCTAGAATCAGATCGTTGGGTACAAACTATGGGAGTACCAGAACGATCGCATTCTTGGTATTTGGCCCAAAGTCCTAAGTTTCGCCGTTATCTTGATGCTTTTGCCAGTGGAATTAACGATTATGCTGAGAAACACAAGGATTTGATTGCTGATGAAGTTGAGATTGTCTTGCCAGTCAAAGGCGAGGATGTGCTGGCTCACCAGATGCGGGTACTGAATTTCACTTTTATTGCCAATCCAGAAGAAGTTGCAGGTGTCATTAAACAGCAGTCAAAACCAGGATCTAATGGTTGGGCGATCGCACCATCACATTCTGAAAATGGTCATGCTATGCTTCTGGCTAACCCACATCTACCTTGGTCAGATTTATTTCTGTGGTATGAAGCATATATTACTGCACCAGGAATTAATGCTTACGGGGCAACACTGGTAGGAATTCCCGTTTTAGCGATCGCCTTTAATGATAATTTGGGTTGGACTCATACAGTAAACACCTATGATGGCTGGGATAACTACGAACTAAAACTAGCTGATCGTGGTTATCGCTTCGATGGTCAAGTCCGAGCCTTTAAGACAAAAACCCGATCTTTGAAAGTGAAGCAAAAAGACGGTACTCTGCGCTCACAAAAACTTGTAGTAGAAAGTTCTATCCACGGGCCAGTCATATCACGAAAAGATGGTAAAGCTGTGGCACTGCGTGTTGTGGGTCTTGATCAACCAGGTGTACTACAGCAGTGGTGGGATATGGCACGTTCCCAAAACCTCACCCAGTTTCAAGCTGTCCTGCAACGATTACAACTACCGATGTTTACAGTGATGTATGCAGATAGAGAAGGGCATATTATGCACCTCTTTAACGGTCAAGTACCAATTCGTCAACAAGGCAATTTTGAATACTGGCAAGGTTTAATTCCTGGCGATACATCTAAAACCTTATGGTCAAAAACTCATCCATATCAGGATCTACCGCGCGTAATTGATCCAAAAAGCGGCTGGTTACAAAATACAAATGACCCACCTTGGACAACAACCTTTCCCCAGGTTCTCAATCCAGATAATTATCCGCCTTATATGGCACCACGGGGCCCAATGGAGTTTAGATCGCAACGTACTGTGCAGATGTTAGCAGAGGATAACAAAATCTCTTTTGATGAGATGGTTTCCTATAAACATTCAACACGTATGGAACTAGCAGATCGCCTTTTGGATGACTTGATTCCAGCAGCCCGGAAGTACGGAAGCGAATTAGCTCGTCGATCTGCTGATGTACTGTCAGCTTGGGATCGACAAACCAATGCAGATAGCCGAGGTGCAGTACTATTTGCTGCTTGGGTAGATACGATAGACTTCGATAGTTTATTTAGCAAACCCTGGAGTGAAGACTCTCCACTGACTACACCTGATGGCTTGGCTAATCCTCAAAGTGCAGTCACAACACTCTTAACTGTTGCAGCTAAGGTAGAAAAAACCTATGGAAACCTAGATGTAGCATGGGGAGATGTTTTCCGGTTACAGTCTGGTGATGTGGATTTGCCTGCAAATGGTGGCGATGGCGGACTTGGTATTTTCCGAGTTCTCAATTTTGTTCCACTACCAGGCGGGCGCTTCAAATCTGTTTCTGGTGATTCTTATGTTGCTGCGATTGAATTTTCTCAACCTGTAAAAGCGATGGCACTTACCAGTTATGGTAATGCAACTCAGCCAGGTTCAGCCTTTGCTGGCGACCAGTTGAAATTGTTCGCCCGCAAGCAGTTGCGGCAAGTTTGGTTCTCACACCAGGATGTTCTATCCCATTTGGCTGAACGCAAGGTATTTTAAAATTCAATACAGCTTTAACTTAGTAGCCAATACTTGTTGGGTTTGGGGGAAAGGTTTTGTATTTTACCTTTCCCCTTTTCCGACAAGAGTGCAAAAAGCACTTTCGCAAGAAGTGGAATGGATGGGATCAGAAAATCGGGCACAGATAGCGATCGCTATCTGCTACAAAAAGGATTAAATATTCGTTGCGAGAATCAAGATTTGGGAGTAGTCAAAGCCAAGAAATCCCTTTACCAAAAAGGGGAAAAGGGCAAAGGGTAAGGGGGAAAGGAAAGGATAAAGAACTTTTCCCCACAAGGTATAAAGCCCCTATTTTTAAATAGGTCGAATAAAAAAGAAGATTTTTAAGACACGCAGTGCGATAACTTAGCAGTGCGGAGCCGCTCCGCCTCCGATCCATATTTGAAACCCCTGCTTTTAAGTTACTGGTTCCCTTTCCCCTTTCCCCCTTTCCCTTGCTTCATCTTAATCTCTGACTGATGGGGCGGATCTGGGAATACTAAATGCTAAGGTCTTAAAAATTCAAAAGATTATGATTAGCAGTATAGTTACCATTCCCGGCTATCAAGTCAGCGAAGAACTCTACAACGGTTCTAGAACCCTAGTTTATCGAGCAGTTCGAGAGAGTGACCAACAGCCTGTAGTCATCAAGCTGCTGAAAAATCCTTATCCGAGTTTTTCTGAATTAGTACAGTTTCGCAATCAATACACGATCGCTAAAAATCTCAACTCACCCTCGATCGTCCAAACTTACAGCCTGGAACCTTACCAGAATGGCTATGCGCTCGTAATGGAAGACTTTGGGGGAATTTCTTTGAAAACGGAAATGGGCGCAAAGCAACATTCACTTAGGGAATTTTTGCTCCTGGCTATATCTCTGTGTGAAACCTTAGATATTCTAATTCGCAATCGCATTATTCATAAAGATATTAAACCTGCCAATATTCTGATTAATCCAGAAACAAAACAAGTTAAATTAATCGATTTTAGTATTGCATCTCTACTGCCAAGAGAAACTCAAACTTTAATCAGTCCCAACGTATTAGAAGGAACACTTGCTTATATTTCCCCAGAACAAACTGGACGAATGAATCGGGGAATTGACTATCGCACAGATTTTTATTCTTTTGGTGTAACTTTTTACGAATTGCTGTCAGGGGAATTGCCATTTCAATCGGAAGATGCGATGGAATTAGTACATTTTCATATTGCGAAAGTACCGCCTTTCTTGCATCAGATAAATCCAGAGATTCCATCTGTACTAGCAGAAATTATCAAAAAATTGATGGCGAAAAATGCAGAAGAACGCTATCAGAGTGCATTGGGACTGAAGTATGATTTAGAAAAGTGCTTGGTTCAATTGAAAGAAACAGGCAAAATTGAGACTTTTCCAATTGCTCAATGGGATGTGTGCGATCGCTTTATTATCCCCGATAAACTCTATGGCAGAGAAGCAGAAATAGAAACTCTACTCAACGCATTTGAGCGCGTCAGTAGAGGGACAACCGAAATGATGCTAGTAGCAGGCTTCTCTGGAATTGGGAAAACTGCGGTTGTCAACGAAGTTCATAAACCGATTGTTGGGAAACGTGGTTATTTTATCAAAGGCAAATATGACCAATTTAATCGCAATATTCCCTTGAGTGCCTTTGTGCAAGCCTTTCGGGATTTAATGGGGCAATTATTGAGTGAAACCGATACCCATTTACAACAGTGGCAGGATAAAATTATCACAGCTTTGGGTGAAAATGCTCAAGTTATTATTGAGGTTATCCCAGAACTAAAACGAATTATTGGTTCTCAAACTTTAGCTACAGAACTATCTGGGATGGCGGCTCAAAACCGCTTCAATCTGCTGTTCCAGAAATTTATTCAAGTTTTTACCACTCAAGAACATCCCTTAGTGATGTTTTTAGATGACTTGCAATGGGCAGATTCAGCATCACTAAAGCTGATGCAGTTGCTGATGGATGAATCCCAGAAGGGCTACTTGTTACTGCTTGGGGCATACCGAGATAATGAAGTCTTCGCCGCACATCCTCTAATGTTGAGATTAGATGAGATCGGCAATACTGGAGCTAACATTAACAAAATCACACTCAGTCCACTGTGCCAAGTAAGTGTGAATCAATTGCTAGCAGATACCCTCAATTGTCAACTGGAAGTAGCACAACCATTGATGCAATTGGTGTATCAAAAAACCAAAGGAAATCCCTTTTTCACTACTCAGTTTTTGAAGTCACTGCATAAGGATAATTACATTCAATTTAATTCTCAAATTGGGCATTGGCAGTGTGATATTGCCCAAGTTAAGCAACTAGCGCTAACAGATGATGTGGTGGAGTTTATGACGCAACGATTGCAGAAACTAACACCAGCAACTCAGGAAGTTTTGAAACTGGCGGCTTGTATTGGTAATCAATTTGATTTGCATATATTGGCAATTGTTTATCAACAATCCCAAACCGAAACCGCCGCCGCATTATGGGAAGCATTAGAGTTCGGCTTGATTTTGCCAACTAGCGAAGTTTATAAGTTTTATGCAGGGCACGAAAATCAAGCAACTAATCAAGAAATCGCTCATTCTGTAACATATAAATTTCTGCACGATCGTGTCCAACAAGCCGCTTACTCACTGATTCCTGAAGATCATAAACAGACAACCCATGTTAAAATCGGTCGCCTGTTGTGGCAAAATACCCCGGAAGCTGAACTAGAAAATCAGATTTTTGCGATCGCTAATCAGCTAAATATTGGGCTTGAACATTTCCATCAACCTACAGAACGCCATGAACTCGCACAGTTAAATCTCATGGCTGGGAAAAAGGCAAAAGCTTCAACTGCATACAGTTCAGCAATTGCTTATCTGAAAACAGGTATCCAGTTACTACCATTTAACCCTTGGGAATCTGACTACAATCTGACCTTAAGCTTGTATAGCGAAGCCACCGAAACCAGTTTTCTCTGTGGCGAAATTGAGGCAATGGAAGATTTCGCCCAGGGAATTTTACAACACGCAAAAGCGATCGCTGATACAGCTAAAGTTTATGAGGTAAAAATAGAAGCTTACATAGCACAGGGAAAATTTTTAGTAGCTATCGATACAGCTATGCAATTTTTGCAATCGCTGGGCATTGAGTTCCCCCAAGAACCAACAGATGAGGATTTTGTTCTGGCTTTGCAAGAAACTGAAGCTAGCTTAAGTGACAAAACAGTTGCTGAATTGGTTGATTTGCCAGAGATGCAGAATCCAGAATTACGTGCAGCCTTGCGTGTTTTAGTTAAAGTCACAACTCCTGCTTATATGGCAAAACCTGAACTTCATCGTTTGGTGGTGCTGAAGAAAGTTGCTCTTTCTGTAAAATACGGAAATACTTCCGCTTCTGCCTTCGCTTACTCAGGGTATGGACTCATGCTTTGTGGTCAACCAGGCAGTATCTCAAGAGGTTATGAATTTGGGAAGTTAGCCTTGCAACTGCTGTCTAAGTTTCAAGATCGGGAACACGAAGCAAGAGTCCTCGTAGTCGTTCATCTTTGTGTCGCCCATTGGAAAGAGCCTGTAACAGCAATGCTCCAGCCATTACTACAAGCTTATACCAGTGGGTTAGATAGTGGAGATTTGGTTTATGCTAGTTACGCTGCCCACCTTTATTGCTTCCAAGCTTACATTGCTGGTCAAGAATTAACCAAATTAGCTCATGAATTAGCGATTTATGGGGCAGCAATAGAAAAAATCAACCAAAAACACACACTCAATTACAACAATATTTACTACCAAGTAGTCTTGAATTTAATCGAGTCAAAAACTACTCCTTGGGAATTAGTTGGTGCAGCCTACGATGAAAGGTCAATGCTGACTTTACATGAGCAAAGTAATGATGGCGCTGCTTTGTGGCATTTCTTTGTCAACAAATTGATGCTTTGTTATCTGTTTCAAGCATTGGATTTGGCAGTGGAATATGCTGCCAAAGCCAAACAATATTCCGGTTCAGGATATGCTACGGTGAATCTTCCAATATTGAACTTTTATGATTCGCTGCTGCAACTGGCTTTATTTCCGACATCGCCAGCCGAAGAACAACAGAGCATTTTACAACAGGTAGCAGAAAATCAGGACACGATGCAACAGTGGGCAAATTATGCACCCATGAATCATCTGCATCGATTCCAGTTGGTGGAGGCAGAAAAGTATCGGATACTGGCACAAAAAACCGCAGCAATGGAATTTTACGATCTTGCCATTGCTGGAGCAAAAGAAAATGGCTACATCCAAGAAGCAGCACTTAGCAATGAACTGGCTGCCAACTTCTACCTCAACTGGGGCAAAGAAAAAGTTGCCCAAGCATACATCGAACAAGCTTACTACTCCTATGCCCGTTGGGGTGCAAAAGCCAAACTAGAAAATTTAGAACAACGTTACCCAGAACTTCTGCGAGTGATTGTGCAACAGAAAAACCTCAAATTCAACTCGCAAGAAACATTATGTAATACTGTCCTATCCAGTACCTCTAACCATTCCTCAACCCTGATATCAAGTTCATCTAGCAGCGTCAATTCAGTGCTGGACTTTGGGTCTGTTTTTAAAGCCTCCCAAGCAATCTCTACCGCAATTCACTTAGATCAATTAATCCAGACGCTAACTCAGATTATTCTCGAAAATGCTGGTGCCGACCGGTGTGCGTTAATTCTCTTTCAAGATGGGTCATGGCAAGTGCGGGCGATCGCTACCCTAGAAGGTATTATGTTGCAAACAGCACCTTTAGATAATCATCCTAGTGTCCCAGTCAAACTGATCCAGTATGTAAAAAACACTCTAGAAACAGTTGTAATTGACGATCTCAAAACCCATTTGCCTAGTGTGATTGGGGAATATATGCGCCAGCATCAACCCAAAAGTGCGCTGTGTATGCCAATTCGCAACCAAGGGCAGTTACTGGGGATTTTGTATTTAGAAAATCAGCTAACAATGGGTGCATTTGTGGGCGATCGCTTAGATGTACTCCAATTATTAACCACTCAAGCAGCAATTTCCCTCGAAAATGCCCTACTCTACAATACTCTAGAGCAAAAAGTAGAGCAGCGCACCCAAGAACTCCACAGCAAAAATCACCAATTGTCGCATACTCTCCAGGAATTACAACAAACCCAAGCCCAATTGATTCATGCTGAAAAAATGTCGAGTTTAGGGCAAATGGTTGCTGGTATTGCCCATGAAATGAATAACCCAGTCAACTTTATCTCCGGCAATATTAACCATCTAAAAAATTATTTCCAGGACTTGCTAAATGGTATTAGTCTCTATCAACATCAATATCCACAACCTACTACTGAAATTCAAACTTATTTCCAGGAAAAAGATTTAGATTACGCAATCAAAGACGTACCAAATCTTCTAGATTCAATAGAACAGGGTAGTCAACGCATTCAACATATTGTCTTATCTCTGCGGAATTTTGCCCGCCTTGATGAAGCAGATATCAAAGCCGTAAATATTCATGAGGGAATTGAGAATACTTTATTAATTCTGCAACATCGACTCACTAAAATTGCCATCATCAAAAACTATACTGATCTTCCAAAAGTGAGTTGTCACGCTAAACAAATCAATCAGGTAATCATGAATGTCTTGAATAACGCTATTGATGCCTTAAATGAAGCAAAAATCACAACTCCTACTATTACAATTCGTACCGAACTCAGCAATTCTCTAACCAATAGTGTGAGCATTTGCATTGCCGATAATGGAACTGGAATTTCTGATGAAATGCAAAAACGAGTATTTGACCCCTTCTTTACCACAAAAACTGTCGGAAAAGGAACGGGATTAGGACTGACCGTAGCTTATTCTATTATGTCAACTCATGGCGGACAAATTAACGTCTTTTCTAAGTTAGGACAGGGAACAGAATTTGAGATTATTTTACCTATCCAAGGATAAAGGTGGGAGGCAATACGGTTCGGATAAGTGCAAATCCCTCAAAGCGTGGGCTAGAGAGGGATTTTTGGGTATTGGGTATTGGGTGTTAGAGATTGGGTTGCTAGTTTAAATTATTTGCTTTCTCAACTGCTGCCTTGAACTCTTCAAAGGTAATACTACCGTCTTTGTCCAAATCATAATTTACTAGCAATTCTTGGGGACTAGTGGTATTTGTTTCTGATGAAACGATTGCACTTAAGCCAGGACTTAAAAAAAGATCATTAATGGATACTTTGCCGTCTTGATCGCTATCTAAGGTATTAAAAAGAGATTGAAGCTCTTGCTCGGTTGTCATAAGTTTCTATCTGAATTAGTTTTTCAACTTAATATCTCATTAATCTGTGATTAATCTCTCAAAATTAAATAAACTTGTATCTTTAGACGTAGAAACGGCTATCCCTAGGGCTTAGATTGGGTGTACTTTGTGGGTTAAAAGGTTTACAGTCTGACGATGAAAATAAATCGACATGGACGCGCCTTCTTTCTAACGTAGTCAGATATACAGGTAATCTTCAGTCATGGCTTAGTAAATTATGGCTCGTTTATTGTGAAAGCGCACCTGAACTGCCACGTATGTAGATAATCACCTCTATAATTTGCTGTATTGTATAAAAACTTATCTATTGAAGGATGTTCCAGTTTCTAGTATTTAACAGAATACAGATATAATCTTGTACTGATTGATTGAAGAAACGCTTGAGCATCCAATAGTAGGAGTTTTTATGAGTTTACCAGTTAAAGAAATTGTTTTAGCGCCAGGAGAAGGTAATCATCTAACTACTGGTAATAGTGAAATAACATTTAAGGTAGTTGGTGCTGATACTCATGGTCACTTGGGATTGTTTGAAAACTTAATACAACCAGGTGGAACTGCTCCAGTACTGCATATTCATCGGCAAATGGAAGAAATGTTTTATGTATTAGAAGGAGAAGTAGAAATTCAAGTTGGTAATCAGATAGTGCAGGGACAACCAGGGGCATTTGTGTTAGTTCCACGTAATACGCCTCATACATTCGCTAACCGAGGAACTCAGCCTGCAAAATTATTAATCATGTTTTGCCCAGCAGGAAAACGCGAAAAGTATTTTGAAGGATTAGCTCTACTTCTCAAGGACAGACAGACTCCAGACCGAGATGCTCTTGTCGAATTGATGCGGAAATTTGATCAGGAGCCAGTAGAGATTTAAGGCGTTGCATAATAGCATCTCTCTATTCCTGGGTATTTCAAAAAACCTAGTTACCAACAAACTCTCGCTCAATTGCAGGCGATGGATGAAACAGACTTGGCTCGACAAGTAGCAATCATTCAAGGTTCCTTCTATGCTCAGTTAGCGCATTTTATTTACATAGTTTGATTTTATTGTGCCAACTTACTTAATTAAAAACTAATCTTTGTCGGGAAGTTGTTTATTTCTTTGGAGTAGGAGATGATTTTCAGCGTTTGTTTGCAGTAAAGCAATTACCCCTACGTTTTTCTCCTTTTTTGGCTTCGGCTTCCTGATGTAGAACTCCTATTTGATTTTTGAACAAAACTCAGTATGGATCTATCCCTTCTTTCCTATTGCCTATTGCCTTCCCACGCAAGCAAATATAGCTACGCCACGCTGCACGAACAGAAATCAAACCGGATTTCTATACTATTAATAACAGTTGACAAATGACTTTTAACAAATGGCTTTATCTAATGAATTATGGGCAGCAAATCAAGACTTAGCCCAAGCTTGCCTAGAGCATCCTTTCGTTCAAGGGATTGGCAATGGTATTCTTGAGCAGGTAAAATTTGCTTACTACGTGGGGCAAGATGCTTTTTTCTTAGAAGCTTTTGCGCGGGCGTACAGTATAGCCGCAGCTAAAGCACCAGACTGGTTAGGTTTTACCACATTTCATAACTTAGCGAGTGGAGTTTTAGAAGAACTACGGCTGCATAGTAGCTATGCTTCCCAGTGGGGAGTGAATTTAGATTCTGTGGAAGCTGGCTATGCCACCCGCCGCTATACTGATTTTTTGTTAGCAACTGCTTGGAGTGGAGATGTGGGTTTAACTGCTGCGGCGATGTCTCCTTGTATGCGTTTGTATGGCTTCTTGGGAGAACAGTTGGCTCTTCATGGTATTCCTAATCATCAATATGCAGACTGGATTCGTACTTACAGCAGCACAGACTTTCAATCACTAGCAAAACAATTAGAAAGTTTAGTTGAGAATTATGCCACTAACAATACTGTAGTGAATTCAACCTACCGTTATGCGATGTTTTGTGAGCATGAATTTTTTCAAGCTGCGTGGATTGATGGTAATAAATAACCAAAACAATTGTAGAGACGGCGATTTATCGCGTCTCAAAACCCACGATTTTGTATAAATAGCGCTTTAACCTACTGGCATGGCAAGGCTAAAATGTTTACCGATCCTAGCCATTTTTCTAGGATGAATTCTCCCCATTTTTCCGATGTCATCTGTGTTGAGAAAAGGACACGATATGAACATCTAAGAATGTTTTTGGAAAAATTTTATGTCTTCATTAATGGCTTTGTCCAACAGTTTAGCTGACACCGTAGAACAAGCTGGAAGTGCTGTGGTTGCTGTGAATGGGGGTACTCGTGTTTCCCCAAGTGGTATTCACTGGCGTAATGGCATCATTGTTACCTCTGATGAGTCTCTCCAGCGCTATGACGACATCACCATTACTCTATCAAATGGTAGTACTGTACCCGCAACCCTTGTTGGGCATGACTCTAGCACCGATATAGCTGTTTTTAAGCTAGAAAATCTAGAAATACCTGTGGCAAAAATTGGCGATGCCAAAACGCTCAAAGTTGGTCATCTGGTGTTGGGACTGGCAAGAGGTAGCGAAGGTGACTTAAGAGCGGCGATGGGTGCGGTGAGTGTAGTTAGCGGTGCATGGCGCAGTATGAATGGCGGAAATATTGACCAATTCATCCGCCCAGACATCACCCTTTACTCTGGTTTTGCAGGTGGGCCACTCATAGATGCTGCTGGTTTTGTGGTAGGTATGAATACATCGGGGCGGCGTGGTACTGCTCTGACAATTCCCACTGCTACAGTCGATCGCGTGGTTGACCAATTAGTAGCAAAAGGACGCATTTCAAAAGGCTACTTGGGTGTGGGAATGCAACCTGTACGTTTACCAAATAACCTGAAAACTGCTCTCAATTTAACTTCTGCAACTGGGGTAATTGTCGTTAATGTTGAGTCTTCTGGGCCTGCTGATAATGCAGGTGTGTTGCTTGGCGATGTTTTGGTAACGTTTGATGGCGTAACTGTAGGCGATACAGGTGATGTGTTGGCGCTGCTCAATAGTAGCGATCGCATTGGTAAAACCGTCAACCTGCAAGTTGTCCGGGGTGGAGTGTTAATTGAGTTAGCGATCGCAGTTGGCGAACGACCTACTAAGGAGGAATAAGTGTGAGCAGGGGAGCAGGGGAGGCAGCTGTCTCTTATAC
>NZ_JADEXU010000201.1 GCF_015206895.1 Nostoc sp. LEGE 12450 | reverse complement strand
GACCAAACTATCAGATAACCACAAACCAGCGTCACGCAAAGCTTGAATTCCAGGAGATATGCTTGGGATTAGTCCACGTCTTTTTGCTAATATCAGCAAACCTCCTGTTCCGATAGTAGTAATACCTAAAGCTTGACCACAACGCCGTGCTGCTCTATCGTCAACAATAGCGGCACAGTCTGAAGTTTTTAGTGCCAAACTCAATACTTGTGATTCCCCCTTTCCCAAATCCCAAGCTGCTACAACAGGCGCAATAGCATTAACTTCTACTGTTTGTATCCAAGAAATACTGGGTAATTGTGTTGATGAGACATCATCTTTTGTTGTGACTTCTTCAAAAACACCTAATGGAACTAAAATTTCTGTGAATAATTGTGGAATTAATTCTGCTTGCTGACTTTTCAAAAGAACAATCAAAGGTGAAGAGTTAATAATTACACGATTAATCGACATTTGCCAGTTCCTGGGCTAATTCTTGGGCAGTATATTGCATAAAATCTACTTGGTAGCGTGATAAAGCATTAATAAATTCAGCACGAGTTAGCCCAGCAATCTCTGCTGCTTTAGCTTGTGAAATTTCGCCTAATTCATACCATTTAACTGCTGCGGCAATTCGCATTTCTTGGATAAATTCTTCTGGATTTTTACGAAGTGCTGAAAATACTGTTTCTGGTAATTGGATTGGTACTGTTCGCATAATTTTATCCTCAAATTTGGCGTTTGGAATTTGAAACCGCAAAGCGATGTCTACGACGGGCTACGTCTACGCTCTATTCTTTACTGTACTTTGGTTATGTGGGGGCATGAGAATCGAACCGCAGAGGCGCAGAGGACACGGAGGAAGAAATTAAGAGGGAGCGATCGCCATTTGAGGTTGAATTGATGGGCGATCGCTTCCATCGGGCGGTTACGCGATCGCAACGGTCTTTTTACGAGAAGGACGTTTGCGGTCTGATTTTTTCTTCAATCCCACCGCTTGGGCTTGATCGCTATCTGAGCCATATTGCCCGCGCACAACTTCTTTCATCGCTAATACAGCATTATGAAATTCCCATTCTGCTAATCGGGCAGCATCAGCAGCAGCCCGGTACAAAGCTAGTTTCTCAATTTCGGCTTGTTGAGAAATCAACATCGCCTGATAAACTTCCTGTAACTTTGCTGATGAGGCATCAACACGGGTTGTATTGTAAGTGCTGACGGTTTGCAAACCGTGGAATGAGCTAATATCTTGACTAATGGTTTGAGGACGCAAACGGCGTGTTGTATCTTGGATAGTCATAGATGCATAAGTACTATAGTGTACATTTAGCGTACCCATTACAACTTAAAAGCTATCAGTAAGATAAATTTAAATAGATATTTGGTGAACAATAATGTAGAGGCGTGAAAGCGCGTAGTGGGGCGTTAGAGTAGCCCAGCCCAGCCCAGTGCAATTTCGCTTTTTACATTGCATTGTGAATGTATCAATTTGCATTGTAAATGTATCGGCTTGCATTGTGAATGCATCAGTTTGCATTGTGAATGCATCAGTTTGCATTGTAAATGCATCGGGTTGCATTATGAATTCATCGCCTTGCATTATGAACACATTGGCTTGCATTGTGAATGCGTCTTACGGAGTAAGTTCTAAAACACACCTTAGTTAGATTCTCTATGCCAAATTGTCGTGATACATTTGGCTTATTCCTGTTATTGCTTGTAGGAGACAATTATAGAGATTGGTAAACACAATTTTTAATAAACTGCTTCCGCTTCGAGACTAGAGTAAAACGACACTACAGCAATGAATCCAGCTTACCTGGGTTAAATATTAATACTACGCTTAACTGTTTTTTAAGCAAGAAAAGGCATTGGCATTAATCAAAAGTTTGGAGTTAGAAGCAAAGGCAAATATTGAATCATAACTGCAAATTATTGAAACAAACCTGGAGATGATCATGACTAAATTAACAAATTTACGAGTTGCAGTATTAGCAACCGATGGGTTTGAAGAAGCTGAACTTACAGAACCCGTAAAAGCACTCAAAGAAGCTGGCGCACAGGTTGAAATTCTCTCAACCAAATCTGGACAAATCCAAGCATTTCGGCATCATGACAAAAGCATAACTGTAAATGTCGATCGGGTTCTCGATCGAGCAGAAGCAAGCGAATACGATGCAGTGTTGCTGCCTGGTGGCGCACTCAATGCCGATACGCTAAGAATGGGGCCAAAAGTACAATCTTTCTTACAGCAAATACAGCAAGCAGGTAAACCATTCGCCGTCATTTGCCACGCAGCTTGGGAATTGATATCTGCCAACTTGGTGCAAGGACGCACTTTAACCAGCTATTACACAATTCAAGATGACATCCGTAACGCAGGCGGTAACTGGGTGGATAAAGAAGTTGTAGTAGATGGAAACTGGGTAACAAGTCGTCAACCAGATGATATCCCCGCATTCAATCAGGAAATGTTGAATCTGTTTGCACAATTTGCACCAACGGCATCCGGCTCACATTAATCGATTGTCTGGCTCCTGATTTTAACTCGTCATTACATTAGCGATCGCACCCCACTATCCGATCGCGACAGTTTTGCGTTTCAAAATACACTTTTATTTAAGGAAAGCGTTGATTATGTCCAACTTCAAAATATTTTCTACTGGTTTAGCAGCGATCGCTTTATCTGTCGCAACTGGTTGCACACCAACTACTCCCCGTGACCAAAATACATCGGAAGTTCCATCTGCTCGATCTGTGCAAGCAACTGAGAGTCCATCTCCAACTGCTTCTCCAACTGTGTCACCAACTACATCAGGTCAAAATAATCTCAGTTCTTCAGATAGACAATTTATCACTGAAGCGGCTCAAGATGGTTTAGCAGAAGTCCAATTAGGACAACTTGCATCAGAACGTGGAAGGAGCGATGTAGTTAAAAAATATGGACAGCGTATGGTTCAAGATCATACCCAGGTCAACGCGCAACTCAAACAGTTGGCAGCTCAAAAAGGTGTCACGCTGCCAACTAGTATCGGCAGCAATAATCAGCAAATCAAGCAACGTTTATCTAGGCTTTCTGGTACTAACTTCGATCGCCAATATCTGAATCAGATGCTTCAAGCTCATGAAAAGGATGTCGCGGCATTTCAAACTCAAGCTCAAGAGGGACAAGATCCAGATGTGAAAGCATTTGCGGCTCAAACGCTACCAGCCCTCCAAGAACACTTGGAAGAGGTTCGTTCTATTGTTAATCCTGGTGGAACTTCAAATAGCAGCCCAACTAGCAGTCCAACTAGCAGTCCAACTAGTAGCCCAACTAGCAGCCCAACTCCAACCAGCACCCCCTAAGTCCAAAATTTCATCATTAAAAAACCACAATGTCTGAATTGTTTAAAGGAGAGTTTTCTCGTCGTCAGATTCTAACAACTGCTGGATTAGGAGCCATTTCAGCCGCCGCACTTGGTAGTATGAACGAAGAGGTTGCAGCCCAACAACCGACTGGGCAAGCTACCCCGCGTGGAGGTTCCTTACCACCTCAGATTAAGTTTGCGCCGATCTCAGAAAAGACTGAGGTAGACACAGGTGGACCTCCAACAGCATTACCTCCAGAGCGACGCTTGGGATTTGCGATCGTTGGACTGGGCAGACTAGCGTTAGAAGAAATCATGCCTGCATTTGCAGAATGTAAACTAGCAAAGCCAACTGCATTAGTTAGTGGTGATGCTGCCAAAGCAAATCAAGTTGCCCAGCAGTATGGCATTAAACCGCAGAATATCTATAACTATCAAAACTACGACAATCTTCGCAACAATTCAGACGTTGATGTAATTTATATTGTGCTGCCCAACAGTATGCACCGGGAATATACGGTGCGTGGTGCTAAAGCCGGGAAGCATATTTTGTGTGAAAAGCCAATGGCGACTACAGTGGAAGATTGTCAACAGATGATCGATGCGTGCAAACAAAGCGATCGCAAGTTGATGATTGCCTATCGCTGCCAATATGAGCCGCACCATCGCACCATGATTCAGATGAGCCGCAGCAAAGAATTAGGAACTCTGAAGGTGATTCAGGCAGATAATGGACAAAACCAGGGCGGGGATTTAAACCAGTGGCGATTGAAACGCGCTTTAGCTGGAGGTGGATCTTTACCAGATGTAGGAATCTATTGCCTGAATGCAACTCGCTATTTGACGGGAGAAGAACCGATCGCAATTAGCGCCCAAACCTTCAGCACTCCTGGCGATCCACGCTTCAAAGAGGTGGAAGAAAGTGTTACTTTTCAACTGCGGTTTCCTAGTGGAGTGTTAGCAATTTGCTCTACTAGCTATGGCTTTCACGAAGGGCGGCGGTTTCGCGTCTTCGGCTCTGATGCCTGGGGACAACTCGATCCGGCGTTCTCTTACAACGGTTTGCGGATGATGATTTCGCGCAAATCACCAACTAATAGCATGGCAGAAAACATCAGCGAAGTGCGGATAGGTGAAAAAAACCAGTTCGCCTTAGAAATGGATCATATTGCAGATTGTGTGATTCAGAATAAACAACCCCACACACCAGGGGAAGAAGGTTTGCAAGACCAAAAACTAATAACCTTGATTTACGAAGCCGCACAAACAGGCAAAACAATCTCTTTACCTCGTGTATCATCAGGACTGGATGTCAC
Organism: Nostoc sp. LEGE 12450; assembly: GCF_015206895.1. Classification (GTDB taxonomy): domain Bacteria; phylum Cyanobacteriota; class Cyanobacteriia; order Cyanobacteriales; family Nostocaceae; genus Nostoc. Next base: position 9,008 of record NZ_JADEXU010000201.1, on the reverse strand, counting down.
TCGTGGCCCCGCTCCTAGAATGCTTCATTAATGCAGAGGGACACATTAACATTACAGAGGAACGCATTGGCATTGCAGAGGGACGCATTAATTGAACTTAGTACAACATTTCATTAATTTGTAGCGAATTTCTTGCGCTTACCTTTGCGCTCTTCTGCATTTAAATAAAATTTAACCTTTAATCAGTTCGTTAAAAAAATTGACTTTCACAAATAGTTATAGCTCAATAAAGTTCAGTTAGCGTCAAAAACCACCGAAAATGTTGGGTTTCGTTCCTCAACCCAACCTACAATTATTCTTAAATGAGGTGTATTGAGTTATAGCCTTAACTAAACTTTATTAGTTTTCATTGCCACTATTATATGCTCAAGCTTCAAAACTACTATAAATATAAAAATAAACAATCAAATGAATGAATTACAAGCAATCTTAGAAGGCTTTGAATCCAGTCAAGAAAGTGGTGAAATCACTTTTCTTGCAACTGTAGTTAAAACTCAAGGTTCAACCTATCGCCGACCTGGTGCTAAAATGCTTATGACAAAAACAGGTCGGACGATCGGAACAATCAGCGCTGGTTGCTTAGAGAATGACGTATTTGAGTATACTCAGCAACGAATGTCAGACGGCAAACCAATTCTTGTTACTTACGATCGCACCGCCTCTGAAGATATTCTTTGGGGTTTTGGTTTGGGGTGCAATGGGGTAGTACAAGTTCTCATCGAACGGCTTGAGAGAAAAAGCATACCCAATGCGATCGCTTTTACACAAGAGTGCTTTCATAAAAAACATTTGGGTATTATTGCTACAGTCTTTGCTTTTGAAGGCGAGGTAGATGTGGAACTTGGGTCGCGCTTACTGCTGTATCCAAATGGTAAAATTGTCACTGACATTAAAGATCAATATTTAATTCAATCTCTGAGTGCAGATGCTCAAGCGGCCTTTGTTAATCAAAAGTCAAGCGTCAACAACTATCAGTTACCTTTAGGCAGTGCAGAAGTTTTCATCGAAGTCATTCACCCACCCACACCTTTAGTAATATTTGGTGCAGGTTATGGCGCTGTACCCGTAGCAAAGTTTGCTCAAGCATTAGGTTGGGATGTTACTGTAGTTGATTGTCGAGCTAATGAGACAACTAGAGCGCGATTTCCTCTAGCTTGTGATGTGATCCTTAGCAATCGAGACATTATACATAAACATATTTTTATAGATGTTCAAACAATAGCTGTAGTGATGACGCATAATTATCTTGACGATCTAGAAATTTTAAAGATGATGCTACCATCTCCTGCACGTTATATTGGCGTTTTAGGAACAAAGTATCGCACAGAAAGATTGCTGGAGGATTTATCCATCAAAGGGATAGTTCCTACTAGTGAACAATTAAATAGATTGTATAGTCCTGTTGGTATTGATATCGGTGCAGAGACACCAGAAGAAATAGCGATCGCCATCATTGCAGAAATTCAAGCAGTGCTGAGAAACCGCAATAGTAATTTTTTAAAAAATCGTAATCAACCAATTCATAAAAGTTATCAAGACAATTTTAATTTGTGACTAGCTACATAGTGCTTATCTGTTATGATATTCACCCATAAGCAATTGTCCTTAAAGTTAATTTTTCGATTGCTTGATGTTCATCGTGACATATTTAAATAAGTTGACACAATAAAATCAAACTATGTAAATAAAAATGAACTAGCCTAAAACCCTTATACTTATTGCCTGTTGCCTATTGCCTATTGCCTATTGCCTATTGCCTATTGCCAAGTTTAAGTCCCAATAGGATTTCTATATGCAAAAAAAGGTAGTGTTGCGATGAGAATCTTGCTGATCGAAGATGACGAAGTTTTAGCGAGTGTTTTGTTGCAGTCTCTTACCCAACAACACTATGCTGTTGAAATAGCAGAAGACGGACAAATTGGTTGGGAATATGCCCAAGCTACGAACTACGACCTGATATTAACAGATGTGGGACTGCCGAAACTGGATGGTATTACTTTATGCCAGCGCTTACGTTCTAGTGGCTGTTCCACTCCTATTTTATTGATCACAGCAAAAGATGAAACTAGCGATCGCATTCGTGGACTCGATGCTGGAGCAGATGATTATCTAATTAAACCTTTAAATTTAAGAGAACTTCAAGCAAGAGTACGCGCTTTGCTACGTCGCGGCGATACTCCCCGTCCTCCAGTGCTAGAAGTTGGAGCATTGCGTTTAGATCCAAGTATTTGCGAGGTAACATACGACAATCAAGTTCTGGATTTGACACCTAAAGAATATAGTCTGCTGGAGATATTACTGCGGAATCCATTGCGGGTTTTTAGTCGGGGAGATATTATCGAACATCTCTGGACTTTTGACGATCCACCCCAAGAGGAAACTGTGAAGTCTCATATTAAGGGGTTACGACACAAGTTGAAAGTAGTTGGAGCCGTGGACTGGATTGAAAACGTTTATGGTTTGGGATATCGCTTAAAATCCCAAAAAACTACTAGTAGTGGAAATAGCAAAAAAGAAATAACTCAAAAAAATCCAGTTCAAAATTCTTCCACACCCGATACATCTCCATCCGTTGAGCAGCAGTTTAAGCAAGCAATGAATGGGCTGTGGAGTCAATACCAGGGGTTAATGACACAGCGAATGGAGGTATTGCAACAAGCAGCAGCAGAACTCTCTAGCGGCACACTAACTATAAAATTACGTCATTCGGCTGAACGGGAAGCGCATAAGCTAGCTGGTGTTTTGGGAATGTTTGAGCAAGAAACAGGAACTCAAATAGCACGGAAAATTGAACAGATTTTAGCCAAAGATGGAGAGTTATTAGCAGCCCAAAAACGCCGACTGATATCGCTGATACAAGAGTTAGGCGAATTGTTAAACTTAATGGCACAAAAGCTAGTAGATCAAACTGCTACCTTGATTGAGGAAGAGATAAGTTCTAAGCTACTGCTGATTGACCCTGATTTACAACTGGGTTCACAGTTGCAACAAGTAGCATATTCTATGGGAATGCGTTGGCAGCAAATAACAACGTTAGAAGGTGCAAAAAACTTCTTGCAAACGACATCACCAGATTTAGTAGTGCTAAATGTAGATGAGATCGGGCAGCGAGAGGAAACTTTAGCATTGATGTTGGACTTAGCAACACACACCCCTCCTATACCTGTTCTGGCGCTTGCTGTTACCGATCGACTAGTAGATCGTGTAACTTTGGCTCAGTCTGGGGCGCGGGGTTTTCTCCTCAAGCCTGTCGCTGCAAGTCAAGTTTGGGAAACTGCCTCACAAATCTTACAGTTTACCCGTTCTTTAAAAGTAAATGTATTAGTCGTTGATGATGACCCGCTTATTTTAGCCGCACTAGGCCCAATGTTAGAACCTTGGGGAATGCGAATCACCGGATTGGACGATCCCCTGCGTTTCTGGGAAGTATTAGAATCTACTGCACCAGATTTGTTGATTTTGGATGTGGAAATGCCCCAAATTAGTGGTATAGAACTTTGCCAGGCAGTTCGCACAGATCCCCAATGGCAGGAATTGCCAATTGTCTTTCTAACGGCTCACCGAGAGATGGAAACGGTGCAGCAGGTGTTTGCTGCTGGGGGAGATGATTATGTGGTGAAACCTGTTGTGGGGGCAGAATTGCTGGCAAGGATTACCCATCGCTTAGAACGCAGCCGCCTACTACAGTCGCTCTCTACCAAAGATCCCTTAACAGGACTGGCAAATCAATTTCAGTCTAGCCGCGACTTACAGCGCCTGATTGCTCAAGCTGAAAAAAATCAGCGATCGCTTTGCTTGATGATCTTGCATATCAGCGATTTACGCCAAATTAATATCCAGTACGGCCATGAGGCTGGTAATCAAGTATTGCAACGATGGAGTCGTCTATTCCAATCAGCATTTTGCAGTGGCGAAATATTGGGTTATTGGGGTAACGGAGAATTTGTGGTGGGAGTTTCTGGTTTTACTGAAACAGAAGTAAGTGTAAACACAGAGCAGCTTGTCGTCAAACATCGCCTCAGTGAAATTTTAATTAAGCTTCGCCAGCAAGTATTTACATCTGCAAATGGCGATCGCTTCCAGGTAACTTGTAACTTTGCTGTGGTTGAGTATCCTAATGATGGACTAAAATTACAATCTTTATACCAAGTTGCTAATTCTATGCTGAAGCAGAGCTAGAAAGAAGGCAATAGGCAATAGGCAATAGGCAATAGGCAATAGGCAATAGGCAATAGGCAATAGGCAATAGGCAATAGGCAATAGGCAATAGGAAAGAAAGCTTTTTGAGTATTGGGTAAAGGATGTATTCAAAACCTTTCCCCATTTCCCTTTCCCCTTTAACCCTCAATGATGCTGATAACCGTATTGCTGCTGTAACATTTAAAGGCAGTATGTAGTTTTGCTATGGTTAAATATCTTAACGATTAACTATAGATACAATCACTATACCAAGTTGTTCTATCTATACCAGGAGACATTAAGGAGTGGGTGATGAGCGCTAAACAATTGGAGCAGGTGAAGCAATTGCAAGCTACCCTCACCAAGATGGAAGTAACATTACGTGCGATCGCTGATGCTGTAGTCTGGGTAGGAGAAGACCGACGCATTCAATGGTGCAATTCTCATTTTGAATCTCTGGTAAATCAACCCCACGGTAATATCTGCGGCGCAAAATTAACTGACTTACTACCCTTAGCACAAACAGGACAGCCAGCCTATCCTGATGTGCAGATACTCAATGGGGAATACGAAACAGGAAATTATCAGTACCAGCAGGGTGAGCGGAATTTAACACTACAAATTTCTGGTAGCTGTACCGGACTGGCTGAAGATCGATGTGCAATACTGGTGATTCGGGATATCACACTAGCGAAACAAACTCAAGAATCTTTGCAAGAGATTGAAGAGCGATTGCAGACATTAATTAACGCTACACCCGATATTATCTGTTTAAAGGACGGCGAGGGAAAATGGTTGCTGTCAAACCAGGCTAACCTGGAATTTTTAGAGATACAAGGGGTTGATTATCAAGGTAAAACAGACTCCGAACTGGCAGAATTTAGCAATTTTTATCACGATGCTTTACTCAACTGCAACGAAACAGATGAACAAGCTTGGCAGTTGGGATGCGTGCATCGGGTAGAAGAAATTATACCTCGACCTGATGGGACAGTCAGCAGTGTCGATATGATTAAAGCTCCCCTATTTCACCAGGATGGTAGACGCAAGGCTCTGGTGGTTTTAGGAAGGGATTTGAGCGACCGCAAACAAACTCAAGTAGCCTTAGAAAACTCTTTGTCTTTGTTAAGCGCTATCTTTGAATCGATTCAAGACGGTATCTTAGTAGTCGATAGTTTAAGTAACATTACTACTCATAACCAAAAGTTCTTAGAAATGTGGTCAATTCCACCAGAACTTTTGACAGAACCAGATCATCCTCAGCGACTAGGGTATTTGGCAAACCAGCTAAAAGACCCCGATGGATTTTTACAACGAGTCCGAGAATTGTATTCACAGCCGGAAGTAGTTAGTTATGATTGCTTAGAACTACAAGATGGTAGGATATTTGAGCGATATTCCTGTCCTCAGCGCATTGGCGAACAGATTATTGGTAGAGTGTGGACTTTCCGCGACATCACCCAACGCCAAAGGTCAGAAGAAGCACTAAGGCAAAGTGAGTTGCAATATCGCACTATTTTTGAAGCAATCAATGATGGACTATTTATTACTGATATAGAGACCGAACAAGTCGCTGAAGTTAATCCTGCGGCTTATCAAATGCACGGTTATTCTTATGAAGATTTTCTCGCTTTACATCCATCTGTCTATATTCACCCAAGCTCACATTCGGTTTTTTTAGAGTTTCTTGAAACAACGCGATCTGGTGAGCAATTTTATGGGCAAGCAGTTGATATCTGCAAAGATGGTACTTTAATAGATGTGGAAGTCAAAGGAACGACTTGCATTTACAACGGTAAGCCACACATCTTGGCAGTGGTGCGCGATATTAGTGACCGCAAACGTACTGAAGAAGCCTTACGACAAAGCGAAGTCCAGTATCGAGATTTGGTGCAAACAGCCAACTGTATTATTCTGCGTTGGGACGGTAACGGTGACATTATATTTTTAAATGACTACGGTCAAAGGCTTTTTGGCTTCGATTTAGATGAAATTATTGGGCATAATGTCATCGGCACAATTGTTCCAGAAACCGAGACTTCTGGGCGCGACTTACAGACATTAATGGTTGATATTTGTCAACACCCAGAAAATTATCTATTCAACGAAAATGAGAACTTATGCAAAAATGGCGATCGCGTCTGGATAGTCTGGGCAAATAAACCCATATTAGATGCACAAGGAAACTTAATCGAAATTCTTTCAGTAGGCACTGATGCCACAGAACGCAAACGCGCTCAAGCGGCCCTCCAGCAAAGCGAGTTAAAGTTCCGTAGCATCGTTGAAAATGCTAATGACCTGATATTCGTCCTTAACCTAGATGGAATCTTTACCTATCATTCGCCTAATGTTACCTCAATCATGGGATACAGCCTAGAGGAAATAGAAGGTCATTCTGTGGTGGAGTTTACCAAACCGGAAGATTTAGCAACTAGCGCCGCAGCATTACAAAAGGCTGCCACTGGAGAAAAACTGACTGATATTGAGGTGCGATTAAGACACAAAAATGGCAACTGGCGATGGTTCAACTTTAATACTTCGACAATTAATTCTGAGAGTAGCACAGTTGCTATTTTGGGTGTAGGGCGCGACATTACAGAACGCAAGCAAGCAGAAGAAGCTTTGCGGCGTAGTGAAATGAAATACCGCAACATCTTTGAAAACTCTCAAGTGGGTATTTTCCGCACTCGCCAACAAGATGGATTGATTATCGAGGCTAATCAACGCGGTGCCGAGATTTTAGGTTTTGCCTCTGCTGCTGACTTGATTGGCAAGTTCTTCACAACTGACTTATATGCTAATCCAGGCGATCGCACACGCATGTTAGCAGAGTTAGAAAAAGACGGTGAAGTTCGTAATTTTGAAGTAGCACTACAGCGACTCGATGGTTCGGTTGTTTGGTTACTGTTGTCACTCCGTCTCAACGCCGAAGAATCCTGTTTAGATTCGGTTTTTACAGATATTAGCGATCGCAAACAACAAGAACAGGCTTTACGCTTAATTGTTGAGGGTACAGCAGCAAAAACAGGTAATGAATTCTTCAATTCCTGCGTTCGTTATCTGGCTGAAGTATTGCAAGTTCAATATGCCCTAGTCACTGAGTTTCATGATGAGCAGAAAACTAAAGTCCGCACTTTAGCATTTTGGTCTTGCGGGGCAATTAACGAAAATTTGGAATACCATTTGCACGGCACTCCTTGTCAACATACCTTGGAAGGCAATATATGCCACTACCCCCAAAGAGTGCAAGCTGCTTTCCCTGAAGATGCAGATTTAGTGAGGATGAATGCTGAGAGTTTTTTCGGCGTTCCTCTCACCAGTTCCTCTGGGGAAATCATTGGACATTTAGCAGTGATAGATGTCAAACCAATGAAGCACGATCCGGGACGGGAACTGATTATCAAAATCTTTGCTGCCCGTGCCGGTGCCGAATTGGAACGCAAACAAGCAGAAGCAGCCCTACAAGAAAGCGAGTTAAAGTTTCGCACTATCGTCGAAAAGGTCAATGATGTGCTGTTTGCGATGAGTCCTGATGGGGTTTTCAAATATATTTCCCCTAATATTTTGAATACTACCGGATTTGCTCCCAGCGAAATGGAGGGTAATTCTTTGGCATTCTTTACTCATCCCGACGATGTGCAAAAATGTCAAGAAGTCGCCCAAACTATCCTCGCAACCGGTGAGGGAATTTCTGGTACTGAGTACCGCGCCAAACATCGTACTAAGGGCTGGGTTTGGCTAACTTCTAATGCAGTCCGCACACAAGATGCCCAAGGTAATTTCCAGATTGTAGGTGTAGCGCGTGATATTAGCGATCGCAAACAAGCAGAAGCCGCCCTGCAACGTCGGACTCAAGCAGAAAGTTTACTCAGTAGCATTTCTCGCCAATTTATTGACCAAAATTTAGAAACAGCAATTAATTTTACACTCCAAGCGATCGCTCAGTTTATTAGTGCCGAACACAGTTGCATCTTTGAATGCTCCCAAGATCAACGTGAATTCCACCTCATCCATGAATGGTGTGGTGAAGATGTTGCACCATTGATTGATATTGCAAAAGGTTCGCCTGTAGAAGTTTTCCCCTATTTCTACGAACCGATTCTCCTTGGTAGCCATCGACAAATCTCTTGTGTGGGAAATTTACCACCCCATCTACCTGAGCGAAAAGTTTTTGAAAGTATGTCGTTTCAGTCTTTACTAGCAGTGCCAATGGTTCATGCTGGCAATGTAGTGGGATTTGTTGGTGCAGCGATGATTCACTGCTCGAAAACCTGGAGTCAAGAAGATATTAATCTATTGAAGCTGGTAGGTGAAATAATTGCGATCGGTCGAGCCAGACATCAGGCAGAAGAAGCGCTGAGAATTGCCAAAGAAGCAGCCGAAACTGCCAACCAAGCTAAAAGTGCTTTCCTCGCTAATATGAGCCACGAACTCCGCACGCCTCTCAATGCCATCCTGGGTTTTTCTCAGTTAATGGAACGAGATACTAGCCTCAACTCAAACCAACGTGAATCTTTAGCTACCATTAACCGCAGTGGCGAACACTTGCTCAACCTGATTAACGATGTCCTAGAAATGTCCAAAATTGAGGCTGGACAAATCATTTTCACCCCTGAAGACTTCGACCTTTATCTGCTGTTGCAAACATTACAAGAAATGTTTCAGGTAAAGGCACAAACAAAGCAATTATTCCTCAGATTTGAAATTGCTCCCAATCTTCCCCGTTATATCCAGACAGATGAGGGGAAACTCCGCCAAGTTCTCATTAACCTTTTGGGTAACGCCGTTAAGTTTACTCAAACAGGCGGAGTAACGTTGCGAGTCAGGTT
>NZ_JADEXU010000200.1 GCF_015206895.1 Nostoc sp. LEGE 12450 | reverse complement strand
TTTGGCTAATCAATAATTCTACTGGTGAGTAGCCCTTTGGTGTTATCCCCGTGTTTAAATAAACTGACGAAGATTTCTTATCTTTAATATAATTAACATCACGATACAAGTAGCGGCTGTTCTCCCGGATTTTATTCATCTCAGGTTTTTTAGCACTTTTGAATAAATCAACCGCTATTTGGTTTTGATAACACCCCTCACCTATTATTTCTCGGTACATCAGGCGGTTAACATCCATCGCCTGCTGAATAATATCTGGCGTTCTGTTAGGATTCTTTGCTAGAGCTACAACAGATTGCATGAAAGGTTTGTACTCTGCTCTAATTGGTTTGGGCTTCTCGCCATGTTCCTGTTCAAATAAACTTTGATAGTGCTTAGATACTTGGTCTAAATAAGTTGACTGTCGTTCTAAGTTACCGTAAGTTTTAAGTACCTCAATTTCCGATTCTAATGCTTCCAGTGCCGTCACTTGATTGTTGATTATGCCCACGCTGATGCTATCGCTCATGTGAATAGCGATTTTTTCAAATGGGGGCTGGCTTCCATCTTCCAAATAAAATGATTGTTTTTTGAGCTTAACCGTGGGCGAATAGGCGTTTTGGGGAAGATTTCTTCGCTCTGCCTCTGCTCTTAAATTGGGATATAAGCTAGCTCTTGCTACACCAATGCAGTCGCCATCGTAGTCTCGTGCTTGGCGTTCTGATTCGGTTTCTGCTGGGTCTATTTCTTCAACATCAATCCCTTGCGCTTCCAACTCTGTAATTCTTTGCTGTATGCGCTTATGGTCTTCGTCATTGACTACAATTATGCCTTCTAAGGGTTTACCGTCCGGCCCGATTTGATCTTCAACGTGCTTGTTGATAGACACACACAATCCATTAGAATTCAGAAAAGGAGAACGGAAGTTAAGAATTTTCTCTTCATTTTTTTCCCATGAAACACAAATTTCACCATTTTTGAGTTCCTTGGAGGGAATAATCATCCCTCGGTCAAAAGTGAGCGTTTTCCCAATAGCAATATCTCGCCACTCACTTTGTACAAACCGACTTAATTCCTGTTTAACCTTCTCTGTTTCTAAAAGCTGTTGATGCCCTAGTAAATCAGCTTTAATGAGTTTGTACATAAACAAGTCATCTTTGGCGGGGTCATCATCTAACTCCTGATCTGCATCTAAGTCATCATTTCTCCCTAAGTTTTTAATATCTGTTTCAAGATTTGTAACTTCGCCTGTTTTTAACTTATTTTGGCTCAATGATTCTTTACGTTTTTCGTATCTTTCACAATAGTAAGCAGCAACAAGTCTTGGATCATCTTGAATAGAGGCTAGTTTCTCAGCTTGTAGCTCTAATTCTTCGGCAAAATCTTTAATTCCTTGGGGAAAAGATGCCAATAGTTGGGAGATAGACATCTGGCCTTGCTGAGATTGTCCTTTTTCAGCCAACCAAATATTTTGCTGATATAATCCTGGCTTAATTTGAGGTTTAGTCGCCCCTGCTGGTCTATCCTTATCTGTTCCTTTGAAACTACTTACAGGGAGAATTATATCGATTTTGGGTTCATTATTTGAGTCTGCGTACTTTATCTCATCTAGTTTGTATGGTCGGAGTGTTCCTTTACCAAAGCGGTATTTAGTAGTATATTCTCCATTTCCTTCTACCCAACCGAATCGATGCTGGATAACACGGTAGCTTTTATCTTGCTGTGATTCTCTTGAAGTGAGCAAGTCATAAAGTTGTGTTGAAATCTGTCCATAACAATCGCCAACTAGTTTATATGCCAAATCATTTGATAATATCCCTCCATTTTCACCAGACTTTTCAGTAGAATCATCTACTACTAGAATATTTAGCTTTTCATGAATCGCATTTTTACAAGCTCCAAGAAATATCGAACCATAAGCCCCACGGTCTTTACTATCTGGACAAATTTTTTGAATTTTTTCTAAGCATTCTTTTTCTCCATAAAGTAAGCGACTTTTAGAAGATAATAGTAAGATATGTCCATCTGGATGATTCTTTAAATCTTCGTCTGTACTGTATTCATCTGAGTGCCCAAATGAGAATTCTTTATCAGGAAAGTAAGATTCTAGTAAAGTATTACTGAGCTTTTCGGTTAAAATAGTTTTACGGTCATCTGTATAAATCCATTGATTAAGCCTGGGGTCAAAATGTTTTAATTCCAGTGTCATGAGTTTAAAAAGTTAATGAAACTTAGTTAATATTTTGGGAGGTTTATATGTCAAGAATTAAGCGTTGGATAAATATGCATAAAAAAGAATTCAATGCAGATGGGACATTAAAAGACGAAGCCCGACAAGAAATGTTATCTAAAGGTGAAGATCCCGGAGCAATAGATAGTTATGCTCGTAGAGTAAAAGTAGGGTATGACGAGTGGAAACACCTGGACGAGACTGATCCAGAGCCGTGGCCAATCTACGCAGCCTACGATTTCTTCACTGAACAAGAGAAAAGGGAATTTAACCCTGATGGTTCTCTCAGACCTGAATATGTAGAATATGCTCAGAAAATTGGTATCAGTGAAAGTGCCCTGGAACAACTTGAGTGGCGTAAGAAAATGGAAGTCGAGAATTATGATGCTGTGTCTGCTGATTACGCAGAACAAGGTATTAACTTTGGTGAGCAGAAAATGAATGCTCGGATTGAAGACAGCAGAACCTACGCTCAACGCCGCCGCCAAATGGAACAGGACTTGCGGAACTTTGAGCCGGAAGAGAGCTTGCCTTTTGATAAAAACACCTCTTATTAAAGTAGGTGAGTTAAGCTGTAAAGAAAGTTTTTATCTATCAAATGCAGTGATTTTACCTGAATATGCGAAAGAAAGCGATCGCCTCACCTTGGGCATGAAAACAAATATTCATTAACTGCCTTTTTACTTCGTTAACTTGAAAGATTTTAGAGATTGCTGATGGAGTATCATAGTCAGTAATTGCAGTGCGATCAAGAAATATACCGCACTGCGATTATGTTTATTTGTGATGTTTTTTACCGTGTGGTAGCGTGTTTTTTGATAATTGTTTGCCAAGAGATAATTCCGACGAAGAATTATTAGATATTGGTGAAGTAGCTATTTTATAAATGGCAAAACAGCAAGAAATAGCGACTAGGGAGATTAAAGTAGCCTGACCAATTATTTGCCACAAGTTGAAAGTCAGTTTAGACTGAGTTCGCCTAAAGAAAACAGACTCTAACTCTTGGTGAGTCGTGCAATTTTTCAAGTACTCTAAAACTTGCAGACATTGAGATATGTCCTCGCCTTTGTGGACTTTTTGGCACAGCAGAATTTCTAAGCGTTCAATGCGACGTTCTGGAGTAGACAAATTAATATCGTCCCAATCATCCCAAAGCTTGGTTTGTTGTAGTTCAGACATGAGCATTTCTTAATTATTTACGAAGCCCCTTTGGGGCGGCAACTCTTAATAAAGGACTCTTAACAGGAAAAAATTAGCCCTGAATGTAGGGTTTAAAGCCCCTAAATTTATTTATGGGGATTCCCCTGTTCCCTGTTGCCTATTCCCTGTTCCCTCTTAAGATGTTTGGATTTGTTCTTATTACGTTCGTACTCAGCAAGGATATTTTTGAATTGTTGGGGAAGAATCACGGTTTTCTTATCAAATCGCAGTAAATAACATCCCCCAGAGCCACTTTTACAAGCGATGGTGGTAGGCCAGTTGAGTCCTGCGATTAGCCCAAGAGTAGCGAATGTGACAATGCCACTCAGGAAAAATAAAGTACCAGAGCGACCAGAGCCGACCCAAGCACCAATCCAGAAAAGCAACTCTTTAACTTTTTGAAACCTCTGTTGGCGATGTTTCAACCATTCTTTGGACTTCTTTAACTTTTCAACAGCTTTAACATCAGATGCCTTCTCGATTTTCAGATCGATGGTGCGTTTTTGGTCAGCAATTTCTTGTTCTAATCGGTACTCGTTCCACTCTCGGACACGTTGGGCGATAGCATCGGCGTGGGCGAAGAAAGCGGAAAATCTTTCATCGGATAGTGATTCGAGTGATTCGCCATTAGAGTTTTCAATGGGGACTTTCCCTCAATGCGCTCCAATATACGTTGTTCTAGTCCTGAATAAAAATTCTTAATATCCTGTTTGTTTTCCGAAAGTGCGTGGAGTACATTCTTGAGATACATTTGGTTGACTAGTCCGGGAATATTTTGAGCGCGTTTTCGGGTAATATTATCCACTAAATTGACCAATTCCTCTTCAGAAACAGATGCTTCTTCACCAAAAAATTCAGCAATTAACTGGCTCTCATCTTGGGGTTGAACTATGCCAAAGTGAGTAGCTACATCAAAATATGTTTTATTTTGCTCCTTAATTAGGTCGCAAGCTTCGAGAAAACGCTCACACTCCAACTGACGATACTCCTTCTGATTTGGAGATAGTCCACAAGCGTTGATAATCTCAATCGCTTCAGTTAGTTCTAGCTCAATGCCGTACTCTGATTTAATGTGAGTTAACATTTCCAGAATATTCATTGGTGGAAATTCAGTTTTATCAGCACGTTTTTTCTCTTGTCTTTGAAAATGTGCAGCTGCTTGTTTATAGGTTTTACCCTGTTGAATCAACGCTCGGATCACATCAAAACGAGACTGAATTTCTTCATCACTGTAAGAAGGCTGGTCAATAGCTAAACCACTTGCTGTCAACGTGGCATCAACGTCTTCTACAGAGAGTGAATACGTTTGTTGTAGCAGTTCTTTGGTATAAGGCATAAATTTATTCCTAGTTAAATGCATTTTCTAGTAAACAATCATCATCTTCGTGAGTAGGTGAAGAACTCAAATGTGTATCAACCTTGTCGGCAGGGTTTGTAACGATTAGATGACTTTCCAGTTCTTGCTCCAAGTTAAAAGTTTGAGCTAAATAAATAATTTGTTGTTGCAGTTGGTAAATTGAAATTCTTGCCTTTGATTTTAAATCTGATTCTGAGAACCCTCCTAACCATCGGCAAGCTATCGGATGCCAAAAGGCAGCGATTGCCCAGATAATCATGTTTTGTCTCGGAAATTCAAGAGTTTTATTTTTGGGACTCAGATATTTTAAAAGGGGAAGATAAGGAGATGAAGTACTGAACTGAAAACGAAAATCAACTTGTTCAGGCATGATTTGCGACCTGTTGATAATTTTTACAAAGATAAGAGAAAAAACCGTAGTTATCAGTTAAGCGAAAGGATAAATCTGATTTAGGTTTCTCAGATAAAAATTCTTGCTGTACTAAATATTCCAAAGCATCACAAGAAATTTTTTCAGGACGCGGAAATAATCGATTCAATTCATTCTTGAAATAGTGGGCAGTTCCACCAGCAAAAATTATCTCATCAATATCTGATGGAATATAACGATGCAAATAACTTGAAAGCACTGCCCAATATTCTTCACGAGCAATACTGATTGCTGATTTGATTGATTGAATTTCTAATTCTTGTAGCAAAGCATCTTCGACTCGAACTAAAGGTAATAAGGCTTTGAGATTTATTTTGGAACCAGCAGCACTAATAGCAGCCGCAAGAGTCAGAGATTTTTGTCCAGCTACCCGACGCTGTACTGATGATACTAACTTATGAAAGCCTAAGTCTTCTGTAACTCCACTTGTCATCGCACCCTTATCCATAATCAAAATAGAGGCATTGCGAAAGCCAATCATCACCACCGCTACTTTCCGTGAACGCAAATTATGAGTAGTTGTACGTCCTCGTGAGAGCAATCCAAATCCTTCAGGGCGGCAAACAAACTCCACTAGCTTGAAAGAGCGTTTTTCACCTCTCCATTTAAAGTTGAGCAGAGCGCCTGTAATCGATATCTCAAATAATTTGCGATCCGAGTATTCTCCGTAAGGAAACAAGATGCCCAGACGAATACTTGCACCGTTGGCTAACGACTTCTTTTGGGCTATAGCACCCACTACAGCCAAGGTTTTATAAATCGCTAGCTCAAATTTTGGCTGCTCTAACTTCAAATCTGCAAAAAACCTCTGACAAATTAATCCTACACCCCAGCATTGCTGATTGTATTCAATCCAAGCTGAATTTTCTGGAGAAGATACACCAATCGCATCCTCCTCATAACTTAAAAGGCTTTGTTTCGGGATTAATGCTGTGTAGGGTTCCATCAAAAGCAACTCCGGCTTACTTGAATCTAGAGTAAAAAAAACTCTACTCAACGATGCTCCCGGATCGAATGAGATTATTAAATCTGCCATCTACTTTCAACAAAAATTACTCAACCATTTCATCAAATCATAAGTCGTTAATAGCGCAATTATGGCAAATTTATGGAATTTGATAAAAACAGGCTCAAACTCATATAAATCCGGCACAACTCTGGCATAACTCTAGCATAACTCTGAAATCTTAAATAGTATTTATCAACAATTTAATTTTATTGATAATCAAGTGCTTTTTCCTCGAAAAAATGGCGCAATTCTGGCATAACTCTGACGCAATCCTTCTAAATACAGGCGTTTTTAATATATATACTATTACAATGATATTATTCTTTTAGTAAAGCAATAATAGCAAAACCTTACGCACAGTACGCCAAATTTGGCAGAAAGTTTTAGACGATAATTTGCTATATTTAAGTGCATGAGAGTTGGTGAATAAAAAATTTGTTGCTGTCATTGTCTTATCAAAAATTTTTAACTCGGCATCAAACCAAAGCGAGTTTGATGTCGGCGTTAAACAATGACTTCAATATTTTTTGGGGGTTGTTCAATAGTCGTCGAGTTAAGTTATGTTTTGCTGATGGCAGAGGTGAGCGATGCTAACATCTGCTAACGTGTCATCAGAAATGGCAGTGAACTACTTCATCAAGAACTACTATCACCTCTTCATGTCTCGCTGGAGTGGTAAGGGTGCTGAGAAATTGGGTTTATCAGGGGCAGTTGAAAATCAGCAAGCTTTTAAAAATGTAATCTCTGGGCGATCGCCCGATGGTCGTGAGCAGCTTAATGCCAAGGTACTGAAGCCCGATGAACGCAGGGCAGCGTTAGACTGTACATTCTCTGCGCCTAAGAGTGTGAGCCTAATGGCGTTGGTAGGTGGAGATGAGAGATTAATTGCCGCGCATCATCAGGCATTAAAAAAAGTATTAACGTTGATGGAACAACGTTATGCCATAACGAGAGTGACACAAGGAGATTCTCGCCACAGGGTAAACACAGCTAACTTGGTGGTTGCAGAGTTCGACCACATTGAGAGCCGTTCTTTAGATCCACATCTGCATACCCACTGCTTAGTCATGAACACAACTGAGGCTTCAGGCAAGTGGATGAGTTTGGTCAATAGTGAGATATTTGCCAACAAGAAATTCCTGGGCATGGCATACCAAAGTTATCTGGCAACAGAAGTGCAGAAACTAGGGTATGAAGTCGAGCCACGTCAACATGGACAATTTGAGATCAAAGGGTTCAAGGAACAGGATCTGGAGGCGTTCTCAAAACGGCGACAGCAAATCATTGCGACGGCGGGTGCATCAACTACATGGGCAGAACGCGAAAAAGTCTGGGATACTACTCGGCAGCGCAAGCAAAAGGTAACTGAATCGGAACTCAAATCTCTGTGGCATGAAGAAGCTGCGGCGCTAGGCATTAGTTTTGTTCAACCTTCTGAGCCAAATACTTTTGTACAAGATTCTTTTTCACAACAAACTCTAGAAGATGCTCTAGATAATGCAATCGCACACTGTAGTGAGAGGAATGTAGCCTTCAAGCAGGAGGATTTAGAGAAATTCATTCTAAGAGAAAAGCTTTTTACTGATGTGACTGCAATTGAGCCATTGATCAAGCAGCGTCAAGAGTTAATTGCTCTGCCTGGAATGCAGCTGCAATACACAACTCTTTCAGCAGTAAAGCGAGAACTGGCAACGATTGAATTAATGCAGTCAGGACAAAGTAGAGTAAACCCTATCTGCTCAACTCCAGTAATTGAAAACCAGTTAGAGAAAACCTCACTAAACCTTGGGCAGAGGCAGGCAGTTAGTCTAGCTGCAACGACAACAGACCAATTCATTGCGTGGCAAGGGGTAGCCGGGGCGGGTAAGACTTTTGCCCTCAAAGAATTAAATGCGATCGCGCTAGGCCTTGGCTATACAGTCAAAGGTTTTGCCCCTTCATCAATGGCGGCGAAGGTACTAAGTGAGGAACTAGGCATACATTCTGAGACTGTAGCTAGCTTATTAGTGGGGGAACCACCTAAAGTTGTAGAAGTAAACCAGATTTGGATTGTAGATGAAGCAGGGTTACTGAGTGCTAAAGATGCTCATGCCCTGTTAGAGAGAGCTACACTTCTTGGAGCAAGACTATTACTAGTAGGGGACACTAAGCAATTATCGGCAGTGGAAGCTGGAAACCCGTTCAAATCTCTGCAACAAGCTGGGATTAAAACTGCTCATCTCAATGAATCGAATCGACAGCGAAACCCAGATTTAAAGATAGCAGTAGACTTAATCGCAGATGGCAGAATAGAAACGGGATTCAAGCAATTAGAGACAATTGGTAGTATTTCCGAAGTTTCGCCAGAAGCAAAATTGGAGATGATTGCTAGTGACTACATGGCACTGACAAGTGACCAACGGCAGCGAACTCTAGTACTCGCTGGCACAAATGTAGAGAAATTGGCACTTACCCAGGCAATCCGAGGCAAGCTCAAAGTTGAGGGAAGTCTAGGGAAAACTGCAAACATCAGCCAGTTACAAGCGAAAAATCTTACAAGAATCCAGATGCGCTACACCCATAACTTTGAACTGGGTGATGTGGTGATGCCAACACGTAATTACAAGCGCCGGGGTTTAGAGAAAGGCAAAGTCTATGAAGTAGTCAGTAAGGATCTTGATCGATTGATTTTGAAAGCAGATGATGGAAAGCAGTTAGAAGTAGATACCAACTTTGACAAAGCTGTTTACCAGCGTGATGAAATTGAGATTGCCGTTGGCGATCGCTTGCAATGGAAGAAAAATGACCGACAGTTACAAAGGCGAAATGGACAAGAGTTTATAGTTACAGCGATTGAGGGAGACTCTGCCCAAATTGAGTATTTAGATAGCAATCGAACTGAAACTATTAACCTTAAACAGGCGCAAAACTTAGACTACGCGCTTGTCAGCACAATCTACAGCAGCCAAGGCAAAACCACTGACCTAGCCTTGATTGCGGCAGATTACACCATTGGACAAGAAAGTTTTTATGTGGCGATTAGTCGAGCTAGGCATAACGTTAAACTTTATACTAAAGACAAATCAGAATTGCTGGAACTGGCGCAAGAGTCTAAAGCCAAAGATAACGCTTTAGAATTGCTGATGAATTCCTTAAAAGTAGAACGAATTCAGGCGAAAACTGCCTCGGTCACTCTAAGAGCTGATGAGCCAGTAGTAAAACTTGAAGTTGCAATAGCAGAGCCAGTACTAAAAGCTCAACCATCAATCACTGAACAAGTCTCTTTGTCAGTTAATCAGCCAGTTAGTCAGCCAGCCCCATTAGTTACAACGAGTTTAGAAACTGTAGCCAAACCCACTCTCCAAGAAAAACGTAGAGATGATAGAAAGCCTCCTGTTTTTTCAAAACCAGTATTAAAAACTGCTGTACCAACAGAAGCATTTTGGACACCAAATCAGACTGAAAAAATACCTAATTTTATTGAACCAAAGCACTGGCAAGAGTTTGAATCAAGTGCCATTCACCCAGAAATTGCAGCGCTAAACTTTGAAAGCCTTCAGTTCAACTATGCAGGTGGTGAGCATGAGGCTTGGGAAAGGCTGATGGTTAGTGAAAAACTTAATCGTACAAATACGGGGCGACTTAGCGAAGGGTTAATCAAAGCCTATTCTCACCTTGATGCTGGTGGTTGGTGGTGTGATGCTGGAGTTGACCCACGTTGTTTTAGAGATTTAACCCCAGGTGATAAACCTGCAAGCAAAAGATGGGGATGTTACAAGCCGAACACGCCTAGACCCAAAAAAGATGAGGAGAACCAGATAATTGAAGGGAAATTCATTAAATATGAGCATCCCCCAAAGGTTGAATTAAGTATATTCTTGCTCAATGTCTCTGAAGATATTGCCGAACGCATTTACTCCAAACATAAAGTTAACCCCACCCAGCAGGAGCGTAAATCGGGATTTTGGTATTGTGTGTGGAAATATAATTTACCGTGTGCGATCGCAGAGGGAGCCAAAAAAGCGGCCAGCCTGTTGAGTCAGGGTCACGCTACCATTGGGCTACCTGGAATTTCAGCAGGATATCGCTCTCCAAAAGACGAGTTTGGCAAAAAAATCGGTAAGTCCTATCTTCATGAAGAGTTAGCCGTTTTCGCCACACAAGGGAGAGTTTTCAAGTTCTGCTTTGACTACGAAACCAAGCCCGAAACTAAGCTCCATATCGAACGAGATATTTCCGTAACTGGAAGATTGTTACAAGAAGCTGGAGCAAGAGTAAAAGTCATCAACTTGCCAGGCCCAGACAAAGGTGTTGATGATTTCATCTTCGCAAATGGGCCACAAGCTTACGAGAAATTGAGTCATCTTGCTGCAACCTTTCGGGACTGGCAACAGCAGAATCAGCATTCAAAGGCTGCGGCTTTTGCATCTTTGCGTAAGCCAATACCAGAACAACGTTCTATACAACTTGAGGGAACAGGCAACAGGGAACGGGCAACAGGGAATGACAAATTGGATCTCTTACCAACACACAGGGAAGAGGAAATAGAAAAAACTGTTGCCTGTTCCCCATTACCTGTTCCCTATCTTTTACAAAATAAACCACAGGTACAAACCCATGACTTTAACCAACGACAACAACCCAACACAGATACAGTTGCTAACCGAGAAGATAGAGCAATTGACCCAGAGAATCGAGCAGTTACAAACCAACAGCCAGCAGATGAGCGAGCTAATCAAGTTATTAGAAACGAGTCAAACCGAGAAACTAACCGAGATGAGTGCGAGTCACGCGAATTTCTTGCAGCAATTAACCGAGATGCTGAACTCGAAAAAGTCTTCGAGCATGGAGACGATATTGCAGGAATTAACCAAAGCTCTACAGATGATGGGCTTCGAGGTCAACGAACAGAGAAACTCTCAAGACAAATTAACGGACAAGATTCAACAATTTTTAATAGAGAAGCAAATTATGTCCTTTCTTCACAACCAGCCACCAGACAACTCTTAAATACAATCTCTGATTATATTGAGCAATCAGCTATCGAGTCTGCTTTAACCCAAACAATATTAGGCTTAACAGAACAACTTTCTCGATCTCATCAGCAGTTAGTTGAAGCTCAAACTGTATTTAATGACTTTGATGAAGCGGTTACGGCTGAGTTGCAATCTCATGCAGAAAATAAAGCTATTCTGTCAATCTCTGATTATATTGAGCAATCAGCTGTCGAGTCTGCTTTAACCCAAACAATATTAGGGCTAACAGAACAACTTTCTCAATCTCATCAACAACTTCTTGCATCTAAGACTACATTCAATGACTTTGAAACAGCCTTGATTCAAGAGTTGCAATCTCATGCACAAAACAAAGCAATTCTGTCAATC
This sequence comes from Nostoc sp. LEGE 12450, assembly GCF_015206895.1. Lineage (GTDB taxonomy): Bacteria > Cyanobacteriota > Cyanobacteriia > Cyanobacteriales > Nostocaceae > Nostoc. The sequence continues at coordinate 2,158 of NZ_JADEXU010000200.1, read as the reverse complement.
TCTGATTATATTGAACAATCAGCTATCGAGTCTGCTTTGACCCAAACAATATTAGGATTAACAGAACAACTTTCTCAATCTCATCAACAACTTCTTGCATCTAAGACTACATTCAATGACTTTGATGAAGCAGTTACGGCTGAGTTGCAATCTCATGCACAAAACAAAGCCATTCTGTCAATCTCTGATTATATTGAGCAATCAACTGTCGAGTCTGCTTTAACCCAAACAATATTAGGGCTAACAGAACAACTTTCTCAATCTCATCAACAACTTGTTACTGCTAAAAGTACATTCAGTGACTTTGAAACAGCCTTGACTCAAGAGTTACAATCTCATGCAGAGAAGAGAGCCATTCTGTTAATCTCTGATTATATTGAGCAATCAGCTATCGAGTCTGCTTTAGCCCAAGCAGTATTAGGATTGACAGAACAACTTTCTCAGTCTCATCAACAACTTGTTGCATCTAAGACTACATTCAATGACTTTGAAACAGCATTGACAACTGAGTTGCAATCTCATGTAAAGAAGAGAGCTATTTTATCCACCTCTAACTCTGTTGAGCAATCAGCTACTGAGTCAACCTTAGCTAAAACATTACTAGCAGAATTAAAGTTGCATCTCAAACAGATGATTCAGGGTTTAGATATTGAAAGATTGGCAGAAGTAGTTATGGAAGTAGGAAAATATGTCAAAGGTGAAAAGGTAACAGGAGCAAAGGTCAGCGAGTTATTTACGAGTGTTACAACTGATGCAAAAGTATTGACTTTTGAGGAAAAAATGAACATCGTTAGGCAACTGATTAGAGATGACAAACCATTGATTCTGAAGAGATTGAAAATAAATCCTCAACAGTCAGATGACAACGGGGAGCAGATCCGGTTTCGGCGCTAACTAATCAAGCCGCCAAAGGCGGCAAGGCAGAAGGCAGGAGGCAGAAGGCAGAAGGAACACCTCTCCCATGAAGGGAAGAGGTAAGTGCTACGGACACATCTTTTTTTGTGCTGTGCATCTCGAAAAGAGTATTCCTACTTTTTCGCCAACAAGGGGCGAGGTTTGTACCTTTTCTTCCTTCTTCCTTCTGCCCTCTGCCCTCTGCCTCCTGCCTTTCTTCTATCAATTGGAAATGAAAATTAAGACTTACCACTTATTGTTATTCCCACTATTTTTAACTGCTTATTTAAGACAAAATTTACTAGTTTCTGACCGCTTACTAAGATTATTTTATTGGAGCGACGAATCAACTGTTTTGACAACTGTCCAGTTATGCCAGTATGCACGAAGAATCCACCACTGGCTCTTTCATGCTCAATACAAGACAGAAAATCTTTGATGTGTTCTGCATTAATGTGATTAGTGTAGCGTTTAACCTGGATTACATAGAGCTTTCCCAAAATTAATACGCGACCGTCTATACCGCCGTCACCAGTGTACCGAAAGTTGCGTTGGATTTGCCAGCCCTGTTCAAGGCAGCAAGTAAGTACCAACTCTTCAAAAACGTAAGGTGATATCCTACGCAGTGTGGCGATTACTACTGGTAATTTAACGATGGGAGTTTTGCTCCGAAGCCGTTGCAGCACTTGAGAGGCGTACTGAATATTTGCCTGCTTTTTAAGCTTTTTAGCTAATCTAACCCTTCGCGTTGTTGCTTTGCTTAGTGGTAACTGCTTTTTAAAATTTTTAGCTAAGAGAGCCTTTTGCGTTGGTGCTGGGCTTTGTCGTACAAAATTTTGAGGTGAAATTGACGACGCTTTTGTACTCTTGGCTGGTAATTGGTCAGGTTTAAAATCTTGGGAGCGATACTTTGGTTCTGGACTTGAAGGTGGAAAAAAACCAAACAGCCAACTTAGAAAAATTATCCCACCCAGTGCAAACAACAAGCAAACAATTAGTATCATTTTCACGCTTCCCTTTGATCATGGAACAGGGGGGCAGGGGAGAGTTCAACGTGCCTTGTTCTTTTCCCTCTACCCCTCTGCCCCTCTGCCCCTCAAGCATCCTTCCCCTCAAGCTTGTGAGAAATGCGGGCTTATCTGTGCATATTTCTAAATTGTGATTCTTGTTGAGAATCCTGCTGAATTTGATGATGCATATTAACAACAGATTGAACCTTATCAAGTGCCTGTAACTGTTGGTCACTTACGTTAGGTGATAAAAA
>NZ_JADEXU010000001.1 GCF_015206895.1 Nostoc sp. LEGE 12450 | reverse complement strand
ACGGTTTCAACTTCAACCAATCAATCATTGACTCTGAAGGTCGTGTGATTGCAACTTGGGCTGATGTAATCAACCGCGCTAACCTGGGTATGGAAGTAATGCACGAGCGCAACGCTCACAACTTCCCCTTAGATTTGGCATCTGCTGAATCTGCTCCTGTTGCTCTTTCTGCTCCTGCTATCAACGGTTAATTCTCAAGCATTAACTCGATTAGTTAAATAAGAAAGCGCTCTCCCACTTCGGGAGTGCGCTTTCTTATTTATATGTATCCTTCTTGTTTCGCCTTCTGAGTATTATGAGTAAAAAAAGATAAAGCTCTAAATAATCTTCGCTGAATTGCTCTTACATTTCGTACTTAATGCGTCATAGCATTTCTTTGTGAGGCTGCACCAAACCCTTTTAACTTCTTTCTTTGTGTCCTTTGCGGTTCGTTTCTCTTTCTTCTGTCTTGTACTTAAATATGGTTTAGCGTATCTTCATACAGAAATGGTATAAGTCCTAATTGCAAAAAAGGGTATACAGGAGCTAGCAAGAATTTTTCCCAATACCCAATTCTGTCTAACCCTGTTATGTCACTCTCGGAAAACAATAATTGAAGCAAGATTCTGAAACTTTTATTGAGTCAAGCTTTGAGACATTATTTTCTAACAGAAACTAAAATTTATAGCCAAAAACTGAAAAGTAAAGCTCTCAAAGGCTTTCAGGCATTGGCTTCTCCCAAAGTGACAGAACAGGGCTAAGTCCGTCCAACAAGACTAGCAACTACTGTAGCCAACTCAGCCGCTTCAATAGGTTTGGGTAAATGTAGCTGATAACCTTCTTGTATAGCTCGCATCCGATCCTCTGCCTTAGCATAAGCTGTCAATGCTGCTGCGGGAATATTTCCCCCTTGTTCTGGCGATCGCGATCGCAGTTTGCGGATCAAAGAGTAACCATCCTCATTGGGCATACCGATGTCACTGACTAAAACATCTGGTTTCCATTCTGTAATTATCTGCAATGCTTCTTGAACTGATGCCACTGCTTTAACTTCGGCTTGGCACTGTTCGAGAACTGTGGTGATAAATTCACGGCTATCGGTTTGGTCATCTACAACCACTACCCGCACACCAAGGAGGGAGACGAAGTGAAGAGGAGAACAGGCAACGGGGAGAGGCTGCGAGACTGTGAATAGATGACTTTTCAAAAGTGGCAACTTGACTGTAAATGTTGCTCCTTGATCTTTACCTGGACTATCTACCTGAACAGTACCACCATGTAATTCTACTAAATGACGCACGATCGCTAATCCTAGTCCTAATCCACCGTATGATCTAGTGTTAGAACTATCAGCTTGACGAAAGCGATCGAAGACGTAGGGGAGAAAATCAGGGCTAATACCAATACCTGTATCAATCACCTGAATTTGGGCATATTTCTCTGTTATATGTTGTTTTTCTTCGCCAGTTACCACTGACAATTGCAACTCTACCTGTCCACCTGTCGGTGTAAATTTGATGGCATTAGATAACAGATTCCAGATAATTTGCTGCAAACGCTCAAAATCACCGGAAACTAGGAATTGGGAATTTTCGCTGCTGTCCTTTGAACGTTGATTGCTTTGGGATTCCGCTTCTCTTGACTCAACATTTTCGTGATTAATTTCTAATCCCAAATCTGAATTTGGCGCGATTGTTACCACGGGGAGTATCTCCGGTGGCGCATTTCGTGTTTCTTTGGAGGGAATGATAGAAAATCTTAAATCGATTTCCTTGGATTGAGCGGCTAGGCTAACAGTCTCTAGGCTCGACTCAATCATCGGAACCAAATTACAAGTACGGACATTGAGGCGTAACTTGCCTCTAATCATCCGCGATATATCGAGTAAGTCTTCAATTAGCTGGGTTTGCGCCTTAGCATTGCGCTCAATTGTCTCCGTAGCCTTAGCCATTTGGCTTTCACTCAGCTTGCTTCGTTGCAGGAGTTGCGCCCAGCCCAAAATTGCATTGAGGGGCGATCGCAATTCGTGAGACAATATCCCCAGAAATTCATCTTTCATCCGGTTCGCCTCTTGCAACTGCTCAGTTTGCTTTTGCAAAGAAGCAATTAAACTAGCACGTTCCATTGCGATCGCTATTTGGTCGCATACTGCTTGCATCATCCCCTTTTGATTTTCCGTGAAGCTTAACCGAGTCCGGCTGCCAAAAGAAAGAGTACCCAACAACCGCCCTTGGGCAATCAACGGATAACTATAATAAGCAGTAATACCTAAAGAACGAAGCAATTCTGTTTTTGGGTCAGTTGATTGCTGCACATTCTCTAGAGCTATTGCACAACGGTTTTGGGCTACAGTACCGCAAACCGTTTCACCAAATCCCAACAACTCGATTTCCTTGGCCAGTTCTTGGGAAATACCACTGTAAGACCCTAGTCGCATTACGTGGGAGTTATCCTCAACCAAATAGTTCAAATAAACTTCTATTCCAATTTGCTCTCTTAGTTTTCGGTAGACGCTATCGATTAGTAGTACTGGTTCTTGGCTTGAGAGTAAATCGTTGGCTGTGTCAAATAGTAGCTTTAGTCTTTTGTAACCTAACGAGAGTGCTTTTTCTGCCTGTTTGAGGTTGCTAATTTCTTGGAACACCAAGATACAGGTAGCCGGATGACCGTGCATTGCTGGCAAGGTATCAGCAAATACCAGTAGAGAACGCACACCAGCAGGAGTATGCCAATCTACTTCTAATCCATTGAGACGTTCGCCAAGGGCAACCCGCACTCCTGGCATTTGTTCATTGGGAATGCGATCGCCTGCCGCATCTGTATAGTGGTAAGCTGTGTGATAATCTTCTGCTGGTACACCTTTAGGAAATTCGCCCCCAGCTAATTCATTAGCAGAGCGATTTGCAAAAGTTACCCGCGCTGTTCCTGGTTCGATAAACAGCAAGGGTCTTGGCATCAGATTTAGCACATCCTCAAGCCATTTTTGCTGATTTAGAAGTATTTCTTCTGCCTGTTTGCGCTCCGTAATATCTAAAAATGCGCCAACGCTTCCTCTAGTTTTACCCTCTTCATCAAACAGAGGTGCAACGTACTCTAACAGGTTGACAATTTTTCCATTTTCATGCACTACCTCAAGTTCACAATCCACAACTTCGACACCATGAGCAGCAGAGTATTGTATTGGCAGTTCCTCTTCTGACAGTTCTCTTCCCTCTCGGTAGATTTTAAAGCTTGTGGATTTTTCATCACTAGGAACATTGAGAGAGGCATTTGTATTTGAAGATATCCCCAACTGCTTGGCAAAAGCAGGGTTTACCTTGATATTTTGGGATAGGGGATCTTCGGCAATGCCAATTCCAATGGGAATTACCTCCAACAAAGTTTGTAACTCAGTAATGCGGCGCTGTAGATCCTTGTTTAGTTGTAAGATTTTTTCTTTAGCCTGCTTTTGTTCGCTAATATTACGAGTCACAGTTGCTAAGGCAATTGGCTGACCTGTGTTGTTGTCTGTAACAGTAAAGATATTGTAATCAACTGGTATTGGTTGACCTGTTTGGAGATGCCGAAAGCAGAATTCTCCCTGCCAGCGCCCTTCTGATAGTACAGTTGGCAGTATATATTTTTGAAAATAGGCTTTGTCTTTGGGCATGAAGTAATCTAATACTACTTTTTGCCTCACTTCTTCAAGGCTAGTAAGTCCTACCAGTTTTTGACCTGCATCATTTATATAGAGTAATTGACCTTCAAGGGTGGCGATGCCGATAAAGTCAGAGCTATTTTCTACCAGCGATACTAATTTTTGTTGCTCTGCTTCTGCAAGCTTACGTTCGCTCAAGTCGAGGATAAATGCTACTGACTCTTCCCGTTTTTCTCCTAACAACACGTAACCAACTAAAACTGGGATGCGGCTACCATCCTTGCGAATATATTCTTTCTCGTAGGGCGTACAAGTAGCGTTAGTGTTTTTTTGTGCTTCGGCGACACCTCGCAGATCCAAGTATAGATACTCTGGTGGTGTGATATTGCTCCAATTTAATCTACCCTCTGACAAATCCTCCTGGGTGTAACCAATCATCCTGAAAAATTCGTCGTTTGCTTCCTGGATACCGCCATACACATCGCCAAACAGAATACCAATAACGTTAGAATCTACGAAACTCCCTAGTTTATCCTGGTAGGTTCTCAGTGCTTTCTGAGCAAGATCGCGTTGATGGCTAAGGCGTTCAATAACCCTGGCACTTTGCCAAATCAAAATAGTAAAAATCACAATCAGGACGATCGCAAACACCGATACTGCAAAAGCCGGATCGTATTGTCCTGCGCGTTGACCTTCAACAATTACCCACCCTAATACAAAAGGTACTGCGATCGCGGCAACCAACAAACGACGTGCCAGTAAGCCACCATAAGTATCACTTGTAACTACCCTCATTAGCCCCTGTTCTGCCCGCGCCCACAGAATACCTATACTTAGCAAAATGAACAACACCGCTGTATGTAAAGCCATTGATGTTGTATAAGGGGCAAGTCCGTAAAGAACTTTCACTTTGTAGGCGTAGCCCATGAGCGCCTGCAAGGAAATTAAAGTAGCGATCAGAGCGATAATTTGAGCAGACCAATAACTATGGTGGTTTTTTGGATTAATCAGAATCTGTAGGGCAAGGCTGACTAGTATAAAGTTGAATGCTGTGTTTACCCCCATTCGCCCCGGATACAATGTCGTCATACTAGTTGGCGAATCCAGGAACAGCATCTCATCAATACCCAGATTCCAGCCGAACAGATATTCACAAAGTGTAAGTGCAGCAATTGTGGTGACAGCTATTGCACAGACCCTGGAAATTACCAGAGTAGGGAAGTCGAGAAGTCGAAAGGTCGAAGGGTGAGGGTAGTTTTGAATCGTTCTTTTCCCCTTATTTTCTGCCTTTAAAAACAGCCACAATGATAAACCAGACAGCACAAAACACAACGCTGTATTGACTTTCATCGTGGCAAGACTACTAGGGAAGCCGCGCTTGAGAACTTCAATTCCAAGCCACCAGCCAATTAGCACCAAGCTGCCAACCAAGATGGGTATTACACTTGCGACTTTTGCCACAAGTAAATTTCTTGGGATTTTGAATATACCTTGCAGCCGCAAGCGGTTAACGTTTAACATTTGGTGTTCTCTAACCGCATCTATCTAGCGTAGTAAAGTGCCGTATTCCTTACGGTTTAATCATCTATGCCTTTGTATTTTATGCTACCCCTTGACTTACTTTTCATCTACCCAGAAGCATATTTTTTATTGAACAATTTAGAGTAAGAATTAATAATACAAAAAACCACCTTTGTGAGTATTTCAGAATTGCAGGCTATGTCGTTTACCCGATCTAACTTTCCGATGGGAAACAGCCGTATAATCGAGAACTTGTAGCTTCAATATAACTACTTGTGTGGTTCTGTTCGCAAGTCTTGTAATAGCCCTTGCAAAAACTTACCCCATTCCGCCGCCAAAGGGATTTCAGTAAATGGAACACGCACCGATTTATTAGATTCGGAAAAGAGAAATTCTAGCTCTATAGAACGACCTTTCTGCGGTATATTATCCACATCTACTGATTTCTCATCTACTAGAAAGTTAATTTGCTTAATATCAAGCAAAGAGAATGTTTCTAGCTTAATAAGTCCTTGAGGCGTGGGTTTTCCCCAAGTCAAATTATTGTCTTTTTGACCTAATACAGCATAAATATCGTACTTAGCCCGTTCAAATTGTTCTGCCCAAGCGCGATAGGCTTCAACTTTTTGATACTCCTTCGAGCCTTGCCAAGCCAACCAGAAAAACATTACTAATAGCGGCAACCACAAAAGACCACGTTCCATCGTTTCAAAAAGTCCTGAGTAATGAAGTGAGACTTGTAACTAAAAGTGCAAAATCCACCAACAAAGGATGGAGATAAGTTATGGTAGTGAGCAAACTGGCAAAAAGCGGTGATGAGTTAATATGAGAAAGCTTATATTATTGTGCTTGTTTGTCATTGGGCTGGGAGCTGCCATATTTGGTTTCCTGAATTTCCAGGGAATGGCAGTTAAAGGAGAGTTTGAGACGATTTTGCTTGATTTTCGGGAAGATATTCCATCAGATGTGGTGCAACAGAATCTCCAAGCGATCGCCAAACAATACAACGTTACACCCCAATTAGACAACAAGTTTTCAGAAAAAGATCATGTGTATATTGTCAAAGGCGATCGCCAGCGACTCCAAGAACTGAAAAAATCTCAGTTTGCCCAATCTACAGAATTCATTGAGCCAAATTACATCTATACAAAGATTCCACAACCAGGTGAAAAAGCTTGGTTAGGAGAATTTTTGAGACCTCAAGAAAATGATGATCAGACAAGCCCATCATTAACTGGCCCCAACGATCAATATTACAGCAAGCAGTGGAACTTGCACAAAATCGGTATTGAAGGCGCATGGAGTCAAACCAAAGGCAGTGGCATTACAGTTGCGGTAATTGACACCGGTATTACTAAGGTGCGCGACTTATATGAGACAAAATTCGTCAAAGGCTATGATTTTGTTAACGATAGAGAAGAAGCCAAAGACGATAACGGCCACGGTACCCATGTTGCCGGAACTATTGCCCAAGCCACAAATAACAAATATGGCGTAGCTGGAATTGCTTATGAAGCCAGTCTGATGCCACTTAAGGTACTCAGTTCTTATGGCGGCGGTACAGTTGCCGATATAGCCGAAGCGATTAAATTTGCTGCTGATAAAGGCGCAGATGTGATCAATATGAGCTTGGGCGGTAGCGGTGAAAGCAAGTTGATGAAAGAAGCGATCGAGTATGCCCATAGAAAAGGTGTAGTTATCATTGCCGCAGCTGGGAATGAAAATACCAATGGCGCAAGCTATCCAGCCCGATATCCCTATGTAATCGGCGTTTCGGCAATTGGCCCAGATGGCGAAAGAGCGCCCTATTCTAACTTTGGTGCTGGGGTAGATATCTCGGCTCCTGGTGGTAGTGAAGCTGGTAAGATTCTCCAAGAAACTATCGACGAAAATGGCGAAGGGGTATTTCTTGGCTTCCAGGGTACAAGTATGGCTTCTCCTCACGTTGCTGGTGTTGCAGCATTAATTAGAGCTGCTGGGATCAAAGAACCAGATGAAGTTTTAAAAGTCCTCAAGCAGTCAGCGCGAGTTATCCAAGATGATGGTTTGAACTATTATGGCGCTGGACAACTCAATGCAGAAGCAGCTGTCAGACTAGCTTTTGGAGGACAAATCAGTTTTCCAGACTTCTTTCGGTGGTTACGCGATAACGGCTATCTTAACCCTGGCTTTTGGATTGATGGTGGTGCAGTGGCCCTATTACCCAAGATTTTAATGGTAGTTGGCTCTTATCTACTGGCTTGGTTTTTACGGGTTTACTTCCCCTTCACTTGGAGTTGGTCTTTATCTAGTGGACTAATCGCTGGCAGTTCTGGGTTATTCTTCCTCAAGGGAATCTATATTTTTGATCTTCCCCAATGGCCTTTCCGGGTTTTGGGCAGCTCAATTCCCGAACTAGGTAATACCCTCCAGGGAACTGATGCGTTGAATCCCCTATTTGCCAGTGTACTGATTCCCATTTTGTTAATGGCATTGCTGCTGGGAAATCCTAGTTGGAAATGGTTTGCCATTGGTTCAACATTAGGTATAGCAGCCTGCTTGACAGTAAGTGCATTTTTAGATCCAGCTGTTTGGGGTTTGGGAAGTGGCAACATATCACGCCTCTTCCTCATTGCTAATGCCCTAATCTGCTATGGGCTGGCTCGTTTAGCATTGAAAAACGAAAAAAAAATCGCATAAATGGGGAATGGGGAATGGGGGAACAATTCTTGATACTCCTAACTCCTGTACAGACGCGATTAATCGCGTCTCTCCTAACTGCCTACTTCCCCACTCAGCACGGGCTAAACGCCCCGCTACCGCTAACAGCACTCACAACTCAGCACTGTTTATGAGCATTACACTTACAGGTACAATCGAACGCCGTGATATAGGCACAGGCGCATGGGCGTTAGTTACAGAAGAGGGCGTTACTTACGAAATCCTTAAAGGGGCTGACAAAAGCTTACTCAAAGCCGGACAAAAAGCAAAAGTAAAAGGACAGGTGCGTGAAGATATCATGACTATTGCCATGATTGGCCCTGTCCTAGAGGTCAAATCTTTTGAAGTAATTTAGTTCTGATTACCTGTAGAATCCAGAACCTCTTGCAGACGGCTTCTAAATTCCCCTTTGGGATGACCTCCTTTTACTTCACCCACAATCTGAAATTCCCCTTCTGGAGAATTGCAGATGATGTAAGTAGGCCATCCCATTTCTGATTTATCGGGATACTGAGTTAATAAAATCTTGCGATACTTGCGGTAAGCAGTCGTATCCTGCATTTTCACATCAATAAATTCTAAACCCAGTTCTTCAGCCACCTTTTTGTCGTAAAAAGACATTTTATGGCAGATGCCGCACTCTTCTGAAGAGAACTTAATTACAGCTAAACTCATGGGTTGGGGACTCTTTGATTCTAAGCAAAGTTTTTTAGTATCTAAATGCTATGAAATATTACCATATAGCTGGTTATTAGTGTCAACTTAAAGCTGAAACCCCTATCCAGTATCCTTTCCTGCATCCTTGCTTCTATGTTTTTTGGGAAGAAGAGCCTTCAGTACTACATTCCCAGGTTGAACATACAAACAAGAAAGATACACAACATGTAGTTACCAAGGAAACTCTGACTCGGAAGCTGAAAGCAGTGATTGCTGGCAGACAAATAATTAAACGCCAAAATATAGAAAAAAAATTAAGAATATGATTAAATATCATAGCAATCATTTTGATGTGGCATCTCTAGCTCACAATAAAAAGAAAGGGATTCAGGAATTGAGTGAGCAAGTTATGCTCTATCCTAGGAGCAGTAACAACAAGAGTGGTAGTGCATTCTAGTTACACCAGCAGAAAATGCTAGGGCGATGTCTAAGACAAGCCGCTACGTGTCTACACAAAAAACCCCCGATGAGCGTTAGCCAATCAGGGGAGTTAGTTATCAGGGTGCATCTACCAATTAAATGTTCTTAGGTTTAACACCATATTCCGGATAAATTTGGATAAAGGCTAGTTATTTTTTAAAATAAAAAACCCCCAATGAGCGTTAGCCAATCAGGGGAGTTAGTTATCAGGGTGCATCTACCAATTAAATGTTCTTAGGTTTAACACCATATTCCGGATAAATTTGGACAAAGGCTAATTATTTTTTTAAATAAAAAACCCCCAGATGATGTTAGTCTACTAGGGGAGTTAGTTATCAGGGTGCATCTACCAATTAAGTGTTCTCAGGTTAAACACCATACTCCGGATAATTTGGACAAAGGTAAGTTATTTTTTAAAATAAAAAACCCCCAGATGATGTTAGTCTACTAGGGGAGTTAATTATCAGGGTGCATCTACCATTAATGTTTTCTAGGGGCAGCGAGTATCTTCCGGGGAAAATGGCAAAAATCAGGGTTGACGGTCATGTCTAGGAAGGGTTACGCCTACGCAACTAGAAAAAAACCCCCAGTGGGTGTTAGCCAACCAGGGGAGTGAGTTATCAGGGTGCATCTATTGATTATCTTTTCTAAAGTAAATGGGTAGCCACCGGATAAAATAGCAGAGGTTGAAGTTATTGTTGTTTGCTCACCAGAAAAAAACCTCAAAGTTGTTAACCAACCAGAGGAGTTAGTTATCAGATATTGGTTTCAAGTGAAGCTAAAATCTTTCAAAATCTCGTTTATCTGTAAATGATACTCATAGGGCTACCGACGCGAATTCAGGGGGTGCTAGCCTATATGAGGATTAAAAGAGATTCTTAAAGAGCAATCTACCGGATAAATTGACGCTCACCAGAGAAAATCCTCAATGGGTGTTAGCGAACTAGGGGAGCTAGTTATCAGGGTGCATCTATCAATTAAATAACCAGTGCATTGCCTTAAAAATTTGATGCGTCAGAAATGATTGCTGCTAAACTCCTTCATAAAAAAACCCCCAGTGGGTGTTAGCCAACCAGGGGAGCTAGTTATCAGGGTGCATCTACCAATTAAGTGTTCTAGGTTTAACCACCATGCTCCGGATAAATTTATTAGAAAGGCGTGTCTACGAAACTCTAGTAGATATTAACTGAATTAGGGGAGTTAAAAATCAAGGGACATCTATCTAGTAATCAAGTATTCTAGGATTAAGCACTATTTTTTGGTAAAGAATATCTGCGTTAAAAGTTGCTGTTGTTTGCCAAAATTGAAAAAAACCCCTAGTAGGTGTTAGCCAACTAGGGGAGTTGAAGATCAAGGTGCATCTACCAATTAAGTGTTCTAGATCCAAGTAATCCGATCCGGATAAAGTTGTAAAGGCAGAAAATGCAAAACAACACCGAATCAGAAACATTCAGGGGTGGGATGCATCTAAGTTATCAGAGGGAGCAAATCGACTTGAAACTTTCACGTTTCAAACCAGATTTAGGAGGCGGACAGGAGAAGTTGTGACCCAGGAATTTCACATTTCCGTAACCCCAGTAGGGCAAAATGACTACTTGGTGCGGACGGAACAAGTCGCGCCTGGGGTACCATTGGCAGAAGAATTGGTGACTTGGCCTGTAGCTGATTGGTTAATAGCTGCTGGGCATTTGATGAATGACCCATTGAAATCGGTGTTGCAGGGAGATCCATTTACCTCTGGTGGGCACGAAAGTAATATCGCCAGAAACTCTGTTAACTTGGTGGCGTTGGGTCAACAATTTTATAACGCCTTATTTCAAGGCACTCTCAGAGATAGTTGGATTACTGCCCAAGGTATTGCCCAGAATCACCAACAAGTACTACGCTTACGCTTGGGGCTAAAGGATACTAGGTTAGCTCGTCTGCCTTGGGAAGTGATGCACGCAGGCGATCGCCCTCTGGCTACTGGGCCTTATGTGGCTTTTTCTCGCTTCCAAAGTGGCATTTTGGGGGGTTCTCCTTTGCGATCGCGCAATACTTTCACAACACGAGAACAAGGTGGCGTGAAAGTATTGATGGTAATTGCTTCTCCCTCAGATCAAGTCCGTCTTGACTTACAGAAACAGGAAGCGATTAAACTGCAAGCGGAACTTCACCGTCAAACATCACGACTTGCTGAAGGTAACAATCGTTTCCCAGAAATTGAACTCACTGTATTAGACCAACCAGGACGGGAAGAACTGACGCAAGCCCTAGAACAAGGCAGATACCAAGTTCTTCACTACTCTGGTCATAGTAACTTAGGCGGCAATGGCGGAGAAATTTATCTTGTTAGTCGCAGAACTGGCTTAACGGAAATCTTGAGTGGAGACGATCTGGCAGGTCTGCTCGTCAACAATAATATTCAAATGGCAGTGTTTAATTCCTGCTTGGGGGCGTATACAGCTGCATCCGATCCTTCTGGAGATACAGGTGAACGTAATCTGGCAGAAAGTCTCGTGAAGCGCGGAATTAGAAGCGTTTTGGCTATGTCAGAACGCATTCCTGATGAAGTGGCGTTGACACTCACACAATTGTTTTACCGCAACTTGAGTCAGGGATATCCTGTAGATTTGTGCGTTAGTCGGGTACGCCAAGGATTAATTTCTGCTTATGGTTCTCACCAGATGTACTGGGCATTACCGATTTTATATCTCCAGCCAGAATCTGACGGTTTTCTCAGTGAAGAAATTGAGGTATCCGAAAGTCCAGACTTGCGGGATCAGTATAATTCACCTTTAGGAATAACTTCTACGATGTACTCGGCGATGTCTACGACGGGCTACGCCAACGCAGATGATAGCGATATGCCTTTAGGAATGGAAGAAATGATTCCTGCTGGTTTGGCGCGTGACTCTTCTGGGTTGGACTGGCTGGGTGAAGATACTTGGGGCGATCTCGTTGATGAAATTGAGTATGATGACCCAAGTTATGAAGAAGATTCTGCGATCGTTTCCGATTTGTTTCGTCAGCTAGATAACCAAAAAGCTACCACTGAACCAGATCAACAAATTCCAGAAAATAATTTTCAGCAAAGCCAGATTTCAGAAGACATGACTTCTCTGGAAGAAGATTTGTGGGGAGAAATCCCGGCACCGCCACCTCCAATTACTGGTAAATTTCAAGGAAACCAGCAAAATTCTGAGTTGTCGCGTAGGCATAGCCCGCCGGAGGCATCGCAACCAGCCGTACCAAGACATCGTACCCAACGCCGCAAATTGTGGCCAATTGTGGGTATTGTGGGAATCAGTGCCTTAGTAGCTGCGATCGCTTTAAATTGGTGGTGGCAAAATCGATCCCAGATGGCAACTCTGCCAAACATCCCAGCAATTTCCACCGATTCTTTACCTATCCAAAAACAGCAAAATATTGATTTAGAAACAGCAACCACTGGAATTGTCACTACTAGCGCTACGCAAAAATTGAGCCAGGGAGATTTACAAGGTGGGTTGTTGGCTGTAGAGGAATTACTCAATCGTGGCGCACTAGCTGCGGCGGAAACTGCCCTTAAACTTGTTCCAAATAAGCAAGTCGACGATCCATCTGTCAACTTTTATAAGGGACGATTAGCTTGGCAGTCTATCGGGACTGGAGACAATAACTATAGCGTCGATGATGCCCGCCGTTACTGGGAAACTGCTGCAAAAGCTAAACCAGAATCGCTTTTGTATAATAACGCTTTAGGATTTGCCTACTACGCAGAAGGCAATCTAAATCGAGCCAATGACTCTTGGTTCAAGGCTTTGAATTTAGCTCTCAAAGAACAAAATACAGATTCAAAGACAGCAGTTCCTGAAGATGCTTTAACTTCTTATGCTGGTTTAGCTCTTGGACTGTATAAATCTGCACTTAGCCAATCTAGTGGTAAGCAGACACAGTATCTGAATGAAGCAATCAAGTTGCGGCAAATGGTTCTCAACTCTGATTCAGTAAATTTCCAGGTTGATAAATTAGCTAAAAATTGGCTGTGGACGGAGAAGGCGATTGAAGATTGGCGATCGCTCCTTCAGGAAAAAGGTGAATAACAGTAATATGTTGCAGTGGTGCGATCGCTTGCACACCCAAAAACTTTGCTTTCAGCATCCTTAATCAAGACAAACCTTGCATCTAAGAGCAAAGACACCGTTTTCACACATCACTACCGAGAGAAAACCTTTTCTATCTTTTACTGAGAGATTGCTGCTGCTTTGATCTTCTTACAGATATCCACCCAAGCTTTATTCTCTTGTGCTGGGTTCAGGCTGTCTAAAGGTTGATTGGGAGGGTGCGCTGATTGATACTTTTCAATTTCTGTTTCTTCATAGCTGCTAAAACTTAACGGTATCCAAATAATCGTGAGTCCTTTAGCTTGTGCCGCATTCAATAATGGGGGTAACTCATTCTCGTGAATAAAGTCTGATGCTAGAAAGTTAGGGCTAACCAACAATACTGCTACTTTTGCTGCTGCTAAAGCATTTTCAATTTCTTTACTCCACTCAGCACCAGCTTGGATTTTGGTATCGTCCCACACAAGCAGATTTTGGTTGCGAATTATTGGTTTGAGGTGTTTCTGAAGTTTGGTAAGCCATTCCTGATCTTGATGACTATAGCTGATGAAAACTTCAACCCCTAACTGCTCTACAAGCAACCTCTTTTTATCCCTATCTATCACATCATCAATTAAACTCAAAACATTCGCTTTTTCATAGCTAATATCACATTCAACATCATATTTTTGTTTAGCAAGGCGATTTCTTAAATTTTCAAGCTTATAAAAATGTGGCTCTTGGCTATCTTTGCAAGTAACACAATTACAGGGAATTAACTTGTTGTACTTTAGTCGCTTGTAGGAATCATGAATTTTATCGAGTTCATGTGTAACTATGGTCATCAAATCTCTTTTGTGACGACCTGAGACTCGAATTTTAATCTCCCGTTTGCCGTAATATTCAATCACCTCTGCCTTGGTTTCGTCTTTGCTCAGAACAAGACCACTTTTCCAGATACATTCTTGTTCATTAATCAACTCATGCATGAGGACAATTAACTGGGTGATGATGCCCTTGGGCATGAACTCGTAAGTGTAACGCAGTATCAGGTTATTGGTTTCATTCCATTGATAGGAGGGTTGATCGGGAGATAGCAGTTGTGGAGCAATATACCTTCCTTGGCTTCTAGGAATTTCGTAGCACAGCTTGAAGTTGATCATCAGGCGTAAAAGTTCATCATGCATAGTGGCGTATTCGTCTTCACACCAGATGTTTGCCAAATCAGATCGGGTGAAATTGCCCAGCTTGTGAATCACTTCTTCATTATCCAGCACTTTGTAGACTGCATCAGTTCCCCACTTGGGTTTGAGGATGACAGTCTTGTTCAAAAGTGGGTCTTGCTGGAAGTGCAAGCATACTCCCAAATCGTGCAGATAGCTGCTCAACTGCAACTTGTCATTTCTTTCCGTGAACCCATTTTTTTGGCAGATATTCAGATATTCATCCAAGCCGATGTAATTGCGTTTGTCACTCTCTAAAGCTTCCCGGACTCTAACCCAGGTTTTTGGGAGCGGACTGCCAATATGGGGGAGGTTTTGAACGTAATGCTTGATTTTTTGTAAAATTTGTTCTAAACCTCGGTTGTTAGCAAGGTTGGTTGGTAAAATCTCCTTCAAATTAGCAAACTGCTCCCGCAACTGGGGTTCATTAATCTCCCAAGGATGTTTTAGCTTCTCATTTTTGATGATCAGTAGCGGACTGTTGTCGCTGAACAGTTCCACCACATTCAGCCAATAGTGGAAATTGGTATCTTCCTTGCGATTATCTGCTACTAGGGCATAGAGTGAACGGTTGGTAAGGAAAAACTGGTGAGTAGCATGGTAAATCTCTTGTCCCCCAAAGTCCCAGATGTTGACTCGAAATTCTCGCCCATTTTCCATTGAAAAACGCCACTGGATAACCTCAATTCCCTTGGTAGATTCTTCCTTTCGGAGTTGATAACTTGGATCTTCAATCTTTTTCGCCAGTGTTGTTTTCCCTGCTCCGCCTTCGCCGATAATGAGTAACTTTGCTTCACATATATAATCTGTGCCTTCTGCTTGCAGTTGTCGAAAATAATTCCTAATCGCCTTAATACCTTTTGCAACAATTTCTGGCGGCGGCTTTTCGATGGGGTTGTCCCTTAAATTTAGGAAAGTGAGTTGTTCCAGGCGGGCGATTGCTTCTGGCAGCATCGTTAATTGGTTGTTGCTTAAAGAGAGGGAAGTGAGTTGTTGCAGGTGGGCAATCGCTTCTGGCAGCATCGTTAATTGGTTGGTGCTTAAATCCAGGGAAGTGAGTTTTTGCACGCGGGCAATCGCTTCTGGCAGCATCGTTAATTGGTTGGCGCTTAAATCCAGAGAAGTGAGTTGTTCCAGGCGGGCGATCACTTCTGGCAGCGTCCTTAATTGGTTGCGGCTTAAACCCAGAGAAGTGAGTTGTTGCACGCGGGCGAGCGCTTCTGGCAGCGTCGTTAATTGGTTGGCGCTTAAATCCAGGGAAGTGAGTTGTTGCAGGCGGGCGATCACTTCTGGCAGCGTCCTTAATTGGTTGTACCTTAAATCCAGAAAAGTGAGTTTTTGCAGGCGAGCGAGCGCTTCTGGCAACGTCGTTAATTTGTTGCCCCATAAATCCAGGGAAGTGAGTTGTTGCAGGTGGGTAAGCGCTTCTGGCAACGTCCTTAATTGATTGAAGCTTAAATCTAGAAAAGTGAGTTGTTGCAGGCGGGCGATCACTTCTGGCAGCGCCGTTAATTGGTTGCCGCTTAAAGAGAGAGAAGTGAGTTTTTGCAGGCGGGCGATCGCTTCTGGCAGTGTCGTTAATTGGTTGTGGCTTAAATTTAAAACCTCCAACCATTCCAGTTCAAACACCTCAGTAGGAATTTCTGTTAATTTTTCCTTATCAGTAAACCAATCATTACGCCAATCATTGCTTAAATCTAATTCTTTAAGCTGTTTCTCTTTCGCTTCTCGGATTTTTTTAAGGAAACGTTGAGGCGTGTTTGCCATACTGAGGTTCACCTGTTAACGAAAGTTATATGTAATGCCCCTGATTCGCTGGACAATTTCGCAACCACTAATATTTTGCACTAATCCCAACAACCGCCACAGCTTAAAAACCTCTGGCTGATAGCGAAAGTCCTCTTAAGAGGGCTAAATTCTTTCCATACTTGGGTTTTAGTCTACATTGAGTGGATTATTGGCTATGAGAAAGTAAATTCGAGTTCCAGGCGAAGATAGGTGCTAATTAAGAATGCTGCAAAATATCAAAGCAATTTACTATTTTGTGTAATACTACACGGGTACTAATAATTTTTACTGAATATAAAAAGAATTTATCATTGCCAATAGTTCAGATTGGCTTGTCAACGAGTCTTTGATACTTATTAATGAGGCTCGGAACTCCGTTAATGAGTCTTTGATACTCGCCGATGAGTCTTTGATACTCGTGGATGAGCCTTTGATACTCGTGAATGAGTCTTTGATACTCGCGGACGAGCCTTTGATACTCGCGGACGAGCCTTTGATACTCGCGGACGAGCCTTTGATACTCGCGGACGAGCCTTTGATACTCGCGGATGAGTCTTTGATACTCGTGAATGAGTCTTTGATACTCGTGGACGAGCCTTTGACACTCGCGGACGAGTCTTTGATGGTTCTTTTACTTGTTTAGCCGTTTTTTACGCGACTTCTCCAGCCCGAAAAATCTGTTCAGCAGTTAAATTTAACTCTAGGAACGCTAGCGACTGAATGCTATCGCTTCCCCTAAATTGCCTAACTTGATACTCACCTTCAATTAATTGATAAATCGAGATTGTTGGTTGTTTAGGATTGCCAATAAAGCGCCTACCACCTAAACCTAAATAGTCTACAATCCAATATTCAGGTATTCCAACCTCTTCATATTTACCTGCTTTGGTAAAATAGTCGTCTCGCCAGTTGGTACTTACCACCTCAATTACTAAAGGAATTGATGCCGCTTGGCTTACAGTAGATTCTTTTTTCCACAGAGGTTCTTTTACTAAGTTAGAGTTATTCAATAACAGTACATCTGGTGAGTAAGCTGCTTCGCTCTGATTCGGTTTAATGAATGCTGTTTTAGGGATGAAATAAGGGAGTTTTAAACGTTTGTATTCTGTAACTATTTCCCCAACTAAAAATCCAACAATTTGTTCATGTTCACCTGTGGGAGGAGCCATTTCAACAATTACTCCATCATGCAGTTCATAGCGTCGTTGTGAGTTTTCTGGATACCAGGCAATAAATTCATCAAATGTTACTTGTTTGGTTAAGGCTTGAGTCATACTTTGCCCTCTTGCTTGATGTCAAATTTGACCCCTCTCCAAACCTCTCCCCGACACGGAGAGAGGCTTAATCAGCGAACTGAGGTTAAACTTTCGCTGCCGCAGTACTTGGTAAACTCACTTTCAATCGCTTAAACATCGCTTCTCGTGCTTGTGCAGCGAGGCTATCATCAAAAGGTTTTAAGCTAATTTCTTGCTGATACTTTAGCCGCAGCGCTGTTTGAATTAACCAATCGGCGACAAAGGGATTTTTCGGTAATAAAGGGCCGTGAGAATAAGTTGCGATCGCATTCTGATAAAATGCTCCCTCTGTACCATCTTCACCATTATTTCCCAAACCGTATACCACGCGCCCCAAAGCTTCCACTTTTCCTAGTTTGGTGCGTCCGCCGTGATTTTCAAAGCCTACCAAATATGGTGTAGTTCCAGTCATCTCTCGCAATTCTTGCGCTAGGCGTGAAGCTGTCACTTCAATTACCAAGTTACCAATACAGCGTTTAGTATTTTCACCAGGATGAACGGAAACTAAATCGAGTATTCCTAAACCATCAATCCGTTGTCCTAATCCTGGTTCATAATAATGTCCCAGTAATTGGGGTGAACCACAAGTAAATACTCCTGGTGTACCATTTTCGATTTTCTCGCGCATTGCGTCGGCTTTCGCACCTTGCAAATCACGCATGACAATTTCTTGCTGACGATCTTGTGCGCCACCACCAACGATGACATCTACAGTTTTAATATCTGCGGCTGTGGCATTTTGATCTAGGGGTAACACTTTAACATCGTATCCCCGCCACGCGGCGCGACGTTTTATAGTAATTACATTACCGCGATCGCCATAGGTACTCATCAGTGTCGGGTACAACCAACCTATTGTTAATTCTAAATTTTGAGAACTCACATTCATAATTCGTAATTCGTAATTCGTAATTGGATTAGGTGTTGGGAACTGGGTAATGGGAAAAATTTCTCTCATTCCCACTACCAAATTTAAAGAATTTTACGACCAGTGAGAACTTCTCGCACTTCTAGCATGGCTGAGTAGGTGGGCAAAATGTGTAGAGTTTCATTCTCTGGTGTATGCTCTAATGCGGTAGCGATCGCTTGTCGCAAATCTTCTTCGACAATTAAATTTATGCTACTTTCAGGGGACTTTTGGCTGTAACGTAGACGTAGCGCCATATCATAGACGCGATCGCCACTCACTACTAAAGTCCCGCCGCGTTCGACTAATTTCTCGGTATCTACGTCCCAAATCCAGGATACATCAGTGCCATCGGGCGTGCGATCGTTCAAGACTAGCAGTGTGGTTTTATCTGTGCTTTGAGTTACTACGCGAATGGTTTCATTCGTTCCTACGGGATTTTTTGATAATAATATCCGCACTCGTTTACCGTTAATTACTAAATCTTCTGCACGACCAAAAGCAGCTTGGAAGTTGTTAATAGTATCTCTGATTGTTACTTCATCAACTCCTAACTCAATAGCCGCAGTAGCAGCAGCTAAAGTATTATATTTGTTGTACAAACCAACGAGAATTTGTGACCATTCACTACTTTCTAGAGTCGGTTTACTTTTAGTGAAACCACACTTGGGACAAGTAAAATCTCCCAAATGAGATAAATAGACACCCTTGTAATCTAGAGAATGTCCACATTTGGGGCAATAAATAGAATCGACAGCGTGAGGAATTGCTTCTAAATAATGTTCTGGTTCATTCAAGCCAAAGAATAACACCCGTTGCGGTAACTGCTGACCGAGGTTAGATAAAGTTGGGTCATCAGCATTAGGAATTACTACCGTTTCTGTTGGTAGGGTAGAAATAACTTTTGTCCAGCGCTTACTAATTGTATCGACTTCGCCGTATCTATCAAGCTGGTCGCGGAACAAGTTTAAACAGAGAATAATTCTCGGCTGGAGTGGCTTTAATACTCTTGGGACAATATTCTCATCCACTTCCAAAATGGCGTAATCAGTATTTAGTGTGCCTAGTAGGTTGGTGCTTTCTAACAGCGCCGTCATCAAGCCATTTTCTAGATTTGCACCTGTAGAATTATGAGTGACGCGAAAACCCTTGCGTTCTAGGATTGTGCATAAAAGCAGGGCTGTAGTGGTTTTGCCGTTAGTACCAGCAATTAAAATCACTCCATTTTTAACTTGCTGACTCAATAATTCTAAAAGTCGGGGTTCAATGCGACGAGCAATCGAGCCTGGTAATACACTAGCAGCACCCAGACGGAGCGATCGCACTATAAACGTCACACTTTTTGCCACTGACACCGCGAAACCCAATCGCAGCCTATCTATGAATTGAATTTTGTTTCCCACATCTGTACCCTAGTCTTCTGGCGTTGCTAATTGAAAGTATTTAATTGCAAATTTAATATGCGTGAGTTTAGCGAATCCTGACTGAAAAAGCCAGCCTCTTAATTTTGAGGCAAGAAATGAGAGGCTGGGGGCAGGGGAAGCAGGGGGGCAAGGGAGAGTTAAAATCTTCTTTATCTACCTCGGAACTTCGTTCATCCACCTCGGAACTCCGTTAATCCACCTCGGAACTCCGTTAATCCATATCAGAACTCCGTTCATCCACCTCAGAACTCCGTTCATCCACCTCAGAACTCCGTTCATCCACCTCAGAACTCCGTTCATCCACCTCAGAACTCCGTTCATCCACCTCAGAACTCCGTTCAACTCCATCATCCACTTAAGAGAGATAATCTCAGTAGGCGTTATCTTAAAAAATAGTGCGTGGGCGTAATTACATATCCTGCCCAGTTTACCGAATTCAGCACAAACTCACGACAAGTAGTAGCTTGCAAGGTTCCTTTTGATGAATAGCACAAGATTTCTTTTTTTACCTAAACAAATTACTAGCTGGCAAAGGTGGTTGTCCAAATGCCTGTTGGTGCTTGTAAGTCTTTTCATTATAAGTACGCAACCTGCTTATGCTGGTCTCGATAATGATTTATATGATGGCAACATCTTCGTTGTTTATGCTGGCAACGGTTCATTAGTTCCTCCCAGACAGACACTCGCACAAACTTTAGCGGAACATAAACCAATATTTTTGGCTTTTTATCTAGATGACAGCAGCGATTCCAAAAGATATGCCATCTCTATTTCACGGGTACAGGAATTCTATGGTCGGGTAGCAGAGATTATGCCGATTAATGTAGATAGTATGCCGTCTAAAAAAACATACGACCCTACAGAACCAGGATATTACTATTCTGGGATTGTTCCTCAAGTCGTAGTGTTTAATAAATCTGGTGAGGTAGTTTTGAATAAAAAAGGTCAAGTACCTTTTGAAGACATAGACGATGAATTCCGCAAAATCTTTGATTTAGCACCACGCACCGAAACAGCACAGCTAAAGCGACGAGCCTTCAATGAGTTCAGTAGTGAGTTAGCTAAATAACTTAATCGGGTAGACCAAATTGGTCTGCCCTAGTTTTTCGTGCTATCTGTTACTACATTTCTGCTGATGCCAAAGCATAATATTGAAATATCTGTGTTAACCATTTAGAAAAGTAATCTCTAGTCCCGTATTGAGTGTATTCTGATGTCAAAGGTTTACACCACCCAGGAGCTAATTCAAGTTTTGGCAGCCGAACGCCAAGCTTGCCTCAACGGAAAACGCCTAAAGTTAGAGATAACGGTCTCTGGCAATCCTGTAATTGACCAGTTTATCAGGACTGATGGGCTGCAACAATTCACAGCTTACCAAGATTTCAAAGCTGCAATTCACGATTATCAAAAAGAAAATCAAGTTTCAGGTATTATCTGGCGGGAGGTGACAGTTAAAGGTAAAAACTTAAACTATCCCGAAGTAAATACTGATTTAATAGCTCTTGCTAGTGACTTAGAGATATTAAAATCTGCTAAAAACTCCATTGTAGAATTTTGGTTTGAAGTCTCTATGGGGATGGATTTATATTTGAGTTTCAATAATAGTAAACAATACCAACAAATTCTCACATCTGATGTAGAAAGAATTGTTCAGAGAACAGAGTGGGCAAGTTTGTGCAAGTGGGAAAATTCAAGTTTTTTGGAAATGATTTTGCAGCTAGGATGGGGTAAACCAGAAGAAGCTTACTATAAACGAGGAAGACCGGGATCGGGTAGTGAATATATCCATGCAGTCAATCCTGGTAATCGCCCCATTGGTTGAGGAAAGGGTTAGGGGGCAGGAGGCAGGGGGCAGGAGGCAGGGGAGAAAGATACTGGAATTTGCTCGTTTTCCTATTATTTGAAAAATCCCTCCTATCGGCTTCAGGGTTGATTCTGCCCGATGAGATTAACGATCGCTGCCGCTAATTCAGCTGGATCTACGGGTTTAGGTAGGTGTTTTTGGAATCCTGCTGCCATTGCTTGGTTGTAGTTGATTTCTCCAGCATAAGCTGTCAGTGCGATCGCCGGAATTTGCCCACCTTGCTCTGGCGGTAATTTTCTCACCTCACGCAGCAGCATATAGCCATCCATCAAGGGCATTCCAATATCGCTTAACAGAATATCTGGCTTTGATTGCATTAATATTTCCAGTGCTTCGGCTGCTGATTCAACTGCTGTTACAGTCGCACCATATTGTTCTAGTGCAAAACTAAAAAACTCTCGCACATCAGCTTGATCGTCTACAAGCAGAATTTGCACTCCAGCCAGTAATGTGTCGTCAGTACTTAGTTCTAGTTGAGAAGCCTCATCGCTGCTGACTCGCAACTCAGAATTTTTCAGCAAAGGTAGTCTGACTGTAAAAGTAGCGCCTTGCCCTTCTCCTAGACTCTCTGCCTGAACTGTACCACCGTGAAGTTCTACTAAATGACGCACAATTGCCAGCCCTAATCCTAGTCCGCCAAATACTCTGGTTGTTTTAGCATCAGCTTGCCGGAAGTAATCAAAGACGTAGGGCAAAAATTCTGGGATGATTCCTTTACCTGTATCAATCACCTGAATTTGAGCATCTAAGCCAACTTGCTCTAGGCGCACTTCTACACGTCCTTCTGTGGGTGTGAATTTAACGGCATTGGAGAGGAGATTCCACATTACTTGTTGCAAGCGATCGCTATCACCGAGGACTTTGCCGATATCATTACTTAAAACCGTTTGAATTTGAATCGACTTGGCTTCTGCTGCTAAACGCACCGTTTCTAATGCACCTGCGATCGCTATTTTCAAATCCACTGCATAGAGATTTAATCTGACTTTACCTTGTAAAATCCGCGAAACATCAAGTAAATCTCCAATTAATTGAGTTTGTAACTTGGCATTCCGCTCGATTGTTTCCAATGCCCGAATTTTAGTAGCTTCGTCGAAGTTGCGGGTTCTGAGTAACTTTGCCCACCCTAAAATCGGATTCAAGGGAGTTCGGAGTTCATGGGAAAGGACAGCGAGGAATTCATCCTTAATGCGGTTGGCTGTCTCAGCTTGGGCCCTGGCGGTCTTTTCAGCTTCGTAAAGTTGAGCGCGAGCGATCGCTTGGGCACACTGCTGCCCCAGCGTCAACATAAATCCCCGGTCTTCTTCGTGAAATATTTGTTCATTGATAAAGCTTAATCCCAGTGCCCCAATTACTTTACCTTCTGCTATCAAGGGAATGGAAGCCCAGGCATTATTCCCTGTGAGAGCCACAACCTCTGCTAAATTCGGATATCTAGCAATCATGGCTGCTAAATTTTCCAGAAAAATCGGCTCACTAGTTCTGACTGTTTCTGCTATTTGGTTAGGTGCTGTAACGGGAAAATTTGCCCAAGTATCTATGAGTGCTTGCGGATAGCCAATTGCTTGCACAACTTTTAGGCTAGTATCTCCCTCGGTAAGTAAGACAACGGAACCACCAGTAGCTTCCAAGGCAGCAATCCCTTGGTTCACCACTACATCAGCTACCTGTTGAGAAGTGAGGGCTTCTGAGAGGGCGGCGGTTATTTTTTGTAAAAGTATAGTGCGATTGACAGACCTTTCAGCGCCCTGTTTTGCCTGTTGAGTTTCTTGGTAGAGTCTGGCATTGTCGATGGCTATCGCCGCCCGACGAGCAATATCTTCTGCTAAGGCTAAGTCTGTTTGTTTGTAGTGCCTACTTGACTCGGCTGTGAAAAAAGAGATTGCTCCAAATAATTGCCCACGGGAACGAACTGGAATCACCATTAGAGAACAAATACCTAGACTTTGCAGTAATTGCAGATGTTCGTCGTCTTCAGCCATCTGCAAAAGATGAGAGTCAGATAGTTCGGGATAAAAGGCAGATATTCCTAGCCCTAGCTGCTGCACAAGCTGTTTTGCTCTAGTTTTGGGTCGATAACGCCGTCGGATTTCGTCTAAAGTATTTAGTTTTGTGGGATCGGCAATTGCGATCGCAATTTGTTTACTTGACCAATCTTCCTGGAAAACATCTACAATACACCAGTCAGCTAAGGTAGGAACTGCGAGATTAGCCACACTTTCTAAGGCAATTTCATAATCTAATGAGGCAGCGAGTAAGGTGCTGGCCTCAACTAAAAACTGTTGTGTTGTTTCAACTCGTTTGCGTTCGCTAATATCTTCAATAATGCCTAACGCATACTTTGGTTGTTGGTTAATATCCCAAACTGCTGATGAAGTTAGGTTTACCCAAACTATAGAACCATCTTTGCAGATGTAGCGCTTCTCTAAGGAATAACCATTAATTTCTTTTGCTAAAACTCGCCGAGCATTTTCCAAGTCAACTGCTAAGTCGTCAGGATGGGTAATTTCTTCAAAGGTTATTTGCATTAACTCTTCAGGGCTGTACCCAGTAATTTCGGATAGGGCAGGATTAACCTGAATAAATTTTCCATCCAACGCTACCAGAGTAATACCCACAGCGGCCTGGTTGAACATTGCCCGGAATCTTTCTTCGCTTTCTCGCAAAGCCACTTCTGTTTGCTTGGCTGCTGTCACATCTGCCAAAATAATTCCAATCCCTACCGTTTCGCCCATTGAGTTGTTGACTGGGTAATAGTTGCCCAGCCAGTAGCCGTAACGTCTGGATTGTTCCCTTGTCTCACCGCTAATTTCTACATTCAGCAGTGGTTCTCCAGTATCCAAGACGCGCTGTAACTGTTGCTCAAGTTCAGCCGCCATTGCTGGCAATACTTCCCCAAATTTGCGTCCTAGATGTTCTTCTATAGTCAAACCATTAATGTCAGCGAAAACTTGATTAATTCGGAGATATCGCAGTTCCCGATCTAAAAAGCATAGGGCAACAGGAGCGGCTTCTAACAGTGCATCTAGAAGAGATAGAGATTCGGCGTAATGGACTAAAGCGTGTTGGATATCTCGATAAAGTCGGGCATTTTCTACTGCTAAGGCTGCACGGTGGGTAATCTCTGTTGCTAAAGTAAGGTCAGTGCGATCGTAGCGACGGTTTGATTGCGTGCTGACAAAGCTGATTGTGCCAAGTACTCGCCCTTGTGCAATTAAGGGCACAATCATCACAGACTTCATCCCCAATTCCCGGACAAGTTCTAAATGTTCCTGATTCTGAGTGCTTGCCACTAATAGCGAGTCAGATATTTCTGAGATTAATTCGCTTTGCCCGGTTTGCAGTACTCTAGTAATTGCACTTGCACCCTTGTAATCTGTTGCATACTCCTGAAGTTTACGCGCCAACTCTGCTTTTGATGGGTCTGCATGAGTAATAGGTAGGCGGCGAATGGAACCATCTTCATTTAAAATATCAACGCTACACCAATCAGCAAGCTGGGGAACTGAAATTTTGGCGATTTGGTTTAAGGTTTCTTCATAATCTAGAGAAGTAGAAAGTAAACTACTAATTTGGGCGATATAGCGGAGTCTTTCTTCAGCCTGCTCGCGCTCTGTAATATCAACAACAAAAAAAGCTCCTCCATTTACAGTGCCTTCAAAGCGGCTAGCACCTACCAAAATCGGGAAGCGTGAGCCGTCTTTACGAATATATTCCTTTTGATATGGTGTGCAAAAGGAACTGTCTTGAAGTTGAGTCAGTGCTTGCTTATCGAGTTGCACGTACTCTGTAGGAGTTAAATCTTGCCAGTTAATTTTTCCAGAAACTAATTCTTCACGAGAATAACCCACCATATTCAACAAGGCATCATTCGCTTCTGTAATCTCACCGTCTCGATCCCAGAAGCCAATACCAATCATATTTGACTCAACCACACTGCGAAACTTCTCTTCGCTTTCCCGCAGTGCTTGCTCAGTTTGTTTCAGTTGAGTAATATCAATTGAACTAATGCCCACTCCCAACAACTGCCCATCCGGTAAAGACACCGGATAATAGCTGACAAGACCATAACGATACACCCCAGGCGGATAGGTTTCACCGCTCACTTCCTGGTTAAGTAAAGGCTCCCCGGTTTGCATCACTTGTTCAAAAACAGGCTCAATTTGCGCTGCCCATTCCGGTAGTACTTCCCGAAAGGTGCGACCAATATGTTGAGTTTGGGGTATACCGTTAATAGCCGCTAGCGCTTCATTAGCGTAAACATAGCGAAGTTCAGTATCCAGAAAAGCCAGCCCCACTGGTAAACTGGTAAGCCAAGCATTAAGCAACGCTAGAGATTCGTCTTTTTGTTGAACGGCTTGTTGAAGTTCCTGATGCAACCTGGCTTTTTCTAGTTCTGCTTGCTTGCGCTCAGTAATATTCACAGCCGCACAAGTAATACCATGAATACTATTGTTTGTATCTTTCAGTGGTTCAACCAGCAAATCATAGTAACGATCTTCTTTGCAAGTTGTCAGATAAACCTCTTCACGGGTTGAAACACCAGTCTCTATTACCTTCAGCTTAATTGCCTTCAATTGCTCTGCTACTGAAGCTGGAAATAATTCATCATCAGACTTACCTAACATTTCCTCAGTAGTATCTAGACCTTGAGGATTATGAATCCACTGATATCGCAAATCTCGATCTTGTTGAAAGACCACAATATCTGAACTGCTTAACGCTAATCGAAATCTCTCCTCACTAACTCTTAACTGTTGCAGATTTCTATCAGCCCGTCTTTTAGCAGTCTTTAATGCCTCACATAAAATACTAAAGAGCAATCCTTGTAATGCAAACAACCCAATTCGCACAGAATTAGATTGGTCAAAACTCAGCTCAAAAGCTGGCGGGAGAAAGAAGTAATTGCTCAGTAATGCAGACAAGGAAGTTGCTAATAGCCCTGATTTCAAACCACCATACCAAGCACTCACCATTACAGCGCCAAAAAACAGCAAGAAAGGAGTTCCACTCATGCTTAACCAGGGGTCTAGCATCAACATTAACACTGCTGCAATTGTGACAATTAATACAACTATGCCAGAGCGCAGTAACTGGGAATAATGAATATGGGGCATGAAGATGTCTAAGAACAACCAATACTTATTGCAGAGGCTCTACATACCCTAAGCTAGTTTTCAAGTTTTAGTAATTTATCTCTAGATAGATTTTTTTCAGTTTTAAAAACCTCTTTTGCTAGAGGCTAATTATTAAGTTATATAGTATTGTCAGCCATAATTTATTATGAATCTTCTATATCCATAACATTAATTTGCCGATCGTGAATAGTCAATTATCAGAAATGCAGTAGCCTAATTTGCTGATAAAAATTATGGTATAAAATTTACCAATGGCTAGTTTTCCATTAGTTAGCTGCAATCATCAGAGGATATAATGCAAAATTTTATTTGTCAGAAGCGCTTCTACTGTCTGGTGGCTTAGAGGCTTAGAAAATAGATAGCCTTGACCAAATTCGCATCCCAGTTCCTGTAACCATTGAAGTTGCTGCGGTGTTTCGATACCTTCTGCAACAACGGCTAATCCGAGTTGATTGCTTAAAGCAATAATAGTACTAACTACCTGATAATTACGGTTTCCTTGTCGCATCTGACTTACAAAAGAGCGATCAATCTTTAAATTATCAGCAGGTAAACGATGGAGATAATTGAGTGACGAATAACCAGTACCAAAGTCATCAATACTAATCTGAATTTTTCTAGACTTTAATTGGCTTAATAAATCAATTGTCTGACTAATATTCTCAATTAGCATACTTTCAGTAATTTCTAGGGTTATACATTCACCTTCTAAACCTGTTTGGGCTAGTATTTGATCGATGTATTCAATTAAGTTGCCTTGGCGAATGCCTTGAGCAGAAAGGTTAATATTAACCTTTATTGGGAAGTGAGTAGCAAACTTTGTTTTCCAGTTTGCTAGGTGCTGACAAGCTTTGTAGAGCATCCAGCGATCAATTTGCACAATTAGCCCCGTTTCTTCCGCGATAGAGACGAATTCTCTCGGTAAGACTAATCCACGAGTTGGGTGTTGCCAGCGCAGCAATGCTTCAAATCCAATCAGTCGTCCTGCTTTGCTTTGCCCATCCCCAAGGATGTCAACAATTGGCTGGTAATATATAACAAACTCTTCTCGTTCGATAGCTTTGCGAATATCGGTTTCTATAGTTAGTCGATTTACGGCTTGAGTGTGCATTTTGACATCAAAAATTTTATACGAGTTTCTCCTTTGAGCTTTGGCTTGATACATGGCAATATCGGCATCTCGGAGTAAATCGGAGGCTTGAGAATATTCGTTTGTTCCTAAAACAATCCCAATGCTTGTACTGATAACTACTTCGGCATCATTAAGCGTCAATGGTGTCTGAAAATCTATGAGTATACGCTCAGTAATTTGAATAGCTTTTTCAATATCAGAAATATCTTCCAGCAAAATTACGAATTCGTCACCACCAATTCGAGCAACTAAATCAACTTCCCGCAGATGAGTTTTTAGTTTGTGAGCAATATTCTTTAACAGTTGATCTCCAGCAAGGTGTCCGAGGCTGTCATTGATCACTTTAAATCGGTCTAGATCGAGAAACAAGACGGCATAACGATAGGTTTCTAATCGTTTAGCTCGGTTGATGGCTAGTTCTAGCCGCTCTATTAAAAGTGTGCGATTTGGTAAATCCGTTAAGGGATCGTGTAAAGAGTTGTGGATAATTAACTCTTGTGCTTGTTTGCGTTCGTGAAGTGCGACTTGCCGTTCGCTTACATCTAATAAAACACCATACCAGACAATATCCCCATTTTCTCGACATTCTGGACGAGCGCTTGCCTGTACCCATTTGAGTTTTCCAGAGGGTGTAACTAATCGCCACTCGTAAGAAAATGGTTTTAAAGCTTGAGCGCTCTCTTTAGCCGCTGCATAACATCCTAGATAATCATCGGGATGAATTTGTGCAAAGCAAAGAGAGGCATTTTCTAAAATTTGATCTGGCGTTAACTCTAAAAGATCCAGACAGCCAAAACTGATGTAATCAAAGGCAATAGAACCATCAGAATACTGAACAAAGCTGTAAATCATTCCGGGTATATTAGACGCTAATGTTTGTAGCAGCTTTTGAGCTTGTTTGCGCTCCGCTCTCACCTGTGCATCTCGAAGTTCTCTACGCACTGCCTCTGGCAATCGATTTAAGTTGTCCTTCATGACATAATCATTCGCACCCGCTTTCATCATTTCCACAGCAAGTACTTCGCCAATTGTGCCGGAAACCAAAATGAAAGGAATGTCTTTTTGGCTCTGCTTTGCTATTTCCAAAGCCGCAGGAGCATTGAATCCTGGCAGTCGGTAATCTGAAATCATCACATCCCAAGTCTGACTACTGAGTGCTATTTGTAGTTCCTTGTCTGTTTGCACACGCTGCCAGTTTGGATTGAAACCACCGCGACGCAATTCATGAATAACTAACATAGCATCCTCCTCTGAATCTTCAATAATCAGGATGTTCAACAGTTCATTCATACCCCACAATCTCCTTGGTAACTATTGAGTAAACTTGTATAATCAGGTGTGTGAGCCAAGTGATTTTGGATTTTAAATTTTAGATTTATTCTCTGGCTCAAGGCGGTGGCTCTGAATAAAAATTTTTAAGATTTAGGATTTTAGCTTTTTTCTCATGTTTATATTTATTTACTTGAAAAAATTCTTATATTTGGTAATCTAAATAATTTAATCCCAAATCATAAATTTAAAATTACCTCATACCAAATTTGTCTTTGTGTCTAACGATTTTAGGCAGTTGAACCATGCTGGAAATTCCTGAATATCATATTAGTAAAAAAATTCATGAAAGCGCTAATTCAAGGGTCTATCGGGGAATTAATCAACAGAATAATTTGCCTGTAATCTTCAAAGTTTTAAAGAAAGACTACCCGACACCAGAAGAAATAACACGCTATCAGCTCGAATACGAAATTACGCGCAGCTTGTCATTGAAAGGTGTTATCCAGGCTTATAGTTTGCAGCAATATCAAAGGAGTTTTGTCATCATTTTGGAGGATTTTGGTGGCGAATCTTTAACAAAAATCATAGCAAAAACAAAATTTTCATTAACAGGTTTTTTGAAATTAGCCATTCAGATTGTTGAAACTTTGGGTGCAATTCATACAGCAAATATCATTCACAAGGACATCAATCCATCTAATATTGTTTTTAATCCCAAAACACAACAACTTAAAATTATTGACTTTGGTATTTCAACTATATTATCGCGGGAGATATTAACCCTAAAAAGTCCAACGATATTAGAGGGAACACTAGCTTATATATCTCCAGAGCAAACAGGCAGAATGAACCGTTCTTTGGACTATAGAACTGATTTTTACTCTTTAGGTGTTACCTTTTATGAACTGTTGACCCATCAATTGCCGTTTGAATCCAGTGATGCGCTGGAGTTAATTCATTATCACCTAGCTTTGGAACCTGTTCCACCCCATTTTATCAATTCAGGAATTCCTGTGATAGTCTCAGGAATTGTACTGAAACTGTTAGCAAAAACAGCAGAAAATCGCTATCAAAGCGCCTGGGGAATTAAAAATGATTTAGAAGAGTGCCTGGAACAGCTACAACACACGGGAGCAATTGAGTCTTTTTTGTTAGGACAACAGGATATTTCTGATAAGTTTCATATCCCTGAAAAACTCTATGGCAGAGAAAGGGAGGTGGAGATGTTATTAGCGGCTTTTGAAAGAGTAGCAGGGAAAGATAACGCTAATTTACCCACGTCTGCTTCTCAAGTTGAAGTGATGTTGATAGCAGGATACTCCGGTATTGGCAAGTCAGTTTTAGTGCAGGAAATTTATCAGCCGATTACGCAACAACGGGGATACTTTGTTTCGGGTAAATTCGATCAGTATCAGCGCAATATCCCTTATTTTGCGATCGCTCAAGCCTTAGAGTCATTGATCAAACAATTGCTGACTGAAGACGAAGTGCAGCTATCTCAGTGGCGACAGAAGCTTTTAGCTGCCCTCGGCTCAAACAGTCGAGTTATTACCCAGGTAATTCCAGCACTGGAATTGATTGTAGGCAATCAGCCAGAAGTACCTGTATTACCGCCAACCGAAGCCCAAAATCGCTTTCATCAAGTTTTCCAAAATTTCATTCGCGTTTTTACGCAGTCAGAACATCCCCTTGTCATCTTTTTAGACGATCTCCAGTGGGTAGATAATGCCTCACTGAAGCTGATCCAACTACTAGCTACTGCTACTAAGGGGCAATCTTTGTTGTTGATGGGGGCATACCGAGATAACGAGGTTAATGCTGCTCATCCCCTCATTCAGATGGTGGAGAAAATTCAGCAGGGTGGAGGAGTGGTAAACCAACTTTCTCCTTTGCCATTGAGCCTACATAATATCAATCAGTTCATCGTCGATACATTGCACTGCCAACCAGAAGATTCCCTGTCTTTAGCTGAACTGGTGCAACGAAAAACTGGTGGTAATCCCTTTTTCATGAACGAATTTTTGAAATCTCTTTACACTGAAGGGCTACTGGAATTTAATCACCAAACAAAAAAATGGCAATGGTCGATTGAGCAAATTCAGGAGCAGGGGATTACAGATAATATTGTCGATTTGATGGCTCAAAAGATTCAAAAGCTCAATAAAAATACGCAGGAAGTGTTGCAGCTAGCTGCCTGTATTGGCAACTCTTTTGAGCTGGAAACTCTGGCACTGACTGCGGAATTATCCCAGCGAGAAACCGCCCAGGCTTTAAGAGTGGCGATCGCTCAAGGGTTCATTCTACCCCTAAGCAATGCCCACAAATCGGTTGAGTTGGATGTACCACTCCCTAGAAATTGTCCTGCCATTGAATATAGATTTGCCCACGATCGCATTCAGCAAGCAGCCTATTCCCTGATTCCCGAAGCCGAGCAAAGCAAGATCCATTGGCAAATCGGACAGTCCTTATTGCAAATAACTCCAAGAGAAAACTTAGAACACCAGATTTTTGATATTACCAACCAACTGAACCTGGGCAAAAAACTCCTCAAAACTCAATCCGAGCAGAATAACTTGTCTCGGTTAAACTTGATGGCGGGGGAAAAAGCCAAGGCATCAGGTGCTTATGATGCTGCGTGGCAATATTTACAAACTGGTTTGGAGCTACTGACAACCGATAGCTGGCAAACAAACTATGATTTTACCCTTACCCTGTATAGTGCAACAACAGAAGCAGCCTATCTGACCGGTAATTTTGAGCAGGTAGAGCCACTGTTCCAACAGGTAATTAACCACGCCAAAACCCTACTAGCCAGCTTAAAAGTCTATGATGTCAAAATTCAGACTTATGTTGCTCAAAGTAAATTGCTAGAGGCAATTCAAATTAGTTTACAACTACTTCAGCAATTAGGAGTTCACCTCCCCATCCAGCCAACCTTTGAGGATGTTCAGCAGGCACTCTCGGAAACTGCCTCCAAATTGGCGAATAGACGCATTGAAGATTTAGTTGACTTACAAATGATGTCTGAGCCAGAAATGCTGGCGGCAATGCAGCTTTTGACAAGTATGTGTGCATCAGCTTATTTGGCAGTCCCTCCCCTATTTTTGCTGGTTGTACTCAAGATGGTGGATTTGCTGATTGAGTACGGAAATATGATGTTAGCTCCCTTTGCTTATGCCGCTTATGGGATTATTCTCTGTGGAGTTGTATTGGACATTGAAGCAGGATATAAATTTGGTCAACTAGCTTTAAGTCTGCTCGATCGTCTAGATGCCAAACCCATTCAAGCCAAAAGTCTATTCGCGGTTAGCAACCAGATTAATGTTTGGAAGACACACCTAAAACACAGCCTGAAGCCACTCCAGGATTGCTATCAGGTTGGTATCGAGCAGGGCGATTTTGAGTTTGCTGGCTACGCTGCCATGTATTTCTGTGGTTATTCATTGGCAATCGGTCAACCCCTGGATGAACTCCAATTACATCTGACAAGTTATGCCCAAGCAGTGAAACAAATCAAGCACTCAGCGGGGATTAATTTCGTAGAGATTTGCTGGCAAACTGTTTTAAACCTGGTTCAGAAGGTTCCGAATCCTGGGATGTTATCTGGTCAAGTTTACGATCAAGCAACCCGACTATCCCAGATGCAACAAACCCATTTTCACGGAGGTTTGTTCTATTTCTACCTAAATAAATTATTTCTCTGTTATTTGTTTGACGATGCAAATCAGGCAATTGGCAATGCTGTCCTCGCCCAAGAGTACTTACCAGCAATGACCGGAGCGGCATTGGTTGCCATCTTTAACTTCTACGATTCTCTATGCAGACTGGCGGTGTATTCCAACACAGATACAGCGCAACAATCCGAGTTGCTGGAGCAGGTAGCAGAAAATCAGGCAAAAATGAAAAATTGGGCGCACCATGCCCCAACGAACTATCTGCACAAGTGGCATTTGGTAGAAGCAGAACGGCATCGGGTATTGGGTGAAGTAGTAGAAGCAATGGATGCCTACGATCGCGCCATCGCCCTGGCGAGAGAAAACGAATACCTCCAAGAAGAAAGCCTGGCCAACGAACTAGCAGCAAAATTTTATCTGGCAAACAACCGGATAGCGATCGCCAAAGTCTATCTGCAAGAGGCAAGATATGGCTACCGACGTTGGGGAGCAATAGCTAAAGTCCAAGATTTGGAAAGACGTTATCCCCAACTGCTAGAGGTGCAAACTGAAAGAACCAACATCGGTAAAATTGACACTACAGAATCGATTTCTAGAAAGTTAGAAGCACTTGATTTAGAAACAGTATTCAAAGCCTCCCAAGCGATCGCCAGTGAAATTTTGTTAGATAAACTCCTGGCAAAAATAATGACGATCTTGATTGAGAATGCCGGGGCACAAACCGGTTATCTACTTTTACCAACACAAGAAAAATGGCAGATTGAGGCAATGGGATCGATTGGCGATGAGAAAATAGCTGTTTTGCAATCAATTCCTCTGGAATCAATATCAGCAGACAGTACTCCTTGCTTGCCAACTGCCCTAATTAATTATGTAGTTCGCACCCAAGAAAGCATCGTCCTCAATAATGCGGCTCAAGTCGGTAAGTTTCAATCTGAACCCTGGATTGTGCAACGCCAATCGAAATCGATTCTTTGTGCTACTTTATTAAACCAGGGAAAACTGACAGGAATTGTCCTTTTAGAAAATAATCTAACCACTAGCGCATTTACCCCAGAGCGAATTGAAATCTTCAGTTTACTTTCTACTCAGGCGGCTATTTCCATTGACAATGCCCGTTTATTGAAGCAACAGTCAGAACTGAATCAATCCTTACGGGCTGAAATTGCCGAACGCCAAAGAGCAGAAAAAGATCGCGATCGCTTAATTGCCATTCTCGAAGCATCCACCGATTATATTGGCATGGCCACCCCCCAAGGCAATGTTTTCTGGAATAATGCTCAAGCTAGGAAACTGCTAGGGCTACCAGTGGATGCAGACCTCTCTACATTAAGCATCCTAAACTACCATCCCCAGTGGGCATTAGAGATTATTCAAAACCAGGGCATTCCTCTGGCGATTCGAGATGGTACCTGGGTGGGTGAAACCGCTTTGTTGGACATTGATGGCAGAGAAATTCCAGTTTCCCAAATGATCATTGCTCATAAAGCAACAGATGGCAGTCTGGAATATTTGTCTACCATTATCCGGGATATTAGTGAGGTGAAACGCCGGGAAGAGGATCTGAAAAGATCGGAAACAACACTGCAAAATTTGGTTATGGGAACGGCTGCGGTTACAGGACAAGATTTTTTCGCAGCTTTGGTTGGTCATATAGCCAAAGCCTTGCACGTCCGCTATGCCCTCGTTACCGAACTAGTAAATGGCGAACTTAAAGCCCTAGCTTTTTGGGCGCATGGGGCATTACAACCACAAAAATCCTACTTACCGGCGCGTACACCATGCGAATTTGCCTTGAGAAACGGCTTATTCTACTGCAAAAAGCTTGTTCAGCAAATTTTCCCGGAAGACTTAGACTTAGTGGCAATGCAGGCAGAGAGTTATCTGGGTATTTCTTTAAAAAATGCCAACGGCGACCCAATTGGTAATCTTTGTATTCTTGACGTACAACCACTGGTAGATACGCAACGAACAGAAGTAATTCTAAAGGTATTTGCCGCACGAGCAGCAGCAGAATTAGAACGCCAGAGGGCAATTGAAGCCCTGCATCAACTGAACCAATCTTTAGAAACCAGGGTCAAACAACGAACTGCCCAATTGGAAGCTGCAAACAAAGCATTAGAGGCGTTTTCCTACTCTGTTTCTCATGATTTACGGGCACCACTGCGGGCGATCGTTGGTTTTTCGAGAATTATGCAAGAAGACTATGGCGAGCAACTTGATGCGGAAGGCAATCGTTATCTGAAAATTGTTCGGGACAATGCCAAACGCATGGGTGAGTTGATCGACGACCTGTTGAACCTATCCCGCCTAGATCGTAAGGAAATGTCCCGACAGCCTGTTTTTATAAATGAGATTATTCAAGAGGTGCTGAGTGATTTAGCCCCAGATTTTGAAGGTCGTCAAATTGAGTTTGCGATCGCTGATTTACCCATCTGCCAAGCCGATCTTTCCTTGTTTAAACAAGTTTGGCTAAATCTGTTGTCAAATGCCATCAAATATACCCGCTACAAATCCCTTGCCTGCATTGAAGTCGGCTATGAGATTATGGCGGATGAAGGAGTGTATTTTATCAGAGATAATGGGGCAGGATTTGATATGCGGTATGCAGATAATTTGTTTGGGGTATTCCAACGGCTGCACCGCGAACAAGAATTTACAGGCACGGGGATCGGACTAGCGATCGTGCAACGCATTATTCAACGCCACGGCGGGCGGATCTGGGCCGAAGCAGCGATCGATCGAGGTGCGACGTTTTATTTCACCCTTCAAGGGGAAATTAACCCATGAGTGACCAACCCATAGATCAGCCCACCGATCCATATTTTGAGCAAGCACTTTCCATTGTATTAGTTGAAGATAATGCCACCGATGCTGAGTTAACTATCCGAGCATTACGTCGCAGTAGAATTGGCAACAATATTAAACTGCTCGAAGATGGAGCCGAAGCCCTAGATTTTTTCTT
This sequence comes from Nostoc sp. LEGE 12450, assembly GCF_015206895.1. Classification (GTDB taxonomy): domain Bacteria; phylum Cyanobacteriota; class Cyanobacteriia; order Cyanobacteriales; family Nostocaceae; genus Nostoc. The sequence goes on along the minus strand of NZ_JADEXU010000001.1, from coordinate 76,537 downwards.
TTGTCGGGGAGAGTACGCCCACCGTAGCATGACGAATCAACCTAAAGTCATTTTGCTGGATTTGAAACTGCCAAGGATAAGTGGGTTAGAAGTTTTACGGCAACTCAAATCCGATCCACGCACACAAATGATTCCGGTTGTGGTGCTGACCTCTTCTGCTGAAGACCAGGATATGATCGAGAGTTACCAGCTTGGGGTGAATAGCTACATCGTCAAACCTGTGGATTTTGAACAATTTAACCAAGCAGTCCAACAGCTTGGTTTTTATTGGATCTTGTTTAACCAATTGCCAGTTTTGTAAAAGGATTTGTCATTAGTCATTTGTCATTAGTCATTTGTCATTAGTCCTTAGCCCTTAGTCATTAGTTATTTCTTATTCTCCCATTCCCCATTCCCCATTCCCAATTCCCAATTCCCAATTCCCCATTCAAATAACATCCTTCAGCGCTGCCACCAATTTTTCAATATGTGCTACTTTATGAGTCGCCATTAAAGATATTCTGATTCTACTTGTGGGCACCGTGGGGGGACGAATTGCTGGAGCAAAAATGCCAGCATCTCTTAGCTGTTTTCCAGCTTTGAGGGCATCTGTAGCATTAGGCAATTGAAAGCATAATATGGGTGATTCAGAAGGCAGCAATTTTAAGTTAGGCAACTGTTGCAGCAAAGTTTTCAAGTAATGTATATTCCCCCACAATTGGGCAAGGTGTTGCGGTTCTTGTTGCACTATCTTGATTGCTGCTAAGGCCGCTGCTGTATCAGCAGGTGAAAGCCCTGTGGTATAAATCCAACTGGGTGCGCGGTTACGCAAAAAGTCAATTAAGGCGCTACTTCCTGCCACATAACCGCCTAAACTACCCAAAGCTTTACTCAAAGTCCCAATTTGAATTAATTGCTTTCCTGTACACCCAAAATGCTCGACACACCCAGCGCCAGTTTTTCCTAGTACGCCGGTAGCATGAGCTTCATCGACTAGCAGCATACAGCTAAATTCATCAGCCAGATCGAACAGCGCGGGCAACGGACATAAATCGCCGTCCATGCTGAAGACAGTATCAGTAAGAATCAAACAACGTCGGTAATTTTGCCGTTGTTGACTCAACTGGGTTTTGAGTACTGCCACATCACAGTGCGGATATTCCACAACTGCTGCACCGCTCAGAATCGCTCCATTTTTCAAACTGGAATGATTGTACTGGTCAGATAAAATTAAATCTCGCTTGCCCACAAGGGCGGTAATTGCACCCAAATTAGCTAGATACCCGGAACTAAAAACCAAGGCATCTTCTGTTTGTTTGGTAGATGCGATCGCCTTTTCTAACTCCCTATGCAATTCTCGATGCCCACTGAGTAATCTAGAACCAGTACTACCAGTGCCAAATTCTGCGATCGCAGCAGTTGCGGCTGCCATCAACCGCTCATCCCCAGCCAATCCCAAATAGTCATTGCTGGCAAAATTAATTACCTCTTGCCCAGCTAAAACCACCGTTGCACCCGGACGACCGTTGATAGGTTGTACCGAACGATACCAGTCTGCCCGATGAATTGTTGCTAAGGACTGTTCTAGCCAGGCATAAGGATCACGTCGCTTCGCTCCGAATTCAAAATTCAAAATTCAAAATTCAAAATTAATGATCCCCATAAATAATAAATAAATTTAGGGGCTTGTATCATGAGTTGTTTTCGGTCAGTGGGCATAAGGGGGGACAGGGGGAGAATAAGAAATGACCAATGACCAATGACAAATGACAATTAAACTTGTTCGCTACTGAGATGAGCGATCGCTTGTTTAATCCAATCTTCTACATAAGCGTCCTTGGGTAGACCAATATCTTCGCTGACTACGTGCAGGGCGTGACTAACCTCATGGGCAGTATATCCCAAGGCGAAGAGGGTCATTTGCACCTCTTCGAGAATTCCTGGTGCTGGCCCGCCTGTAGCGACGAAGAACCCGGCTGATTTGCGCCACTCGACTAATTTGCTTTTCAGCTCCAAACAGATGCGCTCTGCGATTTTTTTACCGACACCTGGAGCCTGAATGAGGATTTGTGTATTGCCAGCGATAATTGCTTGGACTAAATCTGGTAGTTCCAGAGTGTCTAGGAGTGCGATCGCTAAGGCTGCACCAATCCCTGTGACAGTCAGCAAGTGGCGAAATAAATCGCGTTCGGCTGGGGAAGCAAAGCCATACAAGTAGGGCACTTCTTCGCGAATTTGGAAATGGGTAAAAATTTGCGCCACTCCTCCCGATTCTGGTAATTGGTTTGCTAGGCGTTGGGGAACTTGCAAATCGTACCCCAAGCCATTCACTTCCAGAGTCAGAACCACGCGATTAGCGCCAATTGTTTGGATACCAGCGACTATACCTTTTAAATAACTAATCATTACAAGAGACCAAAATAATTTAAGCCTTCGATAATTCCACCTGCACAAAAACATGAAGCCAGGTAGCGGTGTTCGGCGGGATGCTCATTGTGCCACTGGAGTAACTCTTTGCGGGCATTCCCGACAATGATTCCCCGTTCGTTGCCTACAGCAAATAAAGCAATATCATTACCTGAATCACCACAGACAACTGTTTGTTCTGCTGCAAATTTCCACTTCTGGCGTAAAAACTGCATTGCCTGACCTTTATCGCTGCTATGGGGTACAATGTCAAGGTCAATACCGCTACTGTAGATTAACTTTACATTTAATTTAGATTTCTGCAACTCTGCTTCAAGTTGTGGTAGAACATTCGCAGATGCTTCTTGTTCTAAAAAAAAGCTCACTTTGAAGGCACGCTGTTCTGAATCTGGTTGCCGAACTAACTCACGGTATTTCCGGGTAATAGATAATACAACTTCCCGTTCCCATCCCGGAGAGAGAATTTCTGACCAATCTGAGTCTGGAGTATCAGCACCATTGAGATAAATTTCCGTACCCACAGAAAGGACAAGGGCATCCGGTTGCAAAAGGTTTTTTTGAGCTTGGAGTTCTTTGTAAAGTACAGGCGATCGCCCAGTAGAATAAACAATTTTAGTGCCGTATTCTTGGCGATGTTGACTCAGCAGTTGATTTAGTTCTGGTAAAGCGCTGTCATCGCCCGTAGTCCGATATACGAGGGTGTCATCTAGGTCGGTTACAAAAAGAAATGGTTTCATAATTAGAACTCTTGCAAAATTTCGTTATTCTACCGCGTGAAGAGAATTTTGCAAGAAGTTTACTAAAAATAAAATAAGTCGAAACTTGGGTTTACTGATACACTAAAAATAATTTTTATATATTGCGATTGTGGCTGCGATCACAATTGCGAATGCTACTCCAACTTACTAACGATAAATCCAAGTCTCTCCCTCTTGCCCCTGAATCGACTGTATTGCGAAACTCAATACCAAAAATACCTGGTTTTGTTCTTTAATCTAACTATTGTATAGACTCTAGATACTAGCCGATAATGATTAATATGGCTAGCTAGAAAGCAGAAAGTTATTTAAAAAAATAGGGAGTTAAGGTTTTAATGCCTTCAAATTTTCATAAATCGATAAATTGCTTTTCTATTGGTTGTATTTTCTTTATATTTTTTGGATTTATAGCATTTTTTGAGCTATATAAAGTGACAAATTTTACTTGTGAAAGAACAACTCAAATTAATTGTCAATTAACTTATTCCAATGAGTGGAAGTCAAGTGTAAAAACCTACTTTGGAGAAGAGTTTAGGGGGGCAAAAGTTGAAGGGCACTATAATGAACGCTACGATTACTATGTTACTTTTTTGAGTAATTCCGGCAAAGTATCTGATGTTTTTATATATCCCTTCCAATCTGAAGCTCAAAAAATTGTAAATAAGATTAATACTTTCATAAGTAATTCTCAAGAAACATTGATTACTGTTACTCAAGACAATTCCAATAGTCTCAACTTAGCTGCCGCTATTTGCGTTACATTTGGCGTATTTGGTTTAGGTCTTACCCTTTACTCATATAGGAATTATATCTGATTTGCGAACATGATTTCAGATAAAATCTTAACCATCAACCTCTTTATGTTCTATGCATCTCTGCGGTTAGTTAATCTTTGTATTTCCATAACTGCTAACCTGTAGTTTCTTATCAAGCGATAGCCTATATCAATGAAGCTAGCTGTAGAGATTTGGGCTAAAAACACAAAGGCATATTACATTGTGTTTCCGAACTGGGACAGGAAGCCACATTCATTAGACATCTTACAAAAGTACTAAATGCCAAGATGTTGGGGTGTATGGTAAAGGTTACTGGGTTTGGGGAAATTCTATCCCTTCCCCTTTTATCCCTTACCCTTTACCCCACTTCTGCAAGAAGTCTATTGTGATGATTCCGATTTGCCAATCTTGATCTGTGCAAGTGCCATCACAGCTTGAACTAACTCTTCTGGATCGAGGGGCTTGGTAACGTGCCGTTGATAGCCACTAGTTATAGCTCGCTGGGAATCATCAACTCTGGCATAAGCAGTTAAAGCGATCGCTGGAATTTGTCCGCCTTTTTCGGGGGTTAAAGCTCGGATCTGTTGAATCAGGTTATAGCCATCGACTTCAGGCATCCCAATATCACTAACTAATACATCGGGTTGAAAGGACTCCAGGTTTGCCAACACTTCTGTGGCAGAAGCAACAGTCAAGACTTGGGCTCCGTATTCAGCAAGCAATACTGTTAATAGCTCACGGGCATCGGAGTCATCATCCACTGTCAGGACTCGAATTCCCGTGAGTTCAAGTCCTGGTTGTAGCAACTCATCTGTCTGCTTGATTTCTGGTTGAAGATTCAGCAGTGGCAACTGGACTGTAAAGGTGGCTCCTAAACCTTCACCAGGACTGTCAGCCGTGATGGTGCCCCCGTGAGCCTCAACTAACTGACGGACGATCGCTAATCCCAATCCTAACCCGCCATACTTGCGAGTAATTGAGACATCTTCTTGACGGAATGACTCAAAAATGTATGGGAGAAATTCAGGGTTAATGCCTTTGCCTGTGTCACGGACGATAATGTGTGCCTGCTCATCTACTTGCTCTAGTTGGATTTCAACCCGTCCTCCCTTGGGGGTAAACTTGATAGCATTGGAAAGTAAATTCCAAACTATCTGTTGCAGACGGTTGGAATCTCCAGAGACTTGCCCAATATTCGGTAACACTGGATGCAACAAAATTGATTTAGCAACAGCTGCGGTTCTTACCGTGTCTATTGCAGATTCAATCACAAATGCCAGATTCACAGGAGTCGCATCTATGCTGAGTTTGCCGCGCAGAATCTTGGCAACATCTAGCAAGTCGTCAATCAGTTGAGTTTGCAGTTTGGCGTTGCGTTCGATGGCGGCTAAGGCTTCAGCTGTTTTAGTTTCACTAAATTTGCGGGTTTGCAGCAGTTTTGTCCAGCCTAGAATCGGGTTAAGAGGCGATCGCAATTCATGGGAGAGAATGGCCAGAAACTCATCTTTGATCCGATTTGCGCGTTCGGCTTCGGCTCTGGCTGCTTGTTCTAGTTGCAATAGGCGATCGCGTTCGATTTCAGCTTGTTTGCGAGCGGTGATATCCTGGACGTTGCCTACCATCCGTATTGCATTGCCCACAGCATCATAGAAAACCTGACCTCTAGCCGCTAACCAGCGAATGCCATCGGGATGTATAATGCGGAAATCATCTTCATACTGCTCTTGCTGTTGCTGAATGGTGTGACTCACCGCTTCATTGGCTGAGGTGCGATCGTCTGGGTGCAGGATAGTTAACCACAGTTCATAGGTGATTTCCTTTGTGGTTGGGTCAAGCCCAAACAGATTAATGTACTCTTCAGATACATGAGCTCTGTTGCGGGTAATGTCCCAGTCCCATAATCCCGATTGCGTAGCTTTGTACGCCAATTTCAACCGGGCTTCGCTCTCCTGCAACAGGAGTTCTGTCTTTTTGCGATCGGTGATGTCTCGTGAAATCAACAAGATTCGTTCCAGCTGCCCAGAGCCATCCAAAATCGGGCTAACGACCACTTCCCACCATTTGGGAGTGCCTTTTGCAGTTGGGCAGTATCCGCGAAAAATGCTGACTTCGCCTGTTTTAGTGGCAGCGAGTGCCTCCTCTGCCTGTTCCCGAGAACTGCCTGCCCAGAAACCGAGCCATTCAGTATTGAGATAGGAATTTAAGTCATCAATTTCCATCAAACACAGTCCACCTGTGTTCATGTACAGCAGCCGCCCATCGAGGCTTAATACCTTGATGCAGTCAGGACTGCTGTCTAAAATGCGGTTTTTAAATTCTTCACTCTGGCGCAGGGCAACTTGTGTTTGTTGGCGAACAGTGATATCTCGCCAAGTGGCAACAAATCCATCTCCAAATTTAGCCACGCGGATATCAAAGGCTCTAACTAAGCGTTGTTTTCCGTACTCATCTTCATAAATTAAACTGTCTTTAATGAGCGGCTGTCCTGTTTCTACTACCTGGCAGTATTCATCAAACAATCCACTGTGACGATGCCCTGGTAATAATTCACACAACCCTCGCCCAATCTGCTGCTCATAAGTTATTTGATTGTTGAGACAAGCCGCATCATTTACATATTCAGTTACAAAATCGACAATCTGCCCTTGCCCATTCCGCACAGCGCGGTATACCCCAAAGCAGTCCAGCATATTTTCAACAGATGTGCGGAAGCGTTCTTCGCTTTCTTGGAGAGCTGCGAGAGAGTGTTTGCGAGTGCTGATGTCTTCGGTAATACCTGCAAAACGATAAATCTCTCCTGTTTCATCTCGAAGTGGAAAACAGCGATCGTGAACCCAGCGAATATTACCATTGGGTAAAATAATCCGATATTCCTCATCAAATTTACCTGCGACAGCTTTTTCATGAAACGCTCTGTCTGTCGATTCTCGATCCTCTGGGTGGATGCGATCGACCCATGCTTGTTGTCCTTGATACAATTCTTGCGGGTTCAATCTCCACAGTCGTTCATAAGCAGGACTGACATAGCTAACTCGATTTTCAGACACTTCTCTGATCCAGAACACCGCATCAATATTTTCTGCAAGTTGCCGAAAACGCTCCTCACTCTCGCGCAGAGTTTCGGCTGACCGTTTGCGTTCAGTGATATCTAGATCGATACCAGCCATCTGAATTGGTTGCCCATCTTGGTCATAGAGCACCTTACCCTGGCTCAGTGCCCAGCGAATTGTGCCATTAGGATATACCACTCGAAATTCAATGTCATATTCTTCTCCGGTGTCGACAGCAAGCTCGACGGCTATCAGCACGCGATCGCGATCTTCAGGGTGGACTCGCGCGGCAAACATCTCGAATGAGCCGTCAAACTCTCCTGGTTGCAGCCCAAATAAGGCTTCTAGATTATCCGACCAAGTAATTTTTCCCGTTTGGATATTCCAGTTCCACGTTCCCATCCGAGAGGCTGACAATGCTAATCGCAGATGTTCTTCGCTTTGGCGCAGTTCCGCTTCTACCTGTTGGCGTTCCTTTAGTTCATGCTGTGCCTGCTCATACAGTTCTGCCTGTCGCAAAGCGATACTCATCTGAGTTGCCAACTCTTTAAGCAAGTCAATTTCTAAGGGCTGCCAAAATCGAGGGGAGGTACAATGATGAGCAATCAGCAATCCCCAAAACTGGTTGTCTTGCAGAATTGGTACAACCAGATGAGCTTTGACTTGAAACTGTGCCAACAATTCACCGTGGCATGAATGAATACTGCTGTCATTAATGTCTGATACTGCCGTTACTTGCCCCTGATAATAGCGTTCGATATAATTCTTGAGCAAGGCGGGATCATACCTGACTTGCGGTCGATTCGGGGCGATGTAGCTCTCAGCTAGGCAGGGATCTTGGATAGTGGAAGAAAGAAGCGATCGCCATTCTGTCCCAACCGATTCTGCCATGACTGTCCCATCTCCGTCAGGATTTAACCGAAAAACCAGGACACGATCTGTCTGAAGAAACTGCCGCACCTCGGCTACAGTTGTCTGGAGAATTTCATCCAGATTCAGGGACTGATGAATTTGCTGAGTAATCTGCGCGACTACGCGCTCTCGTTCAATACGCTGTTGCAGTTGGGTGCGTAGCCGCACTGTTTCAATTGCCCCATTGATTGCTATTTGCAGCCCTTGTGCGGTAATTTGCTTTTTGACAATATAATCTTGTGCGCCCGCTTTCATCGCTTGAACTGCGATCGCCTCATTGCCCTGTCCTGTGACAATAATCACAGGTAGACACGCCTGTTGGGTTGAGGTTTGCAATTTAGCCAGAAATTCTAGTCCGTCTATATCAGGCAGCCGATAATCAAGTAAAATCGCATCTGGTTGGTGTTGCTGCCAGAGTTCTAGCCCTTGCTGTCCCAGAGTCGCTTCTAGGAAATTGTAAGAATATTCGCGATCGTGCAACAAATACCGCCGATAAAGTTCTCGATCTTCTGGTGAACCATCGATAATTAAGAGGGTGCGCTGTTGCTGAGACATCGTGAATAAATTGAGCGGATAGAGTTCAAGCCCACATCCCGCAGGTTATCACAGAGAGATTACTATTTTTGAAATAGCGCTAAAATCCTCATCTATGTAAAGATTTTACCATACCCTCTATTTTATGATTTTAAGAAAAGTCTATCGTAAAACCCACATTCCGCAGGTTAGGACAGAGGAATTGGTATTTTTTAAATAGCGCTTAAATTGTAATCCCTCATCATAATATGATGGTATGCAAAAATCATACCTATCACTATTTTATGGCTCAAGAGAAGAACAAATTGGGTTTCATTTTCCTCTGAAGAGATTGAAAAATATCGATTACAGCAATATTAAAAATATAATACCAAACTGAATGCGATCGTCATTAGCCTAATTGCAAATGCAGCAGTTTGCTTTTACTGAGGTAATGAAAAGTTTGGTTTACCACTATATCCAAGCTACCAAAACAAAACTCTGACAATACACAACTATCATAGCCAGATAATGTTAAATTGCCACTCCATAATTTTGAACGAATTTGGATAGATGAAGAGTATAAAATAGAAGCTTTGTTCCGTATTTTTGTGGCTTGTATTTACGTGGCAGTTGTGGTTGGCGAAAGAGCTTAATGTTTTCACCATATCTATCGGTTAACCCATAATTAAGCTGTTGTGAATTGTTAGATTTCCCGGCAGGTGTAACCCTTGCATGGCAATTTGCTCTTTGAGAAGATAATCTATGTGCGTCCGCTTTCATCACCTGAACTGAAATGATACTGTTGCATAAATACTAGAAAATAGCGAAAAATTGTACAAAAAGCAAAGGAAAACTTTTGGAAGAACTCTAGGTAGAATACATAAGCCTCACCTTTTTCCTCAAAATCATGGGCAATATTTTTGGTCATTTATTTCGTATTAGTACTTTTGGCGAGTCTCACGGCGGCGGTGTGGGGGTTGTGATTGATGGTTGTCCTCCACAACTAGAAATTTCGGCAGAAGAAATTCAGGTAGAACTAGATAGAAGGCGGCCGGGACAAAGTAAAATTACGACTCCCCGCAAAGAAGCTGATACCTGCGAGATTATCTCAGGAGTATTTGAAGGCAAAACACTGGGAACGCCTATAACAATTTTGGTACGTAATCAAGATACTCGTCCCCAAGATTATGACGAGATGGCACATAAGTATCGGCCTTCTCACGCGGATGCAACCTATGATGCAAAATATGGCATTCGCAATTGGCAAGGTGGGGGTAGGTCGTCAGCGCGTGAGACAATCGGGAGAGTAGCAGCAGGTGCGATCGCTAAAAAAATTCTCCTTCAAGTTGCTAATGTCGAAATTATTGCTTACGTTAAGCGCATCAAAGACTTAGAAGGTGTAGTCGATCCAAATACTGTCACCTTAGAGCAAGTAGAAAGCAACATCGTTCGCTGTCCCGATGCTGAATGTGGCGATCGCATGATTGAATTGATTGAGCAAATAGGTAGACAAGGCGATTCTATTGGCGGTGTCGTAGAATGTGTGGCGCGAAATGTACCGAAAGGTTTGGGCGAACCAGTATTTGATAAATTAGAAGCTGATATTGCTAAGGGTGTCATGTCTCTCCCTGCTAGCAAAGGCTTTGAAATTGGTTCCGGTTTTGCGGGAACGCTACTAACGGGAATTGAGCATAATGACGAATTTTATATCGATCAAAATGGTGAAATCCGTACAGTAACAAACCGTTCTGGCGGTATTCAAGGGGGAATTTCCAACGGAGAAAATATCATTTTGCGAGTTGCATTTAAGCCGACAGCAACAATTAGAAAAGAACAGAAGACTGTAACTAGTGAGGGCGAAGAAACGCTTTTAGCAGCAAAAGGACGACACGATCCTTGTGTATTACCGCGTGCAGTGCCAATGGTTGAGGCAATGGTGGCGTTGGTACTATGTGACCATTTGTTACGGCATCATGGTCAGTGCAAAGTCTTGTAGTCTCTTGTAGCCTATATATCGACTTAGGAGAGACGCGATTCATCGCTGAATTAGGAGAGACGCGATTCATCGCGTCTGTACAAGAGTTGGAAGTACGAGGGAATAATTAATCCCTCATTCCCCATTCCCCATTCCCCATTCCCCAATTCCCATTCCCCAATTCCCATTTCTAATTCCAATCCTGTTCGTCTTTTTTACCGCGACTTTTGTAAATACCGCCCAAATCGTGAATTTTGCGAGTTTTCTCAAAAAGCTCAATTTCGGTTAAACCCCATTGCTGCAAGACTTTATCTAGGTCTTTTTGGATATCTCTTGCGCCTGGAAAGCCTTGATAGCGCATTCGCAGCCTGGCTAATTCTGCTAAGTTATAGTCTGTCGCCTCTTGAGCGAGTAAGATATCAATAAGGGGGCGATCGCGATTATAAAGAGGGTGTTGTTGGTCTTTACCAACCGTTGGTTCAGTCATCGTCAGTCCTGAGTGTTGTTAGCAGATAGCTAGGGTTTAGCCCGTTCTGAGTCCTGAGTTCTAAGTTTAGCCGAGAGCAGAGGAGCAGAAAAGGCAAAAAAATCATCTTCTCCACTGAAAAAGTAATTGTAAAATTGAGAACTCCTTACTTACTCCTAACCTCTAACTCCCAACTCTTAAATTCTCTTAGACGGCTAGTACACCTGATGTCTTACGGCTCTCACCACTGCCACTTAACTTTAAATAAAGTTACATTAGTCCTTAAGAAAATACAAAAAACTTTAGATGAGGGTGAATTTTATCTCACCCAAAGTCCAAGCAGCGAGGGAGCAAGAACCCATTATGTTTGAACACTTCACTTCCGAAGCCATTAGAGTAATTATGCTAGCTCAGGAAGAAGCACGTCGCCTGGGACACAATTTCGTAGGAACTGAACAAATTCTCCTGGGTTTGATGGGAGAAGGAACTGGGGTTGCTGCTAAAGTGCTGGCCGAATTAGGCGTTACCCTCAAAGACGCACGTCGTGAGGTAGAAAAAATTATTGGTAGGGGTTCTGGCTTTGTACCACCAGAAATTCCTTTCACTCCCAAGGTGAAAAGCCTCTTCGAGCAATCTTTTAAAGAAGCTCATAGTCTGGGACAGAATTACATCAACACAGAACACTTACTCTTAGGATTAACTGAGGCTGGTGAAGGTGTCGCCGCCAAAGTCCTGCAAAATCTAGGAGTTGACTTCAAGAGTGTCCGTAGTGCCATAGTTCGCCGTTTGGGTGAAAATGCACCTGCTTTCGCTGGTACTGGTAGTCAAAAGCGCACCCAACCGCTAACGATGGAAGAATATGGCAGAAATTTAACCAAATTAGCGCAAGAAGGCAGACTCGACCCTGTAGTTGGTCGTGAGAAGGAAATTGAGCGAGCTATCCAAATTCTCGGTCGCCGCACTAAGAATAATCCCGTGTTGATTGGAGAACCAGGAGTTGGTAAAACTGCGATCGCAGAAGGTCTAGCTCAAAGAATTATCAACCAAGATGTTCCCGAAACCTTACAGGATAAGCAAGTTATCAGCCTCGATATGGGGTCATTGGTAGCTGGAACTCGCTTCCGTGGCGATTTTGAAGAACGCATCAAAAAAGTTGTGGAAGAAGTTCGCACTGTCGGCAACATCATTCTGGTGATTGACGAAATTCACACCTTGGTTGGTGCTGGTGGTACAGAAGGTGGTTTGGATGCAGCCAACATCCTCAAGCCTGCCTTAGCACGGGGTGAACTCCAGTGCATCGGCGCAACAACCCTTGATGAGTATCGGAAGCACATCGAGCGCGATGCGGCACTAGAGCGTCGTTTCCAACCAATTATGGTTGGTGAACCCTCGGTAGAAGAAACCGTACAAATTCTTTACGGCTTGCGCGGCGCTTACGAACAGCACCACAAAGTCACAATTTTGGATTCGGCACTTGTAGCAGCCGCAGAATTATCAGATCGCTATATTAGCGATCGCTTCTTGCCAGATAAGGCAATAGACCTAATTGACGAAGCTGGTTCTCGCGTTCGTCTGCGGAACTCCCAAAGTTCTCCTAATAAAGAACTCAAGCGTGAACTCGCTGGCGTTACCAAAGAAAAAGAAGCAGCAGTCAGAGTCCAAGATTTTGACAAAGCTGTAACCCTACGCGACCAAGAATTAAAACTCGCAGAACAACTGCAAGCAACATTCACACCAAACGAGCAACCTGTCAACTGCACCGTCGTTGACGAAGAAGACATCGCCCAAATTGTTGCCTCTTGGACTGGCGTACCAGTCAACAAACTGACTGAATCTGAGTCAGAGTTGCTTCTGCACTTAGAAGACACTCTGCATCAACGCCTCATCGGTCAAGAACAAGCAGTCTCGGCTGTATCTCGCGGTATTCGTCGCGCCCGCGTTGGCTTAAAAAATCCCAATCGTCCCATTGCTAGCTTTATCTTCTCCGGGCCTACCGGAGTTGGTAAAACAGAATTAGCGAAGGCATTAGCTTCCTACTTCTTCGGTGCGGAAGACTCGATGATTCGGCTAGATATGTCCGAATACATGGAAAGTCATACTGTCGCCAAGCTAATTGGTTCGCCTCCGGGTTATGTCGGATATGACGAAGGTGGACAACTTACAGAAGCCGTGCGGCGGAAACCTTACACAGTGTTGCTATTCGACGAAATCGAAAAAGCACACCCCGATGTATTCAATATGCTGCTGCAAATCTTGGATGACGGTCATCTTACCGATGCCAAAGGTCGGAAAGTGGACTTCAAGAACACGCTGATCATTTTGACTTCCAACATCGGTTCCAAGGTAATTGAAAAAGGTGGTAGTGGTTTAGGCTTTGACTTCGACACTCAAGCCGACGCTAGTTATAACCGTATCCGCACCTTGGTAAATGAGGAATTGAAAGCTTACTTCCGTCCTGAGTTCCTAAACCGTCTTGATGAAATTATCGTCTTCACCCAGCTTTCTAGGGATGAAGTGAAGCAAATTGCTGAAATTATGCTTCGTGAAGTTTCTAAACGCTTGACAGAAAAGGGAATTATTCTTGAAGTTAGCGATCGCTTCAAAGAACTTGTAGTACAAGAAGGCTATAACCCCAGCTATGGTGCTAGACCATTACGTCGGGCAATTATGCGCCTTTTAGAAGATTCTCTCGCTGAAGCAATGCTGTCTGGTGAAATTACAGATGGAGATACAGCGCTTATCGATGTTGATGATGACTCTCAGGTGAGAGTACAAAAATTAGAAAAACGAGAATTGCTCTTGGCAAATGTTGGCTAATTTTATACCCAATCGCTTTTTGCTGTAATATTTGAGAAATAATTAGCCTCTCATCTAAGTAGAGGCGATCGCAGGGTCATCTCTGACAAACATAAAGTGAAATGGTATATTTTATACCCCTAGTAGAAATGCTAGGGGCTTTTTTTATGCAATTTTATTGGAAGTGGGCAATACCCACTTACCCACAGATGTTTATAATGAGTTTAGGATATAGCAGCATAGCAGCAATATGATTGAAAATCAGGACTTTCAAATAGTTAAAGATAGTGTCAAAACTGATGGCAAAGGACGATTAACCTTGGGTACTGTTGCCAAAGCAAAAAGCTACCGAGTGCTGATTAATGAGTTAGGACAAATTCTGCTAGATCCAATTGTAAACATTCCACAAAGAGAACTTTGGATATGGCAAAATTCTGTAGCTCGTAGCTCATTAGAAGTTGGTATAAAACAGGCAAGTTCTGGTGAACTTCACGACTTAGGTTCATTTGCCCAGTATGCGGATCTAGAAATTGATGAATAGAGGATGTCACAAGGACACTAGCCCTGAACAGGGATTTTAAAACATAATCCTTGTTACAAGGTTAAATCTACCAAACTGAGCAATAGTGAATTTTAAGATAATATTTTCAAGCGAGGCTAGTACAGCACTAGCTAAACTACAACAAACTGACTCTAAGAAGTACCAAAAAGTTTTAAAAACGCTGGGTTTAATGGAAACAAACCTACGACATCCTAGTTTGAATACTCACAAATATGAATCTTTATCAGGGCCCAATGGAGAAGAAATTTTTGAAGCCTATGTAGAAAACAAAACACCTGCTGCTTTTCGAGTTTTTTGGTATTACGGATCTGAACAAGGAGTTATAACTATACTGACTATTACACTTCATCCTTAATGACAGTGTTGCAACTTAGCCTTAGCGGAAATATGGCATCTTATTTTTATAAATAACTCATTTCTATACTGATTCCTCTGGCAACAATTCTGATGCTAATTCACTCTTAACTACATTCTCAGAATCACCAGATTTAGAAAAACCATCTGCTGCATCCTTGATAAAACCGGCTACAGGTACCGCGATTAGCAAACCTAAAACTCCACCGACATTAGTTCCTACAAGTAAAGCAATTAATACCCATATTGGTCTAAGCCCAGTAAATCTGCCTAAAAGCCGTGGTGCGATCGCCTGATCGATTAATTGGTCAATGACAACAGCTACCGCAAAAACCTTTACTGCTAGCCAAAAATCGTGTGTGGCTATTATGAAAGTTATGACAACCACGCTGACGACATCGCCAAAGGGAATTAAGCTCAAAAGCCCAACTCCCAAACCAAAGAGTAAAGCAAACTGGACTTGAAAAGCTAAAAACATTAAGGTTTCTGAAACTCCCATCAGCAAAGCCAAAGTTACCTGCCCAATCAAGTAATTTTGAAAGTTTTGCTGAATAGACTGGCTTACCTGTTGGGCAAAACTCCCCGGTAACTTCTTAAATATCCCCTCCCAAATTCTTGGGCCGTCTAACAACAGATAAAAAGTCAGCACTACTATAATTAATCCATCAGAAACACTATCAATCGCATCTACAATAATGCTTAAAAGTTTATCCGTAACAAACTCTAATTCATTAGGCAATTGGTCAGTTACTTGTGTTAATAGCTGACTAAAATTCACATTTAATTTGTGCTTAAAGAACCAATCATTTAAAATTTGAAGTTTTTCTTCGCTAGAATCAATCCATTGAGGAAGAACTTTCACCATCTCATTAAATTGCTCTAACACAATGGGAACCAAAGTGATACCCAGAGCAACGATAATTATTAATGCTGATATAAAAACTAATGAGACTGCATAGCCACGTTTCACTCCTTGCTTTTGGAGAATGGTAACAGGATAGTTTAAAACGAATGCAAGCAAAGTAGCTAAGACAAGAATTGTTACGACAGGTTGAAAATTTTTAACAAGCAAAAATGCTAGCCAACCATTGAGAAACACTAAAGGAAATAACAGCGTAAAAATTAACCATCTAAGTAGTTGATTGAGTGGAAAATTCATAATTAATTTAAAACTAAAATTATTCTAGTTACTAGATTTAACTGGTGAAATATACTCAACGGCAAGAAAATGAGAAAAATCTCCCAATTTCCAATTATTAACTTTCAGCAAAAGCTAAAAATTGTTCCTCATTTATTCGCCCTGCTTGATAGAGAGTATTGGTAATTTCCGAAATAGTTAAAACTGAATGGCTGCGATAACCATTTTGCTGTAACCTATCTTTCACCCCTTGTTCATGATCGATAAGTACCACAATATCATTAACATTTAATCCTGCTGATTCTAACTTTCCTGCGCCTTCCATAACACTTTTGCCACTGATGAGAATATCGTCAACTACCACAACTGTTTCACCAGGATGAAAGTTACCCTCAATAACTCTGCGCGTTCCGTGGGCCTTCACCTCTTTACGGGGGAAAATCATTGGACAATGAAGGCGCAAAGCTAAACCAGTCGCAGTAGGCAAAGAACCATAAGGAATACCTGCCAACCTATCAAAATTGAGATTCTTCAAAATATCCTCATAAGCAGTGAGAACTTGATTAAAAACTTGAGGATTAGAAATAATTTTGCGTAAGTCGATGTAATAAGGAAATATCGCTCCTGATGCTTGGACAAAGCTGCCAAACATAATACAGTCAATGTCATAAAGTTGTAAAATCAAATCCTGATAGGGGTGCTGATTTAGGAAACAAACATCAGGAAACCACACAGAACATGTAGAATTTTCGTGAATAATTTCAGTTTTTAGTTGATTAATTTCTGCGCGTAAAGACTCGACTTCCTCAGATAATTGTGTGTTTCCCAACATATCTTGAGGAACAGGAATCAGCAAACCATCACCGTTATCATTCAAACCTGCTTCTAAAATTTGTCTTAGGTTTCCACCCTTCGCCCAGATGCTACGCGCCATAATAATCCGTTCCGGTGCGATCGCTCTAATAAGTGCCAAAACTTCAGCATTTGTAGTTCCCACTTCCAAACCCAATTGTTCTGGAGTTCCCCAGGTTTTTGATTCTTTTACCACCTGTAAATAAAGGGGTGACTCGTTTGTGGGATATTGCTGTAAGGCTTCTGCACCTGGATTAGAAGTACAACATAAGATAAATACCGCTTTCTCAGGATAGACCAAAAAAGGTGCTACATGATCTTGTCCTGTATAGGGACTAAGAGTGATTGCATCAACCTGCCATTCTGTAAAGACGGTTTGGGCAAAAATAGTACTAGTATTTAAGTCACTGTGTTTGGCATCTAAAATTACTGGGATGTGCGCTGGAATCGCTGCTAAAGTTTTGTACAGCAGTTCTAAACCGGGAATACCTAACGCTTCGTAGAAGCCAAGTGTCGGTTTATAAGCACAAACGTAATCAGCAGTTTCCGCAATAATGAATTTTAACCACTTTTCCAGACCAGCGATGAGTTCTTCAGATTCATAACGCACAGGCATCATCTCTGGATTTGGATCAAGTCCTACAAATAGTAAGCTCTGATTTTGTAAGATATTACGATTCAATTTATCAAAAAAGTTCATTTTTTTTAAAGAGTCATTAGTCATTTGTCATTAGTCATTTGTCATTGGTCATTGGTCATTAGTCATTAGTCATGGGTCATTTATCATTAGTCATTTGTCATTATTATTCTCTGCATCTCTCTATCTGCATGACCATAGTTTTTTTAAGTAAGTTGGCGCAAAAAAACAAAAGTATGTTGCGAAACGTAAATAGGCTTAAAACCCTTACTAATGACCAATGACAAAGGACAAATGACAAATGACTAATGACTAATGACAAACTAAAACATTGATTCTGTTAATTCAGTACCACCAGCTTTTTGCCCTAATTGATAGTGAATCACTGCAAATAAGATAACCATCGGCACTGAGGCAAAGTGAACAATTCGCAATGCTTGCCAATTGCCAAACAAATCCACAATCCAAGGAAATTGAGCAGGTTTATACATTCCTATTCCTGTAAATAACGCCAGCAGCAAGATCGGAATAATTGCTGTATACGCAATCCGATGCCAAGCATAAATTAGGCGTTTAGAATTGTGACTTTTTTGTAATGCTTTGA
Organism: Nostoc sp. LEGE 12450; assembly: GCF_015206895.1. Taxonomy (GTDB): domain Bacteria; phylum Cyanobacteriota; class Cyanobacteriia; order Cyanobacteriales; family Nostocaceae; genus Nostoc. The sequence continues at coordinate 58,735 of NZ_JADEXU010000001.1, read as the reverse complement.
AATCATTTGCACCGACAAACCGATGTCGCCAGCGTCGGGTAATTAAAACGTAAATTCCATACCACAAGAGATTTAGCGAGAATAGCCACATTGCAGCAAAATGCCAGTGTCTACCTCCTGCAAGCCAACCTCCTAACGTAAATATCGGAGGAATGTGCAAACCTGCACGTCCACCAAAAACAGGGTTGGCGTTGTAAATTTGTAGTCCACTGGTGAGCATGATAAACAGGCTAATGATGTTACACCAGTGGAAAATTTTGGCTGCGATCGCTTGAGTCGGTCGCTTTCGAGTTTGAGAGGGGGTCAAAGTCATAGATTTTGACTAGCAAGTTTGGGTGTGGGTATTACTCACCTTTATTTTTTCATCCCATGATTCAGTATTCTGACATTGATGGTCTACATCTGCTGTTTTAACTGTCAGTTTAGGTATGAATAGGGTTGTTCTAAGCTAAATATTCAAAATTGGGCGGCTATTCAGTGACGCTGTTAAAATGCTGTACCCTGTTCTAGTGACCCACGATCAAAGAAATTCTGTCCGGTGTATTCCTAGCAGCGATCGCTAATTGGACTGGTTATGAAGGAAACATGGATTTCTGAATTGAAGCGATCGCTTGTTTCAAGCAGAATTTGGCACGAGTGGAATCGGTGATACAGGTGTTGATTGTTCATGTTGTACTGTTGGTTTGTGCTGTAATTTAGGTGTTAAAACTTACATCTTGCACCCTCAGATGTCACAACATTTGATAAATATTGATTAACTGTCTTAAGTGTCTTAACTGTCCTTGTGTGCTTTTTTCATCCGTGGTAAGTTGTTTACCTGTACTTGGGGTATGAGAAGCATTGAAATAGAAAACCGGGTTAAGCTTACAAGTCTTATTGCGTAACCATTCTTTTAAGGGTTGTCGTAGCTCGCTTTTCAAATCCTCTTAACGGTAAATCAAGGGTTTTAGCATCTAAAAACTTTTGTAATATTCATGTAATGCTTCCGATCACAGTATTCTGCTCCGATGCTACTAATACGCCAAGCACAGGTAAAAGGATTTACGCAAGATCGCAATGAGGGTGTATTAGCAAATGCACTTTATACATAAGAGTTAGTGCGTTAGTCCTCAGTTGACTATTACCATTAATTTTGAGTGAAAATTATGACAAATCAGCAAACTCCACAGATAGAGATTACCAATATTGTCTACAAGAATGAGGTCAAAAGAACTCAATCTGACGAATACGTTGAGATTACCAATCACGAAAAGATACCCGTCGATGTATCTGGTTGGCAAATTGCTTCTGGGATAGGACGCAACAAAGCGTTCACTTTTCCCCAAGGAACAAAATTAGCTCCAGGTAAAAGCGTGCGGGTTTATACCAATGAGGTACATCCAGAGTCAGGTGGCTTTAGTTGCGGTAGCGGTGTATCTCTTTGGAAAGATTCAGGAGATGAAGTCAGGCTATTAGATGCTCAAGGAAATTTAGTATCAGGTTTAGCTTATGACAGCAAAGGCAATTTCACGAAAACAACTACTGCTAACGAGAAGACATCAGCCGTGGACACAGTTGCTAAAACTACAAATATCAATGAGCTACTAAACAAACCTGTTTTCATTGGAAATCAAGAGACAAAACGGTATCTGTTTTCCGATGGAGAGCCAATCAAAGCAGAGCGAGGAAATGAAGGTGGCTGGTTAGCATCAAGTGGCTTTGAAAGCCCTAAAGTCGTTGGTACTGATGCCAATTACTACAACCGTGCCTTATGGAAGATTATACCAAGTGGTGATAGTTTTCTCATTGAAAATCAAGAGACAAAACGGTATCTGTTTTCTGCTGGAGAACCAATCAAAGGACAGCGAGGAGATGAAGGTGGCTGGCTAGCATCAAGTGGCTTTGAAAGTCCTAAAGTCGTTGGTGCTGATGCCAATTACTACAACCGTGCTTTATGGAAGATTATACCAAGTGGTGATAGTTTTCTTATTGAAAATCAAGAGACAAAACGATATGTGTTTTCTGATGGAGAGCCAATCAAAGCAGAGCGAGGAAATGAAGGTGGCTGGCTAGCATCAAGCGGCTTTGAAAGTCCTAAAGTCGTTGGTGCTGATGCTAATTACTACAACCGTGCTTTATGGAAGATTACAACAGCATAGTGATAGTGCAAAATCAAGTCTTGGTGGAAGTTACTGTCTGCGCCCGGAGGTTGGGCTGAAACAACGAAACCTAGAACATCGATTCATTAACAAAATACCAGACTTATAAACCTTGTTTTAACGTCTTTTACAACCAAACATTCCTTGTTACAACCCAACGAAACTTGGTTTTAATTCAATACGGTTCAGTTAAGCGCTACTTGTACAAAATTATGGGTTTTTTAGATGTGATAAATCGTGGGGTTTGGGACGCGATAAATAGCCGTCTCTACAAGTGTTTTGGTCTTATATAAACTGTATTGGATTTTATGCAGCGATTTGCAAAAATTAACACCTCATACCAAAAGTTAATCACTTAAAAGCTGGCGTGTTTTTTAATAGCAGCATAGTGTCTTGCTGTTGTATTCATTTCAATTACCAACTCTGTACCTTGACCTAATTTAGAATTACACTTAATTTTACCTTGATGTTTTTCAACGATAATTTCCCGACTAATTGATAGTCCCAGCCCCTTACCTTTACCTACTGGCTTGGTGGTAAAAAATGGTTCAAACATCTGTCTTTGGATATGGGGAAGTATACCTTGACCATTGTCAGAAATGCGAATTATAACTTTGTGTTTTTTTCCTATTTGTTTGTTATTTGGCAAAATATCATTACTATTGACTAAGGACAAATGACTTCTAACAATTTCTGTATGAATAAAAATTTTGGGAGTAAAGGAATAATCATATTTCATCCTTTCTTCTAAGGCATCAATGGCATTAGTTAAGATGTTCATGAATACCTGATTTAAATCACCAGAGTAACACTCGATTAGGGGTAATTCACCAAAGTCTTTAATTACTTCAATCCCGGCTCTATCAGGTTTTTCTTTCAACCGATGCTGTAAAATTCTCAGAACACTATGAAGTCCTTCGTGTAGGTTAACCTTTTTCATTTGGCCTTCGTCAGAGGTTGAGAAATTCCGCAAGGCGAAAACAATTTCTTTAACGCGCTCCGAGCCGGCTCGCATTGACCACAGTAATTTTAAAAAGTCTGTCTTCACGAAACTAAGGTCGAGGCATTGCAGATGTAAGGCTATGACTGGGGTAGGGTTGGGATAGTAATGTTGGTAAAGTTCAATGATTCTGATTAAATCTTCAGCATATTGACTCGCAGGATGAAGATTGCCGTAGATGAAGCTAACAGGATTGTTAATTTCGTTAGCCATATCCGCCACCAGTTGACCGAGGTTAGCCATTTTCTGGTTCTGCAATAACTGCCTTTGGGTATATTTGAGTTCTTTGAGGGTAGTTTCTAGCTGCTGTGATTTTTCTCTAACTTGGTCTTCGGTAGACTGGTTTTGGGCAATTTCTCTTTGGAGTTGTTCAAGTAGTTGGTATTGTTGAGTAGCGTAGGCGCAGCCCGTCGTAGACATCGCTTTATCCTGACTAATATCCTTGTGTGTCCCGGCCATTCGCACTGGTTTACCGGATTCATCCCACTGAAATACTTTGCCACAAGCCAAAATCCATTTCCATTCGCCGGATTTTGTTAACATTCGCAATTCAACTTCAAATACAGGCGTGCATCCTTGGAGATAATCGTGCAATACCTGGCGAATTCTCGGTAAATCTTGTGGATGTACAAGTCGTTCAAAGGAGTTATGCTCATGAGCGATTTCGTCTAATCCATACCCCAGAATGCCCTTCCACTGGGGATCGTAATAGGTTTTATTGGTTATGAGATTCCAATCCCACAACCCCAAGCCACTGGCTATTAATGCCATTTGTAAGGCTGCTTGTGAGCATTGACAAGGATCTAAATTTTCTGGAGATAAGTCTTTTGATTCTGGGAAACTCTGCGAATCTGGTACTGAAAGTGGAGCTTCCGGTTTATGGGTAGCGGGTTCTTCGATATGCATAGCTGCTCGTACGGTGAGGAAGATATCCTGTAGCTCTCTCTCTACGCTGTCTTAGCACCCTGACGATCCATTTATGGATAAATCGTCTACTTGGTTGATTAGGCTGTAACTTCGGTTAAAAATATATCAGCCCATATCATCAATTTGGATGAAATTTAGAAAAAGGTAAACGGACGAATGTAACCTCTGTTGCGATCGCCGCGGCCATTTTTTAGAAAAAATAGCTACATTGTGTGCATCTACATTCTAAGATATGTCTAAAAAAAGTAGTTCAAATCAAATGTAATCACTTAAAAAATCGAAAAATTTTGTAAAAAAAATTCTATGATTGAGTCACGTCAAATGTTTCAGGATACAAAAATATTGTCAAGCCTTGTTTGTAGCTTTTTTAGGAAAGGGCTGGCTGCTATTCATACAAGGTAGACTACATTGAGTTCCAAAACATAATGGTGTGATAAAAATTCATGCTAATTGGAGCCGATGAGTAATGACTATAGATGAAGTAGTATTGCTACTAAAAGCCAGTCAAGCAACGGGTTTAACAACGCTCCAAGAGATTATATTGCGTTCTTCGTGGGAAGGAAAAACTTATACGAATATTGCCTGTGAAGCTCACTATGGCGAGGAACGTGTCAGGAAAATTGCTGCTCATTTATGGCAAGTAATGAGTGATTTTTGTAAAGAACCGATAAATAAATCTAACTTTCGCCAGACTGTAGAAAATCACCGTCTTAGCAAAGCACATCAGCAATTAATTAAGGAATTCAACAAAGTATCTACGGCTATATCTTTAGAATTTCCTAGTGGCCCAGTATCCCTTAATTCCAGATTCTACATCCCTCGCCCGCCAATTGAGGAAATTGCCTACGCAGAAATGGCTAAACCTGGAAGTCTCATCTGCATCCAAGCACCCAAGAAGATGGGGAAAAGCTCTCTGATTTTGCAGTTGCTTGCACGCGCTAACAATCAAGGCTTTCGCACCGTGACGTTAGATTTTCAGCAAGCAGATAAAGTAATATTTACCAGTTTGGATAAATTTTTGCGCTGGTTCTGTGCTAATCTCAGCCGAGAGTTACAGCTAGAACCAAAACTCAATGATTATTGGGATGAAGATATGGGTAGCAAAGTAAGTTGCTCTATCTATTTCCAACATTATTTACTGTCTGCACTAGAAACTCCCCTTGTGTTGGTATTGAATGAGGTGGATTGGGTATTTGAATATGAGGAAATTGCTGGAGAATTGTTACCATTAGTGCGATCGTGGTATGAACAAGCCAAAGGGGTAGAAATTTGGCAAAAACTGCGCCTGATTCTGGTTTATTCAACGGAAATTCTTGTTCCCACAAAACTGACTCAATCACCATTTAATATTGGTTTGCCGATTAAGTTACCTCCCTTTACAAAAGAGCAAGTGCAGGATTTAGCACTACGTCACGGCTTGGATTGGACAAATAGCAAAATCGAGAGTTTGATGGCACTTGTAGGAGGATATCCTTATTTGGTGCGATTAGCTTTTTATCACCTGGTGGGTAAAGGGGGACTAGAACGGGATTTAGAAAAGCTATTGCAAGAAGCACCCACAGAAGCAGGAATTTATCACGAATATTTAAAGCAATATGTGTTAGCGCTACGAGATGAATCAGCATTGCAAGATGCTTTTTATGAAGTAATGAACACTACAAATTATGTGAAATTAGAGCCAGTATTGGCATATAAATTACAAAGTATGGGGCTAATTAATTTAGAAGGCGATCGCAGTACTCCTGCCTGTGAATTATATCGTTTATATTTCCGACAATATTTGAAGACAAGCGAGCATTTCAATAACGGCTGTTTTAACTGTGAGTTTAAGCATGGCTAGCGTTATTTCTGCGAGAGTAACTTCAGGAGTGCAAAGCTACAGCAACTCTGTGATCGAAAATAGCCGTTGTCGGTCTATTTTCTGAAGCTTGATTTTTTCGGTGTAGAAAGCTTGATAATAAGATTGATAACGCTCTGGTTCAGCTTCTGGATCGGTTTGTTGCCATAGTTCCAAAAAGTGGCGATAGCGTTTTTCCAGCATCACCAAGTCCATGCAAGCGATCGCAGCTTGAACTACTTGCGGAGTCCGAAGTATTTCTTTCTGGTTTTTTTCATTCACATGGAATAAATGGGCAATTAACCCCATCTCGCTGCTAAATTCTAAAAAATGGTCTTGCAAGCGGGAAATTAAATCTGGTTGAGACGCAAAATTTCTTGTCTCTCCATCACCGGATGAGATTTCTAAAATCTGTTGCCATAAAAATCGGTGGTGGGAAAGGCTAAATTGCAAATCTCGCTCTTCTAGTTCGGCAATAATCGCTTGACGTTGTTCAGGACAATGCAAGTAAATTCGCAGTAACAAGGCTTCTGCGTGTTCTAAAAGACTGCGTTCTGTAGGAATTGGCGAGTGGGAAACTTTGCTACTTCCCCATGCTTGCTTCGCTGATACAGGTTTAGTGTATGCAGCCGCAGCCGGAGCAATTTGAGTTAAGAGATTTTCGACTCGCAGAGGTATAAGTCTGGTATCTCCCAAACTGAGTATTTCTGCACAGTAGGAAACGTAATAATTTCGTGTATCGCTGTTAGCTATATTTTTAAGTAATTTGACTAATTGCTGAGTTACTTGCTGAAAATCAGTAGCCTGTTTCAAGTCTCGGTTTTGAATAATTTGCTGAATCTGCCAATCTAACCAAAGTGGCGCATTTTTTAGCAGTTCTCCATAGTCTTCTGGAGTGTGGCTATGCAAATATTCATCAGCATCTTTACCATCGGCTAAATTAAGGATTTTTAGCTGAACTTCGCCTTTGTATGCTAATTCGGCAATTTCACCGATCGCACGTTCGGCGGCATTGGTCCCGGCTTTATCAGCATCAAAGTTGAGTACTAATTGTTTCGATTCGGTATAGCGTAAAATCAACCGGACTTGTTCTAAGCTTAAGGCTGTACCAAGGGAAGCAACGGCGTTATTAATCCCAGCAGCGTGAAGAGCGATCGCATCAAAATATCCCTCTACCACTACCGCTTGATCGAGTTGGGAAATTCCACCCTTGGCTTGATCGAGGGCAAATAATGTTTTACCTTTGCTAAAAAGTTCCGTTTCCGGTGAATTCAGATATTTCGGTTGTTCATCCGTGAGAGTTCTGCCACCAAAGGCAATGACGCGCCCTTGAACATCGCGGATGGGAATCATTAAGCGATCGCGAAATACATCATAATAACCGCCTCCTTCCTTGCGCGGCTTAATCAATCCCGCTTTTTCTAGGATCTGCGCTGGGTAATGTTTATCTTCCACTAGATAACGATAAAGAGTTTCCCAACCTGCGGGGGCATAACCTAAACCAAATTGCTGTATAGTTTCTTCTTTGAGTTGGCGATTAGATTGTAAATATTGCAGCGCTTTTTGCCCTTGGGATTGTCTCAGGGCATGTTGATAAAATTGGGCGGACGTTGCCAGAACTTCATACAACTGCTCGCGCAAAGATAGCTGACGCTGCAATTCTTGACGTTGTTCGGGTTCGAGGGTTTGTACAGGTACTTGGTAACGCCGTGCTAAATCCAGCACCACATCGGCAAAAGAGCGCTTTCCCAACTCCATCACAAACTTGATGGCATTTCCTCCGGCTTGACAGCCGAAGCAATAGTACATTTGCTTAGTCTGGCTGACGGTGAAACTAGGAGATTTCTCGTCATGGAAGGGGCACAAACCGACAAAATCCTTTCCACGTTTGCGTAGAACTACGTATTCCGAGACAACATCTACAATATCGGCCCGTAGTTTAACTTCCTCAATTGTATCTGGGTGCAAGCGGGGGATTTGCATTCTAGTCTATTTGTTAAGTCATGAGTTGGTAGTTAACACTGCGGTGGGTTTACCAACTGATAGCTATTATATTCTTGTTGCTAGACCAAGAATGATCTATACAATTGCTTACATTTAATTTTATCAGAGGAAATACTGAAAATGGGACGTATTTTTATATCAGCCGCTCATGGAGGCAGAGAAGCTGGAGGGATCGATTTAGGTGCGATCGCAGGTGGTACAACTGAAGCTAAAGAGATGATTCTGCTGCGGGATTTGATCGTCACCGAACTGAGGGCGCGAAATTTGGAAATTTTAGCAGTTCCCGATGACTTGAGTGCCGCCCAAACCATCAACTGGATCAATTCTCGCGGCCGCCGGGGTGATGTTGCCTTAGAGATTAAATCTGATGCAGCTAACAGCCCTTCTGTACGTGGGGCTAGCGTCTTTTATATTGCGAATAATAGCGATCGTAAAAGCAATGGTGAACAGTTGCTAGTGGGATTATTGCGCCGCGTCCCCCAATTACCAAATCGGGGAGTCAAGCCAGATACAGATAGTGGATTAGGTAGTTTAGCATTCTGTCGCCAGACAACGCTTCCAGCTTTGGCAATGCAAGTGGGCTTTCTTAGCAATCCAGAGGATCGGGCTTTGCTGCAAACTCGTCGCCGCGATTTTGCTTTAGGAATTGCTGATGGATTGGCAACTTGGAGCCGTGCGATCGATCCTACTCCTGGCACTCCAACCGAAGCAAATTATCCACCAATTAATATTAATATTAATGGACAAAATTACTCAGAACAAGGAATATTAGTTAATGGTAATGCTTACATCCCCATTGATTTAGTAGATCGGCTACGAATTGATCTTTCAAAAGCAGCTAATGTTAATCGAATTGCCTATCGCAAAATAGTTTATATTAAAGCGATAGAACTACGAGATTTTAATGTTGCGGTTAATTGGGACGCTGCGACTCGGACTGTCAGTTTGCGCTCAAATTTGATCGTTTGCCCTGGTCAATTGGAACGAGTAATGTCAAATGGTAATACTTCAGAAATACAGTTACAATTATTCATCAGAAACAATAACGAAAGTGCTTTGGCAAAGTTTCCAGATATTCCCAAACTTTATCGGGAAGAAGCAGGGATAGAGGGAGTAAACTATGATATTGCCTTTTGCCAAATGTGTGTAGAAACTGGATTTTTACGCTTTGGCGGAGATATTAAACCCGAGCAAAATAACTTTGCAGGTTTAGGTGCGATCGGTGGTGGTTCAGAGGCTGCATCTTTTCCAAGCGCCAGAATTGGAGTGAGGGCACACGTCCAACATTTGAAAGCTTACGCCAGTTTAGAACCTTTGGTACAAGAAGTAGTAGATCCAAGATTTCGCTTTGTCACACGTGGAATTGCAACATTAATCGATCAACTATCAGGGCGATGGTCAGCAGATTTAGACTATGGTGCAAGGATTTCAGCAATGCTTAAACGATTATATGAATCAGCAGGACTTCTTTGAGTGTTGATTAAATAAACTTGCACTAATTACTTGAACCCTCTCTCCCTTTATGCCCTTTGCGGTTCGTTAAAAAAATTGACTTTGGCAAAGATTTTTAGCCTTAAATGAACTGTATTGGCTTATAACGCAATACGCTTGAGTTAAGCATTTCTCTTTTCTCTCTGTGTCCTCTGCGCCTTTGCGGTTCGTTAAAAAATTGACTTTGATCGCAAAGTTTTAGTCTTAACTGAACCGTATTGTTATATAAACTTGATAGCAATTAATGAAGATAGACCGTGATTGTCCCATCTAGTAGTAGAGCATTATCAGTAAGTCATAACAGTAGTTTGAGCTTTACCAGCCTTGCAGAACTATCAAGTGAAAACTTACTTGCAGAAGTCGATCTTCATCGGATTGTAGCAAGTTTAAAGCTCAGGCAAAACAAAAAAGCATCGATGGGTCAGTTTCTCACTCCCGCCTCAGTAGCAGAATTGATGGCTGGAATGTTTAATAGGCTTGATTTACCTGAAATATCTTTGCTTGATGCTGGAGCCGGAATTGGTTCACTACTAGCTGCTTTTGTAGCAAAAGTGTGCCAGCATCGACAACATACGTCAAGTTTGTGTGTTGTAGCTTATGAAATTGACCCTTTTCTAATTGGATATTTGCATCAGACTCTAGAGCTATGTGAGAAGGAATGTCAACGTGTAGGTATTTCCTTTAATTACGAAATTCGTGAGACTGATTTTATCGAAGATGCAGTCAGGCTACTTCAGATTGGTTTATTAAATAGTGCAAAGGCAACAAAATTTACCCATGCTATTCTCAACCCGCCTTATTTAAAAATTAATGCTAATTCTAAGGTGCGGAAATTGCTGCATTCCATCGGTTTGGAAACTAGCAATCTTTACACTGGTTTTATGGCAGCTACAGCGCAACTTCTAAAACCAAGTGGGGAGTTTGTAGCGATTACCCCGCGCAGTTTTTGCAACGGGCCGTATTTCCGTGACTTCCGCAAAATGTTTTTAGAGATGATGGCTTTACAACAAGTACATCTTTTTGAGTCGCGGCAAGAAGCATTTAGTGACGATGATATTTTGCAGGAAACTATTATCATCCAAGCGATAAAAGAAAGGCAAAAATCTAGCAACGTCATTATCAATACCAGTTCTGGAGCTAATGATGACTTGATAATGTCGCAATCTGTACCATATACAGCCTTAGTTAATCCCAACGATCGAGAGCAGTTTATTCATATTATTCCAGATAAGATTAGCCAGCAAATTGTTGATAGAATTGAAATTTTCCCCTGCACTTTGAAAGATTTAGGGCTAACAGTTTCAACCGGACGGGTAGTAGATTTTAGAGCAAAAGAGTACTTAAGAGCAAATCTAGAAAACAATACCGTTCCTTTAATTTATCCGGTGAACTTAGCAAATGGGTATGTGGAACACCCAAAAATCACCAAAAAGCCTCAAGCGATAGTTTCCCTAGAAAAAACAGCCAATCTTTTGATCCCAAATGAGCATTATGTCTTATGCAAAAGATTTTCATCGAAAGAAGAGAAAAGGCGTGTTGTCGCAGTGGTTTATGATGCCAATCAATTTAATTATGCCTATATCGGCTTTGAAAATCACTTGAATTACTTTCATAAAGATGGACGGGGACTTAGCCTTAACTTGGCTCGTGGGCTTGCTGTTTATCTAAATTCAACCCTAGTTGATGCTTTTTTTCGGTTGTTCAATGGGCATACTCAGGTAAATGCAACAGATTTGCGAACATTAAAGTACCCTAATTTGGAACAGTTATTGTCTTTAGGGACAGAGATTAAAGAGCAGTTTCCTTCTTTGCGGAAAATTGATGAACTTATAGAAAATCAGCTACAGAGTATGTCGAATCTGTCAGAGAATAATCCAATTGTAACTAAGTCTCGAATTGATGAAGCGCTGCAAATATTGACACAATTGGGATTTCCCCGAACACAACTCAACGAACGATCAGCTTTAACTCTCCTAGCGTTGCTTGGCTTAAAACCGACAGACTCTTGGCAATTAGCAACTTCCCCTTTGATGGGAATTACGCCGATAATGGACTTTATGGCTCAACATTATGGCAAAACTTATAAGCCCAACACACGGGAAACAGTTCGCCGCCAGACAGTGCATCAATTTCTAGATACAGCTTTGATAGTTGCTAATCCAGATAATTTAAGTCGCCCTGTTAATAGTCCAAAAACTGTATATCAAATTCAGAACAGTGCGCTCGAACTCTTACGAACCTACGGTACTGAAGAATGGGAAAAAAGCATCTGTACTTATCTTGCTTCAGTTGACACTTTGAAAAAGCAGTATGCTCAAGAACGGGAAGTGTGCCGTATTCCGATAGTAATTGATGGAGAAATTAAAACTTTATCGCCAGGTGGTCAAAATATTCTGATTGAAAAAATTATTAATGATTTTGCCTCTCGTTTTACACCTAATGGAAAACTCATCTATGTTGGCGATACAGATGATAAATTCGCCCATTTTGATGCAGCAGCATTGACCGATTTAGGCGTTAATATCGATTCTCACGGCAAAATGCCAGATGTAATTATTCACTTCACAACAAATAACTGGTTGGTGCTGATTGAAGCTGTAACTTCACATGGGCCAATTAATCCTAAACGGAAGAAAGAACTTGAAGTCTTATTCAGAAATGCCGAAATTCCTCTGGTGATGGTAACAGCATTTCTCAGCCGTAAGGCAATGGTGGCATATCTGGCAGAGATTGCTTGGGAAACAGATGTTTGGGTTGCTGAAGATTCAACTCACCTAATTCATTTCAATGGCGAATATCTATTACAGGCTTACCAAATAGAAAAGAAGAAAACTTCTTGAATCTACAGCAATCTGATTGGTATTAATGATATTCTGCTCGGGAAAATCCTCTAACCCCCCCTTTGTAAGGCAATATGCTTAGGTTATGTCAAAGTCATTTTTTAACGTAGATGCGTTATTGAATTGTTGGAACATATCGATTTATTTCCTTTCATATTTTAGTGCCCGTGTTAAATAGGTTAGTAGAACGGGAATTATAAAGTGTCAGTTGAAAAATTTGAAATGTCCTTGTAAGAATGTTCATATCTTCCACTGCTTTGACAGAAGCTGATTTGGAGTCAGCGATTGTTCGCAACCCACTGATCGTTTCGCCAAGTACATCTGTGATGGCGGCGATTGCTTTGATGAGTGGTAGTCGCACTGTGTGTTCATCTTCAAGAGAAGCAGATATGGAAATTGAAGCCAGGCATCTTGAGGCGCGATCAAGTTGTGTGTTGATTGTTGAAGGGAATCAGTTGTTAGGGATTTTTACTGAACGAGACGTGGTTCGACTCAGTTCTCAAATGCGAAAACTAGAGAATCTGGCGATCGCTGATGTAATGGCACATCCAGTCATTAGCTTACACCAATCTGCATTTACCGATCTGTTCTTAGCTGTCAATCTACTCCAGCAGTATCGGATTCGCCACTTGCCCCTGCTCAATGAACAAGATGAAATAGTTGGACTATTAACTCATGAAAGCTTGCAGCAATTGTCACGTCCAATAGACTTGCTGCACCTGCGCCTAGCGGAAGATGTGATGACTTCGGAAGTGATTTGCGCTGCTCCAAGCGTCTCTATGCTCGCTATTACTCGTCTGATGGCAAAAAATCGGGTGAGTTCAGTGATACTTGTAAAAGAACGAGTGGCACAAGGTCAAGTCATACAAGTACCAATTGGGATTCTGACAGAGCGAGATATTGTCCAATTTCAAGCATTAGAACTGGATTTTGAACATCTCCAGGCAGAGGTTGTGATGAGTACGCCAGTTTTCTCAGTCAGCCCTGAGTACTCTTTATGGAGAGTTCAAGAGCTAATGCGGCAATACTTAGTCAAGCGGATAGCTGTGACTGGAACTCAAGGAGAGTTATTAGGAATCGTCACTCAGAGCAGTATTTTGAAAGTACTCAATCCAGTCGAGTTAACTAATTTAGTTGGAGTATTGGAATATCAGGTAAATCGATTAGAAGCAGAGAAATTAGCACTGCTGAAAAATCGCAACGCCGAATTAGAGGAGCTAGTCCAACAGCGTACAGCTACACTCACGGCCAAAGCAGAGCGGGAACAATTAATTGCAACTATTGCTAGCCAAGTCCATTCTTCGCTCAACCTACAGGATATTCTCGACACAACAGTTCAAGAAGTGCGATCGCTCTTAAATTGCGATCGCGCGATGATCTTGCAGTTTCAACCTGACTGGAGCATGGTTGTGATGGCAGATTCAGTCAAGGATGGTTATGTTTCTTACCTGGGTAAACAGGTTTACAATACCTGTTCTGCTACTGATATATTTGATTTATATCACCATGAAAGAATTCGAGTTGTATCTGATATCTACACAGCACAGATCAGTGATTGCCACCGAAAACTACTGGAAACGTTGCAGACTAGAGCCAAAATTTTGGTTCCAATTATCCAAGGTGGCAATCTGTGGGGATTACTGAGCGTTGTTGAGAGTCTTGCTCCTCGAGTTTGGCAAGCTGAAGAAATCTCTCTAGTGCAACAGCTTTCGACCCAGATGGCGATCGCAATTCAACAAGCTACTGCTTACCAGCAGCTTAAAACAGCAGAGAATGAATTGCAACAACAAAACTTGCGAGCGAAATTGTTAGCCAATGTCACCCTAAAAATTCGTGAATCTTTACAAATTGATGAAGTACTCAAAACCAGCGTTACAGAGGTGCAAAAGCTTCTAAAAGCAGACCGTGTATTAATCTTCCAGCTAGAATCAAATTATTCGTTAACTGCGCTTCAAGAGGCAGTACTTCCCAACTTTTCCGCAGTTTTGGGACAGAATATTATCGACACTTGTTTCGAGGAAAAATACATCCAGAAATACCGTGAAGGACGGATACAAGCTTTTACTGATATCGAAAAAGCTAATATCCATCCTTGTCACATTGAATTACTGCAAAGATTTGCTGTTAAAGCTAACGTTGTTGTCCCCATTATCCTCAAACATGAACTTTGGGGATTTCTCATTGCCCATCAATGTAGTCATTCCCGACAATGGGTCAGCTGGGAAATTGAATTTTTAGGAGAACTAGCTAACCAAATAGGCATTGCTTTAACTCAAGCCAAGTTACTAGAAGCCGAAACCCTGCAACGACAAGAACTTGAAATTGCTCGTCAACAAGCAGAGTTGGCTTCGCAAGCCAAAAGTAGTTTTTTGGCGAACATGAGCCATGAAATTCGTACTCCCATGAACGCTGTTTTGGGAATGACTGGTTTGCTATTAGAAACTTCTTTAACACCAGAACAAAAAGATTTAGCAGAAACAATTAGTGTCAGTGGCGACGCGCTTCTATATCTCATCAATGAGATTTTGGATTTATCCAAACTTGAGGCCGGGGAAATGATGCTTGAAACTCTGGATTTTGATTTATCCACTTGCGTTGAAGAAGTTTTAGAATTGTTGGCCCCTCAAGCCCATCATAAGGGATTAAAAATTGCCGCCTTGATTCATCGCAATGTCCCGACTTATCTCCAAGGAGATGCTAATCGCTTACGGCAAGTTCTGATGAACCTGATAGGTAATGCTATTAAGTTTACCAGTAATGGAGAAGTGGTGGTACGAGCAGAATTGCAATCAGAAAATTACGCTACAGCTATTATCCAATTCTCCGTTACAGATACGGGAATTGGTATGGAATTGCAAGACCAAAGTAAACTTTTTCAACCATTTACCCAAGTGGATGCTTCTATTACACGTAAGTATGGTGGTACAGGTTTAGGATTAGCAATCTGTAAACAGTTAGTAAATTTGATGGGAGGAGAAATTAAGGTTGAAAGTCAAATAGATCAAGGATCTAAATTTTGGTTTGAGTTACCTTTCACCAAACAGCATCAACCTATTTATCAGAATCCTGAACGTGAACTTTTAAATCAACGGCGCTTATTAGTCGTAGATGACAATGCAACTAATCGCAAAATTATTTATCATCAAGCTACCCGTTGGGGGATACACGTAGATGAGGCTAGTTCTGCAACTACGGCTTTACAAGCTTTACAGCAAAGTGTCGAGCAGGGAGTTCCCTATGATATAGCTGTGATTGATATGCAAATGTCCGAAATAGATGGGATGAATTTGGGGATACAAATTAAGGCAAACCCTGCCATTGCTGATATCCCTTTAATTATGATGACCTATACTAATCAAACAGATGAAGTGCAAAGGGCGCTAAACATAGGATTTACTAGTTATTTGGTCAAGCCAGTGAAGCCATCGCGATTACTGGAGACAATCGTGAATATCTTAGGAAGCCAAACAAAACTAGATGACTCTCATGTTTATAGAATTGAGCAACCGTTTGTGCCAATACAGGTAGAACCAATAAATGATTCCACTAAACCCAAGTTAAAATTGTTGCTAGCAGAAGATAATCTTGTTAATCAAAAAGTCATCCTCAAGCAGCTTCAGAATTTAGGCTACAAGGCTGATGTTGTCGCCAATGGTCAAGAAGTTTTGCAAATTTTAGATAAAATTCCTTATGACTTGATTTTTATGGATTATCAAATGCCAATTTTGGATGGTTTGGAAACGACAAGAGAAATTCGTCGTCGTTCAGCAAGTTCATTTGCTAACCATCGGCAACCTGTGGTGGTTGCTCTTACTGCTAACGCTATGGCAGAAGACCAACAAAACTGTAGAGATGCAGGCATGGATGACTATTTAAGTAAACCAGTAAATAAAAAAGATTTAGCAGTAGTGCTAGAGCGTTGGAGTGAAATAATTATTACTTTTGAGGCAGTTATGATTTCAGAACCCACATCTACTAATCAAGATAGTCAAAGTAGAAATTTAATCGACCTACCAATTGATTGGGGATACTTACATCAACTTTCAGATAACGATACAGAGTTGGAGTTAGAATTCTTGCAACTGTTCCAAGAAGATAGCCAAAGTCATTTAGAATTTACCAAAGCTGCATTCGCTGCTCAAGACTTTCAACAAATTGCATGGGAAGCTCATCATCTCAAGGGTTCTAGTGGGAATATGGGAGTTACAATTATGCATAAATTGGCAGAAAAACTAGAAATACTAAGTCGCAAACATGAGATTACTGGTATGGCCAATTTAATCGCAGATTTAGAAGAATTTATCAACCGAATTCAAGATTTTTTAATCAAGACAAATCTTGATAAATTGACTGATAAATAGACAATACAAACTTAACAATTCAAAATTAAAAAATAAATTTTAAACTGTGTCCCTATAGCGGTTCTCAATTGCGTGAAATACAGACCTAACCCCCAGCTCCTTAAAAGCTAGCGTTGGGGAGTGAGCATCAAAGCCTCTCTCCTAAAAGGAGAGAGGTCAAAATGTATTGCTTCCATTCGAGAAGCGCTATAATTTCTATTTTCTCTGTGTTCTCTGCGCGGCAGTCGCTCATGGGGGAAACCCCCTTGGCGCTAGCCTCTCCCTTTGGGAGAAGACCACGCTGCCTTGCCTCTGTGGTTCAATAAATTACTTTTAAACCGCAGAGGTACGAGTAGAAAGCAGAGATTTTAGAAGTCACATATCTTGCTTGTATATCTCTAATAATTTTGGAATGTAATCATACCCATCTACACCGATAACCGCAATTATTTTAGGGCGATGTTGCTGTAAGAAATTTTGGAAAGCTTCTGCCCCAATTTGCCCCTGCAAAATTGTTAGTAACCCTGCCGCTTGCCGCCACTCATTAGAAGCAATTTGCTCCAAAAGATACATTCCCAAACAGCCTGTGTAAACAGTTTTTTCCGAATTGTGGAGATGATAATAAGCTTCTGCTAAATAAGCTAGGTTCCGTCCCTGGAGATACAAATCGCCGGAAACTTGCGCTGTTTTAAAGCCATCCTCCAAATATTTAATTGCAGTTTGGTGTTCTCCAATTACTAGATAAGCGATTCCTAAGCTACTCACACATAAAGCTTTACTTTGAATATCGCCTAATTTTTCTGATAATTTTAAACCTTGTTCCAAATAATTAATTGCGGCTTCATAAGTTTCAGGTTCTAGATTCTCCAGTTCTTGAGCCTGCATGACTTCGCTGTAACCCAAATTTACCAGCGCGTTGGCTTCTCCTGTTCTATCGCCTGCTTGCCGACTCAATATTAATGCTCGTTGGCTGTAGTTAATTGCTTCAGCATAATTTTGCTGTTGCACGTAGGTGCGGCTGAGGTGGTTGAGATTGGCTATTTCACAAGCGCGATCGCCTGCATTCCTGGCTATCTCTAACGCCTGCTGATGAAAATCAATTGAGCGCTGGTATTGCCCCAAAGCACGCTGAGAATAACCTAAAAGGGTCAATATCCGCGCCTTTTCTTGGGTTCCCTCGCCTCGTCGCAATGGTTCATCCAAATAATCGAGGGCATCTCGTAAATAAGTACCAGTAAAAGAGGCAAATATCCCCCCGTAAAAGGGAAAATATGGACGCTGGGCAAAGGTTCGCAAAATCTGGAGCATGATTTGAGAACAGGCATCGGCGTATACTGTCCCAATGCTTGCAAAACCACTGGCTAATTGACTCCAAATCACTGCAAAGGTCAAAAAAGTGGAAATGGACAACTTTGGCCCGGCCTTAACATCGTAAGCTTGTTGGTCAAACCAGTTAATTAGCCCCCGTTGCAAGAACTGTAAAATTAATGCCATTTCCACCCAATCTCTCAGGGTGATTCCCCGTTGTCGCTGGGCAAACTCAATTGCTGATTCTTCCATCGCTAAGGTGCGAAGCAGTGCTTTGGGTAACTCACTATTGAGTTGTTTCGCCCAACTTGCCCAAGGGCCACGTTCTCCCGGTACGCCGCCAAATCCTAAAGCTTCTTTTTGCTCGTACATCCAACTGAGCAAGTTGTCTTGCAATCGCTGCCAAGAAGCTAAACCACGGGTAATCCCTTCGGAAAACTGTTCTAAATCACTATCTGCCTGGGCAAATTGCTGTAATGCTTTTGATAATTGCTGTAGTTGTTGTAAATTTAGCGGATACTTCTGATTTGGGTCAGTAATCCGTAAAAATGTCGCCAGTCGCTCGTCAGCCGGGGCTGTGGTAATTTCTGTAACTGCCGAAGCGATCGCTTCTGTAGTTTTGTTTTGCTCTTGCCAACGTTGCCATTGACTCTGAATGGTCTTAATGGCTCTCAAACTGCGAGTAGCTTTAGCTTTCTTGAGTTCATCTTTTTCACCATCTACTTGGCTTTGGAGGGCATTCAAGCGATCGCTCAAAACTAACTCAAATACCTCCCCTGTACCGGAAGTAATTCCTTTAAGCAGCATTTGGTACACCATCTCAACAGAGCTAATTTTGCCCTTGAGGGTGGTTTCAACAATTTCATCGATTAAGGCAATATAGCGATCGCGCAATGGCAGAGAATCTGACACTTTAGCTACTAAGAAACGTCACATCAATTCTAATTCTATAAGACTTACGCATTGACAAGAAATACCAAATATGGATTAACGTTAAAAACCATATCTTTCGTAAGGGCACAGCACAATACGGTTCGGTTAAGGCAAGAGACGCGATTTATCGCGTCTTTGCGATTAGCAGCGTGTCATCAAAAAACCGTTAACGAGTATTTGAGCCGGATGAATCCACCTTTTATCTCCGTTAACGAGTATTTGAACTGGATGAATCCACCTTTTATCTCCGTCGCCGAGTATTTGAACTGGATGAATCCACCTTTGAACTCCGTCGCCGAGTATTTGAACTGGATGAATCCACCTTTGAACTCCGTCGCCGAGTATTTGAACTCCGTTGACGAGTATTAAAGGCTCACTAATAAGCCTTTAATACTCGTGAACCATTATAAAAATTCATCAAACAAGGCAAAAGTAAAAAGCAAAAGAAATATTAAATTCATCTTGAATTTTGAATTTTGAATTTTTAATTTTTAATTTTTAATTATTCAAGTGCGTCCAGTGAGGTTGGCAACTACAACTGCTAACTCAGAGGGATTTACTGGTTTGGGGACGTGGAGTTGAAAGCCTGCTAACAAAGCTTGCGTGCGATCTTCTGCCCTAGCGTAGGCTGTCAGCGCCACTGCTGGAATCCGCCCTCCTTGATCTGTTGGTAGCGCCCTCACTTGACGAATTAGTGCGTAGCCATCTTGTTGTGGCATTCCGATATCGCTCACCAGTATATGGGGGCGAAATTGTTGCAAAGCAAGCAGGGCTTCACAAGCAGATGCAGCTGCTATGACTTGCGCCCCATACTGTCCCAGAATTGTGGTGAGTAAATGACGCGCGTCTGCCTCATCATCAACAATTAGCACTCGCAAGTCATCTAATCTCGGCAGGTAATTATTAGCCTCTGGGACATCCACCAGAGATGAAGGTTGCTCTGCTGTATTAGCCTCTACATAAACGGCTTTCATCGGCAGATTGACAATGAATGTCGCTCCCTGTCCAACTCCTAGACTTTCAACAGAGACTGTGCCACCGTGTAATTCTACCAAGTGACGGACGATCGCTAACCCTAATCCTAGTCCGCCATGCGATCGCGTGCTGGAACTGTCAGCTTGACGAAAACGTTCAAATACATGGGGGAGGAATTCGGCAGCAATTCCCGCTCCCGTATCGCTTACCCGAATTTGCACGGAAGATTCAATCCGCTCTAATTGCACATCAACTCTTCCACCCTTGGGTGTAAACTTGACGGCGTTGGAGAGCAAGTTCCACACAACCTGTTGCAAGCGGTTGGTATCACCCACAACTACCCCAACTTCAGGATCGAATCTACACTTGATGTTAATCTCTTTAGCCTCAGCTGCTGGGCGCACAGTATCAATTGCCGCCTCTACAAGTGGTACAAGTTTTATCCGATGGATACTGAGATGAAGTGTGCCCCTAATAATCCGTGATACATCTAGGACATCTTCGATCAGTTGTGTCAGGGATTTAGTGTTACGCTCAATTGTTTCTAACGCCCGCGCAGTAGTAGCCTCATCAAACTTACGATTTCTCAGTAGCTGCGTCCAACCTAATATGGCGTTTAAGGGTGTACGGAGTTCGTGGGAGAGGGTGGCGAGAAACTCATCCTTCATCCGGTTTGCTGATTCTGCATCAGCGCGTGCTGCTTTTTCGCGCTCAAGCAGTTGTTCGCGTTCTTGCTCTGCTTGCTTGCGATCGGTAATATCGAGCATAAACCCATGTAGTAGCTGCGGCCCATTCTCATCTCGCACGACATTAATAATGTCATACAGCCACACAACTCTGCCATCAGCAGCCAACATTCTGTATTCAAATTCGTAATTATTCAGTGACAGCGAAGATTCTTGGCAATACTGAATAGCCCACTCGCGATCTTCTGGATGCATGTGTTTTTGCCAGAAATCATCGATGTACCAGTCTGATAATGGATAACCAAGAATCTCAACGGTTTGCGGTCCTACATAAGTAAAATTTCCGGTAGTGGCATTTACCTCCCAAGGAATTATGCGGACTTTTTCGGTGAGTGTCTTTAACCGTTTCTCGCTCTGTTTCAGAGCTGCTTCTGCTAACTTGTGAAGTGTAATATCTGTGATTAAGGCAACAAATCCTTCAACTTTTCCTTGCTCGCTGAACTGGGGAACATAACTTACATTTATGTAATGGTGTGTGCCATCTTTATGAGGTAATTGGGTTTCATAAGTGACTTTCTCTCCAGAAAGTACTGCTTCTACATAAGGAAGAATTGACTGATAAACCGACTCTCCCATAATTTCTCTAATGTGTTTACCATAAATTTCGGAAGCGGGAAGTCCAAACCAGTCTTCATATCCTTTGTTATTAAAGCGATAACGCTGCTGAGTATCAACATAAGAAATCTGGACAGGCACAGCATTTGTAATTAGCCGCAGTTGCTCTTCTTGTTGATTTAGTGCTGCTTCTGCTTGTTTGCGTTCTGTGATATCGCGTTGAGTTCCCCACGCTCTGACTAAAAGCCCATTTTCGACAATTCCCACTAGATTATTCAAAAAATATTTGGAATTACCTTGCTTATTTATTTCGTGAGATTCTGCATCGATTAATCGGTAGTTAGAACGGATAAAATTACGCAGGTATGCAATATTATGTGGATCGGAGGGAATGAGAAAATCTCCTAGTCTGGCGTTGATAATTTCTTCAGCACGAGAACAGCCATACATCTGTGCCATCACATTGTTACATTCGGCCAAGTAAACATATTGGTAAAAATGTTGAATTTGTTCATCTTCTGGACAATCTGGCGAAATTGGTACTTCTAGTTCAATGCACCAAATACCTTCTGAACTCTGCTCTAAAAAAGCGCGGTAGCGTTCTTCGCTTTGGCATAGGGCAAGCTCTACCTGTTTGCGTTCGCTTAAATCAAGGACAAAAGAGATAATATCGTTAGAATTATTTTCTAACAAAGCAGAACCTAGCAGGATGGGAACACAGTTCTGATCTTTGCGGATGTATTCGTTCTCAAAAGGCTGACACACACCTTTGGCTTTGAGTTCTGCGATCGCACTGTTGTTTGCTTCAATATATTTTGGTGAGATTATATCGCGCCACCGAACCCGCCCGGCAAGTAAATCTTCTTGCGAATAACCTACCATTCGTAAAAAAGCATCATTGGCTTCTGCGATCGCCCCATCCATATTGGCTACAATTATCCCAATAATGTTAGACTCTACCAACCTTCTCAACTTTGCCTCGCTCACTTTTAACTTCTGCAAACTCATTTGAAGATGTTGTTTGGCAGTGCGTAACTCTGAGTTGAGCAAGGTGATGAATGTTGTCACCAGGACAAACAAGCCTAACCGTCTTATGTTGTCTAGACTCGCAACCGAGAGCGAAAACACTGGCTCTAAGAAAAAATAGCTAACAGTTAAAGTAGACAAAGCAGTAGCCAGCAGCCCTGCTTCGATACCACCATACCAAGCACTAACCGCTACGGCAGCAAAAAACAGCAGGAAAATAGTTGGTTTCAGTAGTGGCTGTAGCAATAGTGTTAGTAGCAATGCGCTACCAACAGCCAATAGTGCAACAGCATAGGGTGCTAGAAGGGAACGTGTTCCTTTCAATGTGGCTTCTCCTTTTATGCAGCTAGCTAAAGGATTATTCCCCAAATCAGCTAGAGAATGCGACGCGTTAGCGAGTCTGCGAGCGTCACAGCCCGCCGTAGACATCGCTCAATATTTATTATGCATCGAAATAATACACATTAAAGCAGTTATTTGCTGTGAATCTATCTAAAGTATTAAAACTTAGTTTTAGCAAAGGTAAAACAGCTAAAATTTATCGCTCTAATTATATATTTTATATTTCTCTATCTCCGTCAAACAGCATACTTATATTAGTTTTAAATTAAGTTCCTTTAGGATATAAGTCATCATTTCTCCTTTGCCTTTAACCTGAATTAAACCTCGTTTATCGAATAAGTATTTATCTTTTAAAAGCTGATAAGTTGCTTCACAGACCTGGATACTACCGGCTATTCCATGTGATTCCATTCTACTAGCAGTATTTACTGTATCTCCCCATAGATCGTAAGCAAATTTTTTCAGCCCAATCACTCCTGCTACAACTGGTCCTGTACTAATGCCAATACGGATGCTAAATAATTGATTATTTTCTGCATTAAACATAGCTATAGCATTTTGCATATCCAACGCCATATTAGCTATGGCTGAAGCATGATCGTTAGACTGATTTGGCAATCCGGCAACAGCCATATATGCGTCGCCAATAGTCTTGATTTTCTCTACTCCGTGAAGTTCTGCTAATTGGTCAAACAAACAGAATATTGTATTTAAGAACTCGACTAATTCCGTAGGAGATGTCCGAGCTGAAAGCTCTGTAAAACCAACAATATCGGCAAATAATACCGTAACTTCCATAAAACTATCAGCAATAGTTGTAGGCTGTTGTTTTAATTGTTCCGCAATCATCCCTGGCAGAATATTTAGTAGTAGCCGTTCCGATTTTTGCTGCGCCAGTTCCATTGCTTTACGTGCATAAAATTCTTTTTTTCGCAAGCGTTCGTATAAGAATACAGAAAATACACAAATTATGCAAGTCCAAAAGAAGTATAATCCTTGTTCAGCATAAAAAGCTGATGGATTCTTCAATATAGGATTATATAAGAAATATAAGATTAAATAGCAAATTATTGTTCCGAATTGAGATATTAAATGCATCCACCATTGAACTGGTATAATTGTAGCCTGAGTAAGAAACATCAAAGTCCAAATATTGCTTCTAGGTTCCAGATTATTAAACAATAAAGCTATATCAATTTGGACAACACAAGTTACAGCCCAGCATAAACTCAAAAAAATTAAGTCAGGATGGCGACGACCGATAGGAGTTTTACATAAACCCCAACAAATAAAAATGAATAATTCTACGACAATCCCAATTTTAAAAGCGTATATCTTGGCTTCTAGATATGAATTTGCCCAAAGGAAAAAAGCGATTAAAGTCAAGCCAGCTACCAGCATAATCTGAGCCTGCAATTGTAGGCGTTTCAGTAGAAAGCTCTGTCGCTGTTCTTTGTAGGATTCGGCAAGGTTATTGTTGGTTTGCCGATTGGACATTCCGTGACTAATGAGGGCATCTAGTTGGGTTTTGTCAGAGTTAATTGGATGAATCATGCACTTTTTGCGTTATTAGTAATCAATAGACTAGGGAATGGGGCATGGCGAATGGAAAAATTACCAATGCCCAATCCCCCATACCCAATCCCCAATACCCAATTCCCATAAATGGCTCGTACCCCTACACTAAATTTTGATCGTGGCACATTAATTTTGCATCCACCACCACGCGGCAAAGGTTGGATGGATTATGCTACGTGGGATGATAGAGTTGAAAAATTCCGCATTCCAGCAATTAGATACCGATCGCTAGTAGAAGCACTACAAGCGGAAGATGTGAATTTTATCGATGAGGCCAAGCAATTTTATCCTGTAGATTTGGTTCCCACTTTGGAAATGGAACCCTATCCCCACCAGACTGAGGCGTTAGCGGCTTGGAAACTGGCAGGTAGACAGGGGGTGGTTGTGCTTCCCACGGCGGCGGGAAAGACTTATTTAGCACAAATGGCGATGCAATCAACGCCCCGCACGACGCTAATTGTGGTGCCAACTTTAGATTTAATGCATCAGTGGTATGCACATTTAGTAGCGGCTTTCCCCGATGCTGAGGTGGGATTGTTGGGAGGTGGTTCGCGGGATAGAACGGCGATTCTAGTTGCAACTTATGATAGTGCAGCAATTCACGCTGAGACATTGGGAAATCAATATGCATTGATTGTTTTTGATGAATGCCATCATTTACCGACAGATTTTAATCGGGTTATCGCTGAATATGCGATCGCACCTTATCGCCTGGGACTCTCTGCTACACCGGAACGCACTGATGGTAAACACGCTGATTTAAATATTCTGATTGGTGAAGAAGTATATCGTAAACGCGCCGAAGATTTGGCAGGGAAGGCGTTAGCAGAACATGAAATTGTCCAAATTAAGGTAAAATTATCGCAACTTGAGCGGGAAAGATACAACCAGTTAATTCAAACCCGCAACGACTTTTTGAAGCAATCGAAGATTTCTTTGGGGAGTCTGCAAGGTTGGCAAATGTTTGTGCAAATGAGTGCTAGATCGCAATCTGGACGTAGGGCGATGTTAGCACACCGCGAAGCGAAAGATATCGCTTTGGGTACTGATGGGAAGTTGCGAATTTTGATTAATTTATTGGCAGAACATTATCCAGCAAGAATTTTGATTTTTACTGCTGATAATGCAACGGTTTATCGCATTTCTCAAGAGTTGCTAATTCCGGCGATTACTCATCAAACTCCTGTAAAGGAACGGCATGAGATATTAACTAAGTTTCGAGAGGGTAAATATAATACTTTGGTTGCTTCTCATGTGTTGAATGAAGGCGTTGATGTACCTGCGGCTTCTGTGGCGATTATTTTATCGGGAACGGGTTCGGCTAGGGAGTATACTCAGCGCTTGGGAAGGATTTTACGGAAGGGGAATATTGAGAATAAGCAGGCGATTTTGTATGAGGTGGTGGCGGAGGATACGAGTGAGGAGGGGACTTCGGCTAGGAGAAGAGGACAAGGAGACAAGGAGACAAGGGGACAAGGGGAGAAGAAAGGGAATTTGCAGGTTGTGTATGGGAGTGGGAAGGAAAGGAGTTTGAAGGCTGCGGAACAGTTAGAAATTAATTATTCAACGGGAAGTTCAAAATCTAAAATTCAAAATTCAGATGTTACCGACAGACTTACTGATGCATCGCCAAAACGGGGAGGAGATCATCCCGAAGAGACTGAAGATTGATCAAAAAACTTCGGAGTTGGCGATTGAGTTAATTAATTATTTTCAATCAGCAGTGGGGAAGACTCAGGGTGTGCTTGAGCGACAACTGACTGATTTTGAAGGAGATTCTACAGATTATCGGGTAAAGCGGGGATTAGCTTATATTCTCAAAAGCAGTTTTTGCACTTTTGAGGTGGTTAGTCCTTTGGAACCACAGATGTTAAGAGAACGGGTGTTTTCGTTGGCTGCAAAGTCTGTTTCTAGTCGAGAATCAACCCAAGTTACTCTGAGTAAAATTGCTGATGAGTTAACTCAAGAACTTGAGCGGGAAGTATTATTAGAACAGGTTCGGAATGGACTATATGCTGATTTATCTGAAAATAAGATTTTGACTGTTTTTGATGCACCAACAGCGCCAGATTTGTTAAATAGATATAACTTATCTCAAGTGCAGGGTGTGTTTTATAAGGCCAGTCAACTGGTGTTAAATGCTCATCGTAATGTTCCAGGTGAATATAAGCTGTTATTTCGCTATTTAAAGTTGTTTCAATTGATGGCTTATATTGAAGGTGATGCTGACCACGGGTTTACCATTACCATTGACGGGCCGACGAGTTTGTTTAATCCTAGTACACGATATGGGTTAGCGATCGCTAAACTTATTCCGGCTTTACTTCACGTTACTAAATGGAGTCTTTCTTCTATTCTCCAAACCCGCGATGCTTATACAAATACTTGGAAAACGGGACGTTTCACCCTCAATTCTGAATGTGGTTTAGTATCCCACTATCCGCCCGGAAAGCCTTACGATAGTATGTTAGAAGCATCCTTTGCTGATAAATGGGATGCTTTGAAAAGTGGTTGGGCATTAGAGCGAGAAGTTGATTTAATCCCAATTCCCGGTAGTGTGATGATTCCCGATTTTCGCTTAGTGCATTCTGATGGACGCACTTTCTTATTAGAAATTGTTGGTTATTGGCGACCAGAATATTTACAAAAAAAGTTTTCTCAAGTGCGGCGGGCTGGACGTGATGACTTAATTTTGGCAATTTCTGAACGACTTAATTTAGAAAAGGCGGGAGTAAAATTAAATGATGTCCCCGCCAGAATTGTTTGGTTTAAAGATAAGTTATTGCCGAAAGCTGTCTTAGCTGTAATGGATTAATTAAAGAAATCGGAAGTACAGTTTTGTAAAGGGGATTTAGCGCAAAGTGCGATGAAATTCTTACGCTGTTTTCATTTCTAATTTTTAATTCCGCATTGCAGTACTAGTGGTCTATGTCATTAATTTTGTGGCAATATGTAAGATCCCCGACTTCTTTAAAGAAGTCGGGGATCTCACCACCCTCACCTATGAGAATTAATGAGATGAATTAATAGTACAGCACGGCGTAAATAAGCCACCCATTTGAAATATCTGAAACCCTTGCAAATAGGTAATTACGAATTACGCCTTGCGGTACTAGTCCCTACTTAGAACGGCGCGATACGGACGAACGAGCCCCAGGCTTCTCGCCATTAGTCGCGGGTGGTGCTACTTTACGTTTAGCCGATGTCCGGGGTAAAGGTTTAGGAGTCCGAGGCGATCGCTTTTCACCTCCAGATTTGGGTCTGTGTTGCCGTCCATTGGGGATTGGTTCGGCCGTTATATCGGGATTAGGGCCAAAGCCAGCCACTACTTCCCTTGGCAAACGCTGCTCAATCAGTTTTTCGATATCTGTCAATAGACTGTATTCATCAACGCATACCAGGGATACGGCTTCACCTGACGCACCAGCACGACCAGTTCGCCCAATGCGATGAACATAATCTTCCGGTACATTAGGTAAATCAAAGTTGACTACATGGGGTAGTTCGCTGATGTCAAGACCTCTAGCAGCAATGTCTGTCGCCACTAATACCTGTAAGCTACCATTCTTGAACTTTGCCAGAGCATTGGTACGCACTGGCTGACTCTTATTCCCGTGGATTGCCAATGCTTGAATGCGGTCTTCACCCAACTGCTTAACTAAACGGTCAGCACCATACTTAGTACGAGTAAACACTAAAACTTGATACCAATTATCTCGCCGAATTAGGTGAGCAAGCAATTGACGTTTCTTGTCACGGTCTACTTGGTAAATTTTTTGGGCGATTGTCTCGGCGGTGACGTTGCGGCGTGCCACCTCAATCATCTTCGGGTTATTGAGTAACCCGGCGGCTAGTGCTTTAATTTTGTCCGAAAAAGTAGCGAAGAATAACAAATTTTGTCGCTGTTTGGGCAAAAGTGCAAGGATGCGGCGGATATCATGGATAAAGCCCATGTCCAGCATCCGATCTGCTTCATCTAGAACTAAAACCTCAATATGTGACAGGTTCAGCGTGCCCTGCTGCACGTGATCCAGCAGTCGCCCTGGAGTCGCCACCAAAATATCCACTCGGTTCTTCAAACGCTGTTTTTGCAGATTAATACCGACTCCGCCAAACATCACCATCGAGTTTAGCTGCAAGTATTTGCCATACTCGCGCACGCTTTCTTCCACTTGGGCAGCGAGTTCACGAGTCGGGGTGAGAATCAGCGCCCGGATCGGGCGATATCCATTAGATGTAACTTTGACGTTCTTTTCGGACGATAATCGATGTAGAAGCGGTAGGGTAAAACTAGCGGTTTTTCCAGTGCCAGTTTGTGCCCCAGCTAGTAAATCGCTACCCGATAAGACGGCAGGAATCGACTGTATCTGAATTGGCGTAGGTTCGGTGTACCCTCGCTCTGTAACCGCACGGATAATTTCATTGGACAAGCCGAGAGTAGAAAAATTCATAAAACTCCAAAAGTAACATCGGCCTGTCGCCAATGGCGGCGTCAGTCTTAGGCGGACGGATAAAAAAGTCTTGAAAGGCTGGATGGGCAGTAACGCAAAGACTGAAGAGCGAGTGCCACAGTCCCACATTCTAACAGAATGCAGTCCATTGTGTGGTTAAAGTTGCTCTGATTCAGTGTTGTGTTAAATTAGCATTACTTGGAATATAAAGTATTGAACAATTAGGAGAAATTCGTTATCGCAATCCAAAAGCAACTGATTAATTCACAAATCAAGTCACCTCATGTCTTCTTGATTGACCATGAGAATAACAATCGTGGTCTAATCGACACCAATGAGGCGCTACAGTTAGCCGAGAGCCTAGAGCTTGACTTGGTTGTAGTCTCTCAAGGCAAAGAGGCCCCAATCGCCAAAATCCTGAATTATGGCAAGCTTCAGTATCAAAAGAAAAAACGTCAGAGCCAGAGTGCTAGACCTACGGTAAAAGAAGTTCGTTTCGGTTTAAACGTGGGTGTGGCTGATTACAATTTACGTATTGAAAAAGCAGTTGGGTGGTTGAGTAAAGGCGATTCGGTGAAGTTTGCCATTCGTTTACGAGGCCGAGAACATCAATATCGTGACCAAGCAGGAGAACTGCTAGACAGAATTGCAAAAGACCTCAGTCAAGTAGGTAAAATCCAGTCACTGGATAAACGCTCACTAATTGTTCAAGTCATTCCTGCCTAGTTAATCTTGCGATCGCTGGAGGATGTATTTGTGCCAGCTTTTAAAACTCCCACGGCTATGAAAACATTGCTATTGCTAGTTTTCAGATCAAGCCGTGGGATTTTAGCTCAAAGCTAAGAAACCAAAAAAGCCAGAGGATAGGCAACAGCACTCCATCAGCTAAGAATGGGACATGGCCAATCAATCGGCGCATTTAGTGATTAGATGTGTCAACGCATCAATCAGGCGATCGCTTTCCATTGGCACAATGTCCTGTCCATGCATCACATTTTGAGTAATATGAAAATGCACCAATGCCCCTAAGAGAATTCTTGCTGTTGCCTCTGGGTCAGGTATTTTTAGTTCTGGAGCCGCCAAGTAGTGAGTGAGAGTTTCCGCTACTGGCTTAATCATCACCCGAACACAAATTTGAGCTAACTCAGGAAAACGCCCAGATTCCCCAATTAGTACTCGCATAAATGCACTATGTTCTTGGTCATTAATCATCTGCTCTAATGCTTTGGTTACTATTTGGCGCAGTATGGCTGCTGGTTCTCCCTCAATAGGTTCTGTGCCAAAAATTGAGTTGTTCTTTTTGCTTGTCAGTTGCTCTAACAGTACTTTAAAAAGTCCTTCTTTATCTTGAAAGTGGCTGTAGACTGTCGCTTTAGAAACACCTGCTGCTACCGCTACCCGATCCATGCTTGTTCCAGCATAGCCATTTTGAAGGAACTCTTGCATTGCCCCTTGCAAAATTTGCTCCACCTTATCAACGGAATTATCTCGATCAACTTCGTCAGTTTTGATGCGTACCATTTATTAATTATCCTTTCTTATCAACAATATTAATAGATGCTGCAAAATGCCCCAGTACAAAATGGCGAAATTGAAGGAGGCAGGGGGCAGGAGGCAGGGGGCAGGAGGCAGGAGGCAGGAATCGCTTATAGGATTCGACCCCGGATTACTTGGAGGCACTGAACTCTCGTAAGAAAGCGGGAAGCTGACGCAAGAGTAGGGGTCTTTAACCTTTGCTCTCTCTACAAGAACTGCCTTCCTCGATAAAGCTGAAAAGAGTTTAGTTGTATCATCTTGACTAAACTAGTCCGTTTAGTTTAGCATAAATTGAACTGAACAGTTTAGTGCAGTTTGCTACTGGTGGTAAGGGGGGAATAGTATGAGGGAAAACAGGAATTCAGAGGGTTTAAGGTCTTCTCAGAATCTTGTGCGATCGCCTGTTCTACTTGCAATAATTACAGCTCTAGCAATAGGCGGAATCAGTGTTTATGCTGTGATGAAGTTCCAGGCTACAGCTAATGAGAAACAAAAAACCCCAGTAGCAGTTCAGCCTGTGGTAAAAACAGTCACAGCATTAGGGCGGCTAGAACCAAAGGGAGAGGTAATAAAACTGTCAGCCCCTTCTTCTACTGAAGGAAATCGGGTAGAGCAACTATTGGTGAAAGAAGGCGATTCTATCAAAGCTGGGCAAGTAATTGCGATTATGGACAACCGCGATCGCCTCCAAGCGACTTTGGGTGAAGCACAAAAACAAGTTCAAGTTGCTAAATCCCGCCTTAACCAGGTAAAAGCTGGAGCCAAACAGGGAGAAATTGGAGCGCGTCAAGCTACCGTGAATCGTTTGCAAGTAGAACTAGAAGGAAATATAAAAACTCAGCAAGCCACAATTAATCGTATAGAAGCAGAACTCCTTGGGCAACAACGGAGTTTGCAAGCAACAGTGGCTCGCGTAGCAGCTGAGAGACGTAATGCCCAAGCTGAGGTACAGCGCTACGAGACTTTATATAAAGCAGGAGCAATTTCTAGCCAGGAAGTTGATAGCAGACGTTTAAGTGCAGAAACTTCCACTCAAGCGTTAATTGAAAGCCAAGCCACTCAGACAAGAACTGTGGCTACCCTACAACAGCAACTTAACGAAGCAAAAGCTAACCAGGATAAAACCCTCGCCAGCTTACAACAGCAGATTAACGAAGCAAAAGCTAACCTGAATCAAACTGCTGAAGTCCGTCCCACAGATATAGCAAATGCACAAGCAGAAGTAGACAGCGCTCAAGCCACGGCGGATAAAATTAGAGCAGAACTGGCGCAGGCTTATGTTGTAGCTCCTAAAGCCGGTCGGATTTTGGAGATTAATACACGAGCCGGAGAAACTGTTGGCGATGAAGGAATTGTGGCTCTAGGTCAAACCGACCAGATGTATGCAGTGGTAGAAGTCTATCAAAGTGATATCAAGAGAGTGCGTTCGGGACAAGAAGTGCGGGTAAGCAGTGATTCCCTACGCAATGAATTAGAGGGAAGAGTGGACAGGATTGGTATGCAGGTAAAGCGGCAAAATCTGATCAACGCTGACCCCTCTAGCAATATTGATGCCAGAGTAGTGGAAGTTCATGTGCAACTGAATAAACTATCTAGCCAAAATGCTTCTAGCTTAACTAATTTGCAAGTCAAGGCGGTAATTGAACTGTGATTGGATTTATCCAGCAACTGCGGCGGCGAACACCTTTAGGATGGCTGCAACTGAGTCATGAAAAAGGCCGTCTTTTGGTGGCATTGTCAGGTATTGCCTTTGCCGATGTTCTGATGTTTATGCAGCTAGGGTTTCAGACTGCTTTGTTTGAAAGTAACACAATCCTGCATCGCAGTATGCAGGCTGATATGTTTGTCATCAGCCCCCAAGCACGTAACCTAGCAAATATGTCTAACTTTACGCGGCGGCGGCTGTATCAAGCAATGGATGTACCAGGTGTAAAGTCGGCAGAAGGAATGTATGTCAACATTGTTGATTGGAAAAATCCCCAAACACAACTGAAGACGACAATATTAGTTATGGGGTTCAATCCCGATCAGCAAGTGTTTAACTTAGCAGATGTGAATCGCCAGGTAGATGCTGTGAAGCTACCAGATACCGTTCTCTTCGATCGCGCCTCTAGAGGAGATTACAATGAAGCGATCGCCAATATTGAACAAGGTAAAACTGTCACAACCGAAATAGAACGGCGGACAATTACCATTAGCGGCTTATTTTCAGTTGGGGCTTCCTTCATAGCAGATGGTACTTTAATCACCAGCGACCAGAACTTTCTGCGACTATTTCCCAGACGAGAAGCCAGCAGCGTTAGTCTTGGTTTGGTACAGCTGCAACCAGGCTACGATCCAAAACAGATGAAAGCAGCTTTAGAAGCTCATTTAGATGATGATGTCAAAGTTTTAACTCAAGCAGAATTTATCGAATTTGAAATAAATTACTGGAAAACAAATACTGCGATCGGGTTTATCTTCAGCCTGGGTGTAGCAATGGGCTTTATGGTAGGCGTGATTATCGTCTATCAAGTTCTTTCTACAGATGTGAATTCCCACATTAAAGAATACGCCACTTTCAAAGCAATGGGATATAACAACCTCTACTTATTAGGTGTGGTGTTTGAAGAGGCAATAATTTTGGCAATCTTGGGCTTTATCCCAGGAGCGATCGCACCATTAGGACTTTATCATTTAACTCGCAATGCTACCAATTTACCACTTTACATGACCGTAGGGCGGGCTTTGACGGTATTAACGTTGACAATGATTATGTGCGTAATTTCTGGTGCGATCGCTACTCGGAAATTACAGTCCGCCGACCCCGCAGATATGTTTTAAATTTGTCATTTGTCATGGGTCATTTGCAAAGGACATAATGACGAGCATCACGAGTAATCAAGCTATTTATGAGTAGTCAACCCGTCATCTCTGTTAAAAACCTCGACCATTACTTTGGTCATGGTCAACTTCGCAAGCAAGTTCTCTTTGATATCAACCTAGATATTAACGCTGGCGAAATTATTATTATGACTGGCCCTTCTGGTTCTGGTAAAACTACACTTCTCACCTTAGTAGGCGGCTTGCGTTCTGCCCAATCCGGCAGTTTGCAGGTTTTGGAACAAGAACTTTGTGGCGCTAACGCAGCACGACTCACCCAGGCGCGACGCAGTAACGGTTATATTTTTCAAGCGCACAATTTGCACGGTAGCCTGAGTGCGCTGCAAAACGTCAGAATGGGCTTGGAATTGCACAAAAATATTTCGCAACCAGAAATGAAAACCCGTTCAGCCCAAATGTTGGAGGAAGTAGGATTAGGAGAGCGCCTCAATTATTATCCTGATGATTTATCAGGTGGACAAAAACAAAGAGTAGCGATCGCTCGTGCGTTGGTAGGTCGTCCTAAAATTGTCTTAGCAGATGAACCCACCGCCGCCCTTGATAGTAAATCTGGTCGAGATGTGGTCAACCTCATGCAAAAACTAGCTAAAGAGCAAAATTGTACCATTCTCTTAGTTACTCATGACAACCGCATTCTAGATATTGCCGATCGCATTGTCTATATGGAAGATGGCAAATTAGTAAATGACGGTGCTGTTGTTGCAGCCGGTTAGTTATGCTGGTTGTTTTTTATTAAACTGATTCTATTCCTGAGAGGATCGCAACATTACTCTTGATGTAACCCATTGCCAAAGGAGACTGATCATTTAACAACAACATAATCTGATTAAATATTTGTGGAAGAGTTGCACCATACAAATGCCAAAGCTTTTTCCAAAGTTGAGTTAAAATGCGATCGCCTGCAATATCGTCAGTACCGGGTCGTAGCAACCAATGGGTTCGCAATATCTGAAAATGACGAATATCATGACTCTGCATAACTCGATCGATCTCTTGAGCAGCATATTCCACCAATTCATCTGTCACCACTTTCATTACTAGGGGTTGCAATGTAAATGAGGGTTCATAATCGCTGATCCATTTTTCTAAAAGCGATCGCCTTTCTAACCCCACAATGCCCTCTAAAACCATCGCTGGGTCAACGGATATCAGCAAATGGGTTTGCAATCGAGAGAATGAGACAGGTTCTTGCCAAATAGCCAGCCAGTAGAGAATATCTTGCTCTAAGCCGGAAAGTTGCTCAAATTGCTGCTTGAGAATTACACGCAAGCGATCGCCTACAATTAGAGTGTGCTGACTCAAAAAAGCAGCAACATTCCCCCCAAATACAGACTGAATCAAGGGTGTTACCAGTTTCAGCGCCAAGGGATTACCGCGATAAAGTTGAATTAATGCTGATAACCCTAGTTCTTTGCCTGTAAATCCCCTTGATTGTAATAATTCTCTAGCCTCTGTTTTTGGCAACCCTTTGAGATTTAAACAGCGAGATGTTTTTGTATTAATTTCAATATTTTTTGATTGTTCGCGGCTGCTAATCAGAATACAGCTTTGATGCCGTTCTCGACTTAGTTGTTGGATAAACTGACTATAGCTGAGGTTCTCTGACTGTGAGAAAATAGTTTCTAATCCATCCAATACCAACAAACAATGATGTTTTTGTAACTGCTGGATGAGTTGTGCCGTACCTTGTTGAATATTTTGGGCAACGCTTTGCTCAAAGGAGTTTAGCAGGCTATTCAGCAGGGAAATCATAGATGGAGAAGTTTGCAGAGACTTCCAAATTAAACAATCAAATTTTGACTGAATGCGGTCTACTAAAGCCAGTGCTAGGGCGGTTTTGCCAATACCAGCAATACCGTTAATGGTGACTAATTTACATTTTTGGATAGCGATCCATTCTTCTAACTGTGTCAATTCCTGATTTCGTCCATAGAAGCTTTCGATATCAGGCGCTTCATTCCAATCTCGATAAGGCGTGCTGATGTCTGCAATAGTTTCTAAATCTGCGTGTGATAATTCTGCGATCGCTTCCCAGTTGACAATACCAACAGCTTGACAGATAGCGATGAAGGTTTCTCGCTGAATGCGATCGCCTTGCCAAAATCGACGTAAAGTAGCTCTAGAGGTATGGGCATCTTGCCACCAGCGTGCGGTGCTAGTTTTTGTCCAACCTAAACGTTGACGGGATTTGTCTACAATTGCTAGTCCTGCTGTTGATGCTTTCAGCGAGTTTGACATACATCAACTTTATAATTCACTATTTGAGTGTTTGCACATCAGAATAATTAAGAATTTTAGCATCAGCAGTTAATAAAAGACAATTATAAAATCTTGCTGTAGCCACAATCATTTGATCGAATGGGTCGCTATGGAATCCATTTAATTGAGTTGAATCAACTATTATTGGCAAAGACAAATTTAATAGTTGTACTCCCGGATAAGCTAAAGCAGCTTCTAGCCATTTATCAATATCTACAGGCAAAATTAGTCGCTTTTTCTCTACTAATTTCGCTACTTCCCAGCAAGAAAGAATGCTGATTCCTAAACCGTCAGATTCGTAATTTTGTAACCATTGTTGCTGTTTTTGAGTCAGTTGTGAATCGTTCTGTACCCACCAAACCCAGATATGAGTATCAAGTACAATCATTGTAAAACTTCCCAGTCTTCAACGGCTACAGGTTCAGTTGGATCTTCATAATAGTATGGCTGTGTATCGTGCAAAGGATAAAGATTTGTATCTGATTGGGATTTTAGTGCTACTTGGTTATCTGGAGTTTTCGCTTCCAGAATAATCACTTCCACAGCGTCGCCTGCATGAAAAGGTAAACCCTGTAGCGTCAGAGTTCCATCTTCGGTTAACACGATTTCTATCTTGTGAGCGATCATAGTTCAACTCCTTTCTTCAGAATTAGGATAGGAATGGAATAAGAAATTGCTAACTTAGCTTTCTACTTTATTGCCATAATCTCTGCCAATTTATCACTGAGTTCGCACTAAAATAATTTAATGACTCCGTATTATGTGTGGAAGAAGCAACCACTTAATTTTTATATCCAGTGTTGCAGTATGGATGTGTTATCTGTCCATTATCCACATTTGCTAATCCACCATCTTCTTTACGCTGTATATGATCAATTGAAATAGAGTTTCTATGGATAAGTCCGTTGCAAATTTTACACCTCGGAACATTTTTTAAGGTTTCCTTGATATAAATCTCACTTTTTTTATTTGTATTGAAGTCTTGTGCAGATAAATCTACTGGCTGACTTATTATCTTACGAACAGTCAAATACTGAAGGTTCGGAGTAGACTACATTTCATCTATAGTTTGTTCAATTGTTTTTCCCGATTTTAAATAGAAAACAGCTTCTTGAAAAAACTTCGATATGTGTTTATAGCTCTTTTGGACAGACCTATATTTCACATAAATCTGCTGAAACAAATAATCATATTCAAGAACTAATTCTTCAAACTTTTCTCTAACTTCAATAAAATGATTAATTTTTTTTATTTTATCTAGCTCTATGACGAAATCAACAATAGATAAAAAAGATACTGTTTTATGTCTTCCTTCTTTTGAATAAAAATAAACAACTGGGTGTAGCCCCAAAGATGAAGGTTTATTACTATTTAATCTATAAGCAATTTTTCTGACATTTTTTAAAATTTTGATTGTTTCTTCTCCTGTTGTATCATCATCAATCCCTTTATTGTTAAAATCTATATGATTAACGATATTTACAAAATCTAAAATTAATGGTAATGTTTGAGCAGAATAAAGCTTACCAGCAACTGGTATATCAAAAGTTTTTATTGGAGTTTGCAGTTTAGGCTCGAAAAGTATTTCATTAATTTCTTTCGCTATTTCTTGTATTTGATTTTGTATTTCAGTTGGAAAAGATGACCAATATTTATGACCTGTACCACTCCTAATAATTGCACGTGCAGCTATGCTATTTGGTTTCCTTCTAGATTCAAGCAGCTGTAGCTCAGTTTTATCAATTAAAGTAGCCTGTTGATTAATCTTGAAAAAAGAATTTTCGGCTTTACTTGCATCACCTTCAACCCATTGAACCTGAATTGCCAACACTGATAAATTTTGAGCAGATTTGACAATTTCAGGTTTAAATTTGTCAGGATGTTTTAGAGCTAAATTGACATCACTATATGAACCGATGTTTTTATTAACTACTTTCCTCGTTTCTTGAGCAATCTTTATTTGTTCATCAGGAATTATACCGTCATAAAATATTTTAGATGTTGTTCCATCACCATAATCATCATTTACCCAAGCAGCTAAAGCACTTAACCTATGGCTGCCATCAATTACAAACAAATATCCGGCTGTACTTCGCCATAGAATAATCGCTGGTATTAAATCACCATCTATAAAACTTTTTATAAAATCACAAACTTTTGTCTTATCCCATTCGTTAGTTTCTCTTTGAAAGTC
The DNA here is from genome assembly GCF_015206895.1 of Nostoc sp. LEGE 12450. Lineage (GTDB taxonomy): Bacteria > Cyanobacteriota > Cyanobacteriia > Cyanobacteriales > Nostocaceae > Nostoc. The sequence continues at coordinate 21,372 of NZ_JADEXU010000001.1, read as the reverse complement.
GGGTTTGCGGATGTTTAAGAAGAAAAATGAATCTGTTTTAATATCTTCAATAGAAATTGTTTCTTTCTTCTTACCTGGATTACTATTTTCTCCTACCTCGAAATCTTCTCGTGGAATCAGTGCGTCCAAATTAACTTTAGTCATTACGTTTTTAATTTTTTCTTGATGGTCAATAATGAGTATATATAAGTAACTTTACTTATCATTTAATATCATAGCAGAAATATAAAGTAGCATTTCCACTAAACCCATCACTGAGCCAATAACTGAGCATAAAACTGAGCATATCTCCCTGAAAAACACGCCTACGCTAGAGACAGCAAACAAAAGCGTCAGGTAAAGATTATGACTCAAACCCTAGAACAACAAACCAGTGGTTTATATCTGCAAAAATCTAGCCAACAGATTGCTTTTCCCCTCAAACACACCGAAGTAAAAGCCAAAATCGCTGGTAACATATCACGGGTGGAAGTTACCCAAAGCTTTGAAAATCCATTTACCACAATCCTAGAAGCCGTTTATATTTTTCCCTTACCCGATGAAGCCGCCGTTGATGATATGCTGATTCGTATAGGCGATCGCACAATTCAAGGCAGCATCAAAAAACGCCAAGAAGCTGTAGCTATCTACGAACAAGCCAGAAAACAAGGACAGACAGCCGGACTCCTCGAACAAGAACGAGACAATATCTTCACCCAATCCCTGGCAAATATCAAACCAGGTGAACAAATCGATGTGATTATTCGCTACAGTGACAGCCTAAAATTTGAGGGGGGAAATTATGAATTTATCTTCCCAATGGTTGTTGGGCCCCGTTACATTCCCGGAATCACCATCGCAGAAGATGCAGTCGGGGGTGGTTCAGCTATTGCACCTATGACTTTAAATCAAGATACCGATTTAGTTCCAGATGCTTCCCGCTTAAACGCTCCCATTTTGCCAGCCGGAATGCGCTCAAGTCATGATATTAATGTCACCATCGAAATTAATGCTGGCGTTGAGATTCAGGATATTAACTCACCCTCTCACCAAATCCAAATCATCCGTGAAGGACAGTTGGTAAATGTCAAATTAGGAGGTGGAGACACCATACCCAATAAAGACCTAATTTTACGTTACCAAGTTGCCAGTAATAACATCCAAACAACCACGCTGACTCAAGCTGATGAACGGGGTGGACACTTCGCACTATACCTGATTCCCGCCCTTGAGTATCGTCCTGATGAGATTGTCGCCAAAGATATGGTGTTTCTCATCGACTCCTCCGGTTCTCAAAGTGGCGAACCATTGATGCAATGTCAGGAATTAATGCGTCGTTTTATCAATGGACTCAATCCCGACGACACCTTTAGCATTATTGATTTTTCCGATACCACACAGCAACTCTCACCCGTTCCCCTCCCCAATACTTCTGCAAATCGTTTATTAGCAATCAACTATATCAATCGCTTAAACGCTGGCGGTGGAACAGAGATGTTAGGTGGTATTCGCACCGTCTTAAACTTAAAAGCCACAAATCCGGGACGCTTGCGAAATATTGTTTTACTAACTGATGGCTATATCGGCAACGAAAACCAAATTTTAGCAGAAGTTAAACAGCGTCTCCAGCCAGGAACCCGCCTCCATAGCTTTGGTGCAGGTAGTTCGGTGAATCGTTTCTTACTCAACCGGATTGCAGAATTAGGACGGGGTATTGCTCGGATTATTCGCCATGATGAACCTGTAGATGAAGTGGTAGAAAAATTCTTCCGCCAAATCAATAATCCAGTCCTCGCCAATATTCAATTGCAATGGGAAGGTGATGGGGAATCTCCAATCATGTATCCTTCTACACCACCAGATTTATTTGCAGAGCAACCTTTAGTGCTATTTGGACGCAAACCAGACGCACATTCTGGAAAGTTGCACGTTACTGGCATTGCTGCGGGTGGTAGGCGTTATCAGCACAGTTTTCACCTGAATTTTCCCCAAACAGGTAATCCCGCAATCGCTCAACTTTGGGGACGTTCCCGCATCAAGGATTTAATGAATCAAATGGTGAGTGGAGACACAAAGCGAGGTGTAGAAGCAGTGACAGATACGGCTCTGACTTATCAACTGTTATCGCAATATACCGCTTTTGTTGCCGTCAGCGATGATATCAGAGTCAATCCCAACCAAGATTATATATCTGTGCAAGTACCTGTAGAAATCCCTGAAGCAATCAGCCATGAAGGCATTTTTAGTAACCTAAGTTTTGGTGCTGCTCGTGGGGGTGGAATGGTAAGCAGTCGCCAGCAGGCGAAGAAACAATCTGCACCACCCTTGCCATCCCCAATGTCTGTATTACCGCCACCATCCCCAATGTCTGCACCAGCAAAACCGATACAACGGTTTGAAGAAATGGAGTCATTAGCGATAGAATTCGATATTCCAGCATCAGAGCCAGAAATCGGATTTGCAGATGATGATGATTTTAGTAATCTTGATAGCCTGTTATCAGTTCCCGAAAGAGCGATGCCACAATTGGAAGATTTAAAAGCTTTACGAAAAGAAGAATATTCTGTGCCTCGTTTACAGGTTGTCAGCCTGACGGGATTGAATCAAGAGATGATTTCTCTGCTGACTCAATACTTGCAATCAATTCAACTCCCTAGAGGTTTTGGTGGTGATTTGGTGTTTGAATTCCAACTTAGCCAAGGACGGGTGAGACAGTTGCTGCTGGATGAGCAGGCTTCATCTCTGAAGGAACAGACAGTAATTGAATTAATCAGGCGATCGCTTTTAGCTTGGCTACCCTCCCAGTCTCTCACCAGTACTGTGCTGTTAACACTTCGGATTCAACCGTAATCGCTCCTTTATCAATATAGTGGAAAGCGATCGCTAAAAGGGTTGGCGTAGGCATCGCTACCCCCTCACAGGTATAGGTATTTCACAAATGTGGCTGAAATAGGGTTTTTCTGTTGGTTGAGACTCAATTTTTAATTTCTGATTTCCCACCCAAGAATGAAATTTCGTTGTTTGAACCACGTTTAGAGCTATGTTTAAGAGTGCCCACTCATACCCAAATAATAAAACCTATATCTGTCAGGTAGGGTGCAATACTTTTCGAATCAACCCCTTTTCAAACAACCTCTAAGTGGTAATGCAAGATAAGTCAATTCTGCTACCGTTCGGTTGGTGACATACTCAAGATTCAAAGAAGTGAGAAGAGTGAAAAATATTCATCAACAAAATTGACTCAGATTTGTGAACACAGTTTTTTACAAAAATACTTGGTATAAGTACTTTTGTCTAGATTAGTTACTACCACAAAAAAAACTGTCATAATTACAATCAGGTAAATACTCACTTCAGAAATATATTAAGAATAGAGATTCAATAATTTCTCCATACTGAAGTCTTAAATGCTATTAAAAATTGAAATATTTTTCTGCAAGCAACAATTTCAAAAAGCGTAAGACAGACTTCTGATGTATTTTCTTCGTAGTTATGGTTGAAATTGTTAAGTTTTATGTTGAAAATAACGGTACTTGTTTTTGTAGTGTTGTCTATGTTTTATATTCTAATTTTAAAAGATGCTGACACGTCTATGGTTTATATGCTTGGTGCAATAGTTTGTACACTTTTATTAATAAATAATAAACTCTAATCTATAAATTAATGGCTCTTCAGTAGGAATAAGGTGCAACACTTCTTCATTCCATGAATGCGAAAATGCACAGGTCTAACCAAAAAATCCTAGTATGGATTGTAGAAATTTAATCATTAATTATCACAGGAATATTGAGCCGATACTGTAAAAGGCATCCCTTTAATACTTTGGGATAAACAATTATTCTGGTTGCTATCGGTATCTTATTTGATGGTAAGACGAATAGCAGATTAATATTTTATTTACAAATCAAATGTCAATGAACACCCCATTTATAATATAAGGATACAAGGACTTGTGCCCCTACGAAGGATGTGGTTTTAAATATATAAAAACTGCTGTAAAATGAGTGAATCGACAGATGTTAATTTGCATCAAGACTACCACAAAGATGAGCATCTCTGCGGTAGTTATAAGTCAAAGACTATTAAAGTAAAGCAAAAGGATCAAAGTCTAGCTTAATTTGCTACGTTCAATTATCCCAATTCTAGAAAGTAGAGTTCTTAGAATTAGCTAACCCATCGCTTCCACAGCACTTAGCATGAAATTAATCCGTTGCTCAAACTCTAGATTTTTGATCAATGCAACAAATTCATCAGTTTCACCAGGAAGTTGATAGTCGGAGGGCACTTGAATTATGCTTCCATCTTCCATTCCTTGTGCCAGCAAGAACCAAACGTCTAATTTAGCATTGGGACTTAGACTATTATAGGTTTGGCTGATATCGTTAGCTGCACCATTAATAATGTCGCGTTGTGCTTGCAGTTGCTGTTCTTTAGACAAGTCCAGAAATTTGTCAAACACTGCTTTGGCAGGAGTTTCAACGCTTAGAGGAGGTGCTGGGTTTAGCTGCTCTTTAAGATCAAGATAACCGAACCAAAGTAGGGCTAGCTGAGTATCGACATCAAAGCGTTGAAAAGTTTCTAAAGCTGGTCTTGTTGCTTCATCAACTGTGTAAGTCATAAAAAACTCCAACTAAGTTAAGGGTATTCCGATTTCCCCAGTTACTTACTGAGAAAATTGCTTTCAGTGCTTCATACAACTTAACGAACAAATCCAGATAGATAACCCTACTTAGGATAGGTATAAGACTCACCACATAAGACAGATATACATAACTCAAGTTGCTAGTTACAAAAATGCCTGCTTCGATGTATAGAAAGCAAAGATATTCGATGTCTACAAACCTTACAGCAGTTTTTATATATTTAAAACCATATCCGTCGTAGTAGGGGCACAACGCCTTGTGCCCCTACCCTATGGTCTATTTACCTGAAAATCGCTGTAATTAGCCTTTGGTGTTTCCGAAGCATTCTGTTAACCCAGATAAAGCGCTAATGTTATAGTAGTATAGGAAATGAGCTAACATTTCCCTCAATTCACGGCATTTGCATATAAGATAGATACTCTAATGCGTGAATAAATATCTGGAGAGGTGTCCGAGCGGTTCATGGTGACGCACTCGAAATGCGTTTTGGGGAAACCCAACGGGGGTTCGAATCCCCCCCTCTCCGTTTAAAAATATTTCTGAAGAACTGGACACAGAGATTGTGTTTGGCTTGAAAATTGGCACGTATAATTATTTGCAAGTGAAACGATCTCATATTTACGTGTCTACTGAGTCAAATATTGCCCAAAAACACTAAAATATACAGCGCCAACACAAATTTTTGGGATAAACTAATGCCATCGTGTGAGGAGTGAACGATGGCAAATCTCAGCCTTGGGAAAGAGTTTTCATTTAGTTTTATCAGTATCTGTTTATATCTGGGTATTAGTATAGGAGTCGTTATTCGGCTTGGACAATCACAGCAATTAAACGCTGCGACTACACCCACTGAACCTGTATTATTACCCTTTGCTATTCCTGAACCTACTTTATTAACACCAAAACAGCAAATTTCTTCAGGTATTATTACTATCAAAGCTGTTGGAGATATTATTCCCGGCACTAATTTTCCTTACTATAGATTACCCCGGTTCCGAGATCAATTATTACCAAAGTCAGTCAGATCCCACTTGCAAGGATCAGACATTTTATTTGGTAACTTTGAAAGTAGCTTAACTAATTATCCTTACACTACTAAAGATACTAGTAGAGGACAAGTATTTGCTTTTCGCTCTCCACCTGGATATGCTCGGCTATTTGCTGAGGCTGGTTTTAATGTGTTTAATATGGCAAATAACCATGCAATGGATTTTGGCCCGGTAGGGTTCAAAGATACAAAGAAAAATCTTGAGGCTGTGGGCATTGCAACATTAGGTCATAAAAATCAAATTCTCTATTTGAAAGCTAACAATATCCCTGTGGCAATGGTCGGGTTTTCTCCTTATGAAATGTATAATTCCATCCATAATTTAGGAACAGCCCAAGCACTTATAGCAGAAGCAAAAAATAAAGCAAAGATTGTAGTAGTATCAATGCACGCTGGAGCCGAAGGGACTGGGGCATTACATATTAAGAATCAGACAGAGTTTTTTTATGGAGAAAATCGAGGTAATTCAATCCAGTTTGCTCGAAATATGATTGATGCGGGAGCAGATTTAGTACTAGGACATGGGCCTCATGTTCCGAGAGCAATGGAAATTTATAAAGGAAAAATCATTGCCTATTCTTTAGGGAATTTTTTAGGATATCGAACTTTATCTACAAATGCCCAGACAGGTGACTCGATGATTTTAGAAGTTAAACTCAACTCTGTAGGAAATCTGGTATCAAGTAAAATTATCCCTGTGCGGATGAATCGGCAAGGAATCCCTCAAATCGATCAACATTTTCGGACTGTGAAACTTATACGTTCTTTGAATAATCAAGCTTTTCCAAAAAATCCGGTAAAAATTAATAAGAAAGGGGAAGTTGTAGTACAGAAAAGGAAATCAGGAATTTAGCTAACAATAAAACAAAATATACTCGTGATTGTTATAATAAAATATTAATTTGACCAGTTTTTATAAGATTAATCTGGAATCCCGAAAACCAACCTGGACAAATCCTTTTTTGGGCAACTCTATTAAAATCCCTTCAATTTCTTTAACCCAACCTGTATACAACAACAATGGGGTGTTCTTGGGAGTTCAAGATAATCTTTTTCGGATTAACAAAATTCATCATTTTCTTAATCCGCTAAAGGTGGGTCAAAGGGGACAAACTTTTATCATTGATCGCTCAGGCAACCTGATGGCAAGTTCAAGGCTTCCAGACCCCTATATCATCAATCTGAAAGAAGCGCGCAAACTAAAACTCATCCCCAAAGGTATCCATTTTTCCGCCTTTTTACAAGGAATTGTGGAAATTTGTCGCGTCCGGGCTGGCTGAGAATTCGGGGTTAAAGTAGAGCAAAGTTATACCTACATCTGTCACAGAAGGGTAACTCCCAAGTATTTCTTGATACAGAGAATCCCCTTTTTGGGGTATGAAGAAAAAATCTAAAATTGACTAATTATTGTCATCTTGTAGCTTTTCTGGCAATTTGCGATCGCTCTGGGGTTGATTATCAGTTGGTAAATTTTGCTTTTCCAGTGTTGGTACTACTACAGCAGAAGGATCTGACTGTTTGGATTGTGTCGGTGGTGCTGCTGGTATAACCACAGAATTTGGTGGAATTATCGGTTGAGGGGAAGCAGAATTCTGATCAGAAGCGGGTGAGTTATTTTGTGGCAATGGTGCGGGGGAAGCACTACGAGATGAGCGGATCGCCCGTAGTTTTTCCACTAGTGAGGGTGTGGGGGAAACGCTAGGTGAAGATGCAGATTGCTGCAAATCGCCCCGTTGTGACTCTCCTGTAGGGCTGCTAGGAGTTTCTTCGGGGGAAGAACGGCGATTACGTCGGCGCTGCTTGGAATTAGAAAGAGGTGTTGATTCTGTTCTTGAGGTGGTGTTAGTCTCTTCACCATTTTCAAAGCTAGGTGCTTTCGCGGCTGGCTGTTGAGTAGGCTGTTCAAAAAGCGGCTTTGTGGTTGGCTGCGGCTGAGATTTGGGTAAAATGCTAGTGATGCCGAACCCTGCTGTAGCAGCAACTAAGGCTACACCTACACCCATGAGTATTTGAGATGATCCCGGTTTTTTTGCCAGTGGGTTTCCTTTAGCGATGCCTGGATTGGACTGTGCCAGCACAGATGGCTTATGAAGGCGATTTTGGCCAGTTTTTCCAAGTAAAGTTGCAGCTTGTTGGGCAGATAAATTGACAGTTGGGACTGCATAAGTTGCTAAGGCTTCCGATGTCATCAGCCCCTCATTTCCAGGTAGCAGTTGTAACCACTCGGCAACTGTCGCCGGTCGAAAACGAGACTCCACCGCCATACCGCGCATTATTGCCTGGTTGACAGCAGCACTCAAGTGTGGTTGCAATTCGCGGGGGGAAGGCATTTGTTCGCGATCGCGCAATAATGCTGGCATAGGTACTTGTGCTGTCAACAGTGCATACAAAGTTGCGGCTAAACCATAAACATCTGTGGCGGGTGTGCGCGGCGCTTGCGTCAAATACTGCTCAATTGGAGAATAACCTTCAGAAACCAGACCAGTGTGAGTCTGTCTGACATTGCCATTAAATTCCCTGGCAATGCCAAAATCAATTAGTACTACTTCTTGTGTTCCTTGACGAAGAATAATATTATCTGGTTTGACATCTCGGTGCAGCAAACCATTGTTATGTACTACCTGTAAAGCTGCTCCAATTTGCCGAATGTAATGAATTGCTGTGGCTTCAAGCAAAGTTATTCCTGGTAATACAAATGCGTCTCCCAAGGTTTCGCCACGAATGTATTCCATTACCATGTAAGGCAGTCCAGCTTCCACAAAAAAGTCACTGACTCGGACTATATTTGGATGAATACACGTAGCTAATCGTCTGGCTTCATCTTGGAATTGGCGCTCAAATTTCGCAAAATCAGGATGTTGTCGCAGCCGTTCATTGATGGTTTTCATCACCACCTCCTGGCCCAAGTAGTGATGGCTAGCTTTAAATGTAATACCAAAGCCACCCCGCCCTATTTCTTGAATTAGGGTATATTTTCCATCTTGCAAAATTGTGCCTGCTAACATAAAGAGTCCTGAATCCTGAGTGAGCAGATAAATAGCGAGTCCTGAGTCTTGAGGAATTTCTATTTCTAAAATTTTTCCGTATTTTATATGAGGCAGGGTTTATCACCTGTCTATTCTACGGGATGATTTAGTTGTCGGAACTCCCTAAGCGAGAAAACCTCCCCACCTCACAAAAGTTTTATCTTTTTCAGATGATAACGCGGGAGTAAAGAAATTCTGAAGTAGGAAAAAGACTTAAGCTATCTGCTACATCCGTAATGTCAAGGAGAAAATACGACTTGACGCGCTAGTTGCTACAACCTTGTTTCTTAATTGAGGCTTTAATTTCGTCCTAATTCAGGACATAAGTAATCTTACAGTAGGTCAGAAGCAAGCAGGAAAGCTATAAAAGCGATAAAGCTTTGGAGTCACTAGCAAATGACAAATCATGAATCGCCAGATTTTAACCAAGAAATCCTGTTGGAAAGGTATCAAGTGCAACAGGAACTAAGCAAAAAAGCCGGACGGCGATCGCTGCTAGCTCGTGACTTACAAACTCTAGAATTAGTAGTAGTCAAAATACTGTCCTTTGGTAATGAGTTTGAATGGAACGACCTCAAACTATTTGAGCGCGAAGCTGAAACTCTCAAAGCACTCTCTCACCCAGCTATTCCCCGCTACCTTAACTATTTTGAGCTAGATTCACCCAACAGCAAAGGATTTGCACTCGTACAAAGTTATATTCCAGCCCAATCTCTAGAAGCACAACTCAAAGCTGGGCGCAGTTTCAGTGAAGAAGAAGTTAAGGAACTAGCAAAAGCAATTTTAGAAATTCTCAAATATCTGCATGGCCGTCAACCACCCGTGATTCACCGTGATATCAAGCCAAGCAATATTCTATTAACAAATCGCTCTGGTAATAGTGTGGGTGAAGTGTACTTAGTAGATTTTGGTTCAGTGCAAACCATTGCCAGAAGAAGTAGCACTATGACAGTTGTGGGAAGTTACGGCTATATGCCACCAGAACAATTTAATGGTAAAGCTACTCCGGCTTCAGACTTTTATAGTTTGGGTGCAAGTTTAATTTATTTAGTGACAGGTCAACATCCAGGCGATTTACCGCAAACAGACCTACGAATAGAATTTGAACAGGCTACTAATCTTAGTCTTAGTTTTAGTAGTTGGTTAACGCGGATGACAGAACCTATTGCAAGTCAACGTTTAACCTCTGCTGAAGATGCTTTACAAGCTTTAGAACAACCTGGAAGTACAACTCAGACTCAGAGAAAAACTATTAATTTAAACCCAATAAAACCTCCCGGTTGTAAACTTAGTTTGAATAAAAGTGCTGATTTTATAGAAGTTATTGTTCCAGGAACTGGATTTTTTAGTAAAAGAGTCTATGTATTATTACTTTGGATAATTTGTCTGCCTATTTTATCTATGCCTGCTATTATTACTTTTATAAATGCTGCGATTGACACTTCTTATTACGCTGATTTTTATATGCTATGCTTTTTCGCAGTTGTACTTGTATTATCTACAATAATACCTGTTGCAAAATGGATATGGATTGTTTTACTGTTATCATCAGGTAAATTGCAACTTCTTATCAATCAGCATCAGATTTCCTTAGCTTCTCATGTATTTAAAATTAAGCTTCATCATCTACCACCAAGTCCAAGAGAATATATTATTCGTTTAGAACGGCTGAGAGAAAGTTACAATAATGCTGGCTTGATAATCTGGGCAGGACTACGAAAGTATGGGTTTTTATATCAGGGAGAATTTTTTACTCTCACTCCTCCAGAACTTGATTGGCTAGCTTATGAACTTAGTGATTGGCTTGACTTACCAATTACTAAAGAGTAAATTTCGTCAGGTGCGTTGCACTTTGTTGACGTATCACTTTCACATTAATTACAAACTAAATTCGGCTGCGCCATCCTCATCTACACCTGCATTCTTACCCATAGCAGTAGGTTTAAATTTGGAACCATGAATTAATTCACCAAACACAATTCCTGGATTTTGGTGAAGAATATTCAGCACACTCATAAAATCTCGCACAATTTCTCCTGGTGTCAGTAATGCTTCTGCACCCAAGCGATTAATAATTTCTTGCACAAACTCCTTCAACTCACTATTTTTCAAAGTTTGTTCATACCCAAAATTAAGCGCATGAATCTCAGCTAAACGTTGCAGAAGGGTTAAAATTTCTGTTTCACTCAACGGATTTAGCCGAATCACTGGCCCTGAATTTTCTTGAACATTAGCTTGGGCAACAAAACGACTTTCTTTTGTGCGTCTTTGCCAAGCTTGGTCTGCAAAAAGTCCGCGTTTGGGGTCTTCTAAAAATTTAGTTGTTCCACCAACGACAATGCCAAGATGTTCAGCTTTGCACTGCATGGTGTCGTTAAACATTGCCAGGAGTCGATTATAATTTTTTTCCCGCGTTACCGTAGTAGATATTTGATATAAATGTACAGCTTCATCAACTAAAATTAACAGTCCTTTATAACCAATCTCAGCGACAAATTTCGCAAACAGTTTTATATAGTCATACCAACTATCATCATCAATAATGACGCGCACTCCTAAAGCTGCTTTTGCCTCAACTTTAGTAGTAAATTCTCCCCGCAACCAGCGCATCGCCGCATTTTTTAAATTATCATCATCCATTCGGTAGCCACGCCAATAAGCGATAATCACGCTACCAAAATCGAAACCGTGAACTAAATCTTCAATATACTGAACTACTTCCCTAATTTTTAATTCAACTTTGTCATCAAAACCATCGTCATTGGGACGCATTTCAGTTTCTTTAACCACTTCTTGTTGAATTTTATTAATCCATCCTTCTAAAATCGAGACTAAAGCACCACCATCAGGGCGAGTTTTTGTAGCTAGGTGGCTCATTAATTCTCGATAAGTGGCTACACCTTCATTGTTGCTCCCAGCTAATCGGCGTTCAGGGGATAAATCAGCATCCGCTACTACAAAACCTTGCTCCATAGCGCGGTTGCGAAGTAGTTGCAATAAAAAGCTTTTCCCGGAACCGTAGTTACCAATTATGAAGCGAAATGCTGCTACACCTTCTGCAATATCATCGAGATTTTGTAATAGGCTTTTTAGTTCTTTTTCTCGACCTACTGCGATATATTCAACTCCTACTCTTGGTACTACCCCTGCACCAAGGGAATTGATTAAAGCAGTGGAGATTTTTTTCGAGATTTTGAGCTTTGCCATGTATTACACTTCACTTTATCCTAAACACATAAGCACGAAGTAAATAGGTAAGGTACATATTCACCTTACTACTAACCTGACGACGGCAATAATATTTTAATTTGGCGACCCATGTCTAGCCATGAGACTTTCATGCGTTGCAATCATTTTTTTTACATGGATAATATGCTCATGGTAAACTTCTGGAATTTCCGAATCTGAGTTAATTATTAATTCCCCAATAGTATCATTTGCCCGTTCATTTATAGAATCGATTAAAAGATTTGGCATAGTGATATTCGCTTCGGCAATTTTTTTAATAGCAGCCTTGGGATTATCTTGCTCGACTATCGCTTTTAATACTTGTAGTTCGTATCCTGGAAGATTTTCTAAAAAATTAGTCCATTCTTCAGGTATATTTTCTGATGTATCAATTTCCGAGTTATTTATAACTGCTGTAGTTTCCATTATTTCAGAAAAAGGAAACAATTCGGTATCATCTTCTAGGAAATTATCAGCTAAAGGTTCTTGATTAAATGTTTCTAGTTGTTGGAGTAATTCCCATACTTGATTTTGCAATGAATCTCGTTCTTCTTGCAATAATGAAATTTGCCCTTGCAACTGTTGTAATTCGGATTTGTGTTCTACTAGTTTGGTTTGTGAAGAATGTAGGATAGCTTGAATATTTTCTCTTTCAGCTTTTGTCGCTACCAGCAACTGATTTTTTTGCGTTGTCTCAACTTCTAACTCTTGAATTGCAATTCGCAGTTCGTATAGTTTTTCTTCTAATTGGGGTTTGAGTCTGCCTAAAAGAGTTAAATTACTTTCAACCTCTTGTCTCTCTTGCTGGAGTTCTGAAATTTGGCTTTGCAATTGCGTGATTTCAGCACGAGATACATTACAATTCGACTCTAGACGACGCTTCTCTGCTGTAAGTATAGAAAAAGCATTGTTCAATTCTGTTTGATTTTTCTGCAAGTTATTAATTTCAATTTGCAGAGTATTTATTTCAGTTTCTAGCTGTTTTTTTTGTCCGGTAAATGTTCTTAATTCTCGATGCAAACTATCTCTTTGGTTACGACTTTCAGTGACTTGATTTTGCAGTTGCTGTGACTCTGCATATAATAAATTATGATGTTGTTCGATTTGATTTATTTCTCTGACAACGCGAGCTTTCAACCCCTCCATTTCTTTAATTCGTTTGCGGAGAGAACCTAAAACAAACATTTCATAATTTCTCCGCCGCTTATCTACAAATAATGCTGTTGTATAGATAGTAGCGGCTGTAATTAAACCTGTGAGAAAAGCTTTATTAAAATCCCAGCTTGGGACGAGACTAAGACCAAAACTCACACTAAAGGCAACTATTCCTAGTATAAATCGATTGCTGATCGTTACTGATTGCATATTGCTCGTTTTTAGCGTAGTGAAATTATCAGAATAAGTAAGTTTCATACTAATTCGTAATACTCGCCATTGGCGTAGCGTTTCGTAGAGAAGGCGAGAAGCAAGCTACGTAATTCGTAATTACATTGGCAGATATGCGAATGTAATTACAAATTAGAATACACAGGTGATTGTGTTTGGTTAAATAAGGCATTTTTCCAAAGTTTTGTATCATAGTATTTTTGAAATATCTAGTTTTTAGTTACTGGTGCATCATATCGTTATGTAACTAACAGAAATTTTTAATCATCAATAAATTAATTTTAATCAGAAGTATTGGATGTATTGTTGTTTGCAGAAAAAAGTCTTAAATCTGCTTTTAAAAAATCAACAAACTGCCGTGCTGTGCGTCCAGAACGACCGTTGTGGCGAGTTGCCCACTGTAATGCTTGAAATTCCAAATCTTCATGGGTAATATTAATTTCAGCTTGTGCTGCAAGATGTTGTACTATCTTCAAATAAGTTTTTTGATCGGCTGGTTCAAAGGTCAAGGTTAAACCAAAGCGATCGCTAAATGAAAGCTTCTCCTGCATCGTATCCCAAGCATGGATTTCCTCATTATCCTTGGGGGTAGGTCGATCCACAAAGAACTCCCGAATCAAGTGGCGGCGATTGGAAGTAGCATACACAACTACATTTTGCGGCCGCGCGGTTAAATTACCTTCTAAAACTACCTTGAGCGCTTTAAAGGCATCATCATCTTCTTCAAAGGAAAGATCGTCGACAAAGATAATAAATTTTTGTGACACTCCTCGTAAATGTTCCACAATTTCTGGTAAATCTTTTAAATCAGATTTTGTCACTTCCAATAAGCGGAGACTACGCTCGCTATATTCATTTAACAAAGATTTCACTAAAGAAGATTTTCCAGAACCACGACTACCGTAAAGTAATACATGAAGTGCCATCTCTCCTGATAATAAAAACTCTGTATTTTTTAACAAAGCATCTTTTTGAGACTCGTAACCTACAAGCGCACTCAACTTAACCGGATCAGAGTATCGGATACCGATAAATTGCCCAGCTTGCCAACGTAAAGCGCGGTATTCTGCAAATAAACCAGAGCCACATTGCCGATAATAAGCCGCTAACTCTTCTACAGCATCACCCCAATTATCTAAGTCTTGTAAATATGTAGCGAATTTTGTCTCTACTCCTACGAATTCTTGCTCTTTATACCACACTACTGGCGAAATCGGCATGTGAGCTACGCTTTGTATCCACTCACTCAAAGAGGCGCTGCTACATTCATAGAGACTTTGTAATATTTGTAAATCATGCCGTACTGCTGCTACTAAAGCTGGGGGCAGTTCTTCAAATTCTTTCACTTGGACCAGTTTGGTAAAAGGATTATTAGAGAAGAGAAGTTGAGTAATTAAATAGTCTTCCCAGTTTTGATTTTTAGCAGCTAAAGCGTGGAAGTAACGACCGTAGGCTTCGAGACAACCCCGTGCATCAGAGTCAGTGTAACGTATAGCTTGCAACAGTTCCAGAAAAGCTATCCCCACTTCGCCTTGAAGAACAGACTGGTACAGTAAAAGTGAGGCCGCTTGACGCTGGAGATATTGGACTTTTGTATATGAGGTAGTACTTGTTATTGGCATCGCTTGATTATCCATCAATCAACTGTGTGGTATAGCTATTTAGCTATGGTAAATTGTCTGCTGACGTTGGCAGTAAAGTCAAAATCTACAGATGTATTAACAATGAATTTAAGTATAATTGCTGCTTTCGCCTACGGCATATTAGCGATCGCTGGTGGAATTATTGGCTATACTCAGGCTAGAAGTAAGGTTTCACTGGTAAGTGGTAGTATTAGCGGTCTATTACTAATACTCGCTGCTTACTTTCAACTCCAAGGGCAAACCTGGGGTTCGATTTTAGCAGTGTTAGTTACTGCTGTTTTAGTTGTAGTCTTTGCAGTTCGACTAGCTAAAACACGCAAGTTTATGCCGGCCGGATTAATGACGATTTTGGGGATGGTGGCATTGGCGGTGATGGTGAATCAAATAGTGGCTTTAAAGTAGCATCAGTCTCAATACTTTTCGGTTAAGGGGGAAAGGGGAAAGGGAAAGGGTTTGAATTTACTTCTCCCCTAAGCCCAGTAACCTTTCCCCAGATCAGAAGAGAGATTGTTAGGTTTATCCGAAAAGTATTGACATCAGTCTATAAGCAATAACCACCTTCCTGTTTTTATATCCAAGGGTATGCATTCACAAGGCAAGCCGACACATTCACAGGGCAAGCCAATGCATTAACAATGCAAGTCAATGCATTAACAAGGCAAGCCGACGCATTCACAATGCAAGCCGATGCATTAACAAAGCAAGCCGACGCATTCACAATGCAAGCCGATGCACTAACAAAGCATGGTATTGCCAAATTTAATTCGCTACGAATTGATGAAATGCTGTGGTTCAACGCAAAATCTGGTCAATCATCCGGTTCGCTTGGGAAGCATAACCGCCGCCGAATAAATTGAAGTGATTCAAAATGTGATAAAGGTTATAAAGTGTTTTTCTCTGCTCATAGCCTGCATTTAAAGGAAAAACTTCGTTGTAACCTTTGTAAAAAGCTGCGGGGAACCCACCAAATAATTCTGTCATGGCAATATCAACTTCGCGATCGCCAAAATAAGTTGCTGGATCAAAAATCACGGGTTCTCCTTCTTTAGTACACCCGGCATTTCCGCCCCATAAATCGCCATGTACTAAAGAAGGTTGTACTTGGTGCGTCAATAGTTCAGGGATAGCTGCTAGTAGTTTTTCTGAAGAGGGGAAACTTCCTCCCCGTCGCCTTGCCAACTGAAGTTGATAACCAAGGCGATGTTTAATATAAAATTCTGTCCAGTCTGCTGTCCAAGTATTGATTTGGGGCGTTGAACCAATGGTATTGTTAATTTTCCAACCAAACCCTTGGCTACTGCTAGCTTGATGCATCGCCGCCAACTTGCGCCCCATATCTTGCCACGAGTTGCTGTTGCCATTACCAAGTTCTAACCATTCCAGCACAATGTAGCTAGAGTTCTCAGCTACACCCCAGCAAATAGGTTTTGGGATGCGAATACTAGCTGTTGCTAGCATTTCTTTTAAACCCAATGCCTCAGCCTCAAACATCGCAACTTGGGATGCTTGGTTAATCTTAAGGAAGTAGGTTATCTCACCATTGGAAATAGCATAACCTTGGTTGATACATCCGCCACCAACCGATCGCCGTTGCTGACTCTGAAATTTTTCGCCAGTCATCTGGCTAATATGGGTGTCGATTTGAGTCCACATGATTAAATTGGGGATTGGGGAGTGGGGATGAGGGAGCAGGGGACAGGGAGCAGGGGAAAAATTCTTCTTCCAACCTCCTGCCTGGTTGTTGAGCGTAGTCGAAACACTGCCTCCTGCCTCCTGCCTTCTTCACTTTACGGCTTAACGACAACTACACCATAAGCATCTGGCGAAAGATACTCTTTGGCTGCTTGCATTAAGTCAGTTGCATCTTGACTCTGAATATAATCTGGGTAGTTAAAGGCGGGTTCTAAATCTCCCACCAAGGAATGATAGTAACCATACAACCCAGTGCGATCGCTTGGTGTCTCATTGCCAAAAATAAATCTGTTCGCTACTCGCCGCCGTACACGGGCAATTTCTGACTCTGTGACTAACTCGGTTTGGACTTTGCGAATGTGTTGAGCGATCGCATTTTCTACTTCTGCTAAATTTTCCACTGCACATTTAGCTGAAATATAAAATGTCCCTTGCAGCTGATTGCTCATGTTGCTCACAGAAATTGAAGTAACTAACCCTCGTTCTTCTCGTAAATCCCTCACCAGTCTTGATGTTCGTCCATGTCCCAAAACTCCTGCTAAAACATCCAATCCATAGGTGCGATCTAACTGCGCCATTCCTGGAACCCGCCAAACCATGACTAGTCTCCCTTGCTGGAGACTTTCATCTGTAAATTCTCGGCGGAAAATTTCTGTAAATGGTGACTCAGGATTTAGTGAGGAGTGGGTAACGCGATTCATCGCGTCTGTATTGAGTGGGGAGTGGGGAGTTTTATTAGCTTTTGTAAATCCTTCCGCAACGATCGCAATTAATTCTTCCACAGGCAAATTGCCTACAGCTACAGCAGTAATTGACTGGGGTTGATACCAACTATGATGAAAATCCCGCATCTGTTGGGGTTTAAGTTCGGCAATTACCGATTCTGGCCCTAATACCGGACGACGATAAGGTAGCTCATTATATGCTGTCTCCATTACCCGGCGGAATGTCCGCCGTTGGGGATTATCTTCTGAACGCCTAATTTCTTCTAAAACTACTAATCGCTCACGTTCAAAAGCATCATCAGGAATACTAGCATTTGATACTACATCTATTTGTAATGGAGCAAGGTGGGCAAAATCTTTGGGGGCAGTAGTTATATAGTAATGAGTATAGTCTTGGCTGGTAGCGGCATTGGTGACAGCACCCCGTTCTTCAATTCGACGTTCAAACTCGCCGCTAGCCAATCGTTCTGTTCCTTTAAAAATCATGTGTTCTAAAAAGTGAGCCATACCGTTAATGGCATCAGATTCGACGGCTGAACCAACTTTAATCCATAAGTTGAGGTTTACAGCTTCAACTGGCATCTGCTCCGCTATGATTGTCAAACCATTGGGTAACTGATGCAGGGTTGGGCTATGAAGACGAGTAAATTTCCGCAGGGTTGAAGTCATTGCTACTTGTGTGAGGAGCTATCTTACTTCTTTATCTTATCCGCGACGCAAAATCTATATAAAAAGACCTCTCCCTAGCTTTAGAACTTTCAAATAAAAAAATATCCCCAAGTCGATTGCAAAATCTCTCCATTTCTCTTCACTCTGTGTTCTCTGCGCCTCTGTGGTTCGATAATTTATTTCTTGGAAATCCCTTATTACACAAAACTTGTCCCTCACCGACTCGGAGAAGGACAAGTTTTGAACTTTAGCTTAAGACAGAGAGGTTACGCGAACTAACGAGAGTAAGGATTATTGAAGGTTTCCCAAGCTGCCATAGCCGCTTTTTGCAGGCGAAAATTGAAGTCCACTAAGTCTTTCATCAATAAATACCAGTTTCTCTCAACTTCATCCTGAATTACCGCCCAAGAGTCCTCTAAGCGATCGCGTTGCATCAGTTTTCTGCCTTCAACCAATTCCCGTGCTTGTCGCACAGCTTTCAAATAGGTTTCACGTGTGAGAGTGCCTGCTGAATCAGCCTCAGCTTGAGCGCGTCTTTTTAGTGCCTCAATCAGCGCTTTGGTTTCGCGCTTCACTTCATCACTTTCGTTAGCCATTTCGGTTTCTACTAGTTCGTCGGTTTGAGAACTAATTTCTACAATTACTATGGATTCTGTAGATTCAATGACTGTGCTTTCAAAGGAGTCGATGTTGTTAGCATTCATAGTTAAAACATCCTTAATTGCAAAATTTACTCTTGGATGAAAACTACATCAAATGACAAATCAATAAGCTTTTGTTGGCAGTTGTTGCTCTAATTTCAATAATGCTGCAACTCTTGCTTCTGTAGCAGGGTGACTGGAAAATAAGTTACCTAAAAACTGTCCAGAGATAGAATTGATAATTAATAACGGTTCAAAAGCTGGATTGGTATTTAAAGGGATCTGTTTTGCTGAGGCTTCTAAGCGTTGTAATGCCCTAGCTAATGCACGGGGATTACCAGTTAATCTAGCAGAACCTGCATCAGCAGAGAATTCTCGTGTGCGCGAAATTGCTAGCTGAATAATCGTTGCAGCTAATGGCGCAAGCATTACTGTTAACAAAACTCCCAAAGGATTACCACCTCTGTTGTTATCTCGTGAACCACCGCCAAACCATAAGCTATAACTCACCATTTGCGCTAGGAATGAGATCGCACCAGCAACGGTAGCAGCAACAGCTTGTGTCAGGGTGTCACGATTAATAATGTGGGTGAGTTCGTGAGCGATAACACCTTCGAGTTCATCATCTGGCAATATATTCAAAATGCCTTCGGTGACAGCCACAGCAGCGTGTTCTGGATCGCGCCCAGTAGCAAAGGCGTTAGCACCTTGGCTTGGGACAATGTAAACTCTCGGCATAGGGATGTTAGCGCGATCGCTTAATCTCTGTACCATCCGATAAAGTCCTGGTGCTTCTCCTTCACTCACAGGCTGGGCCTGATATACTGCCAGAGCAATCTTATCTGATTGATACCAGGAAAATAGATTTGTTGCTGCTGCCAAGCCAATTCCAATTATTAAGCCACTACTACCGCCAATTATCCAGTAACTAATTGCAATCAAAAGACCACTTAATGCAGCTAGTAAAGCAGCCGTTTTCACTTGATTTCCCATATTTTCGCTCTCCTACTAATGCTGTATGAATTTTCTAGAAAACAGCATTACTTAAGCCATACTTTGATTGTATCCAGCTAAACTTAGATATATGGTACAGAAAACCTATCAGACAAGTACGGTTTTCCTACTTAACTTTTATAAAAAATAATTTAGTTGTTTTTGATACTTCTTAGTTTGATAATATTTGTATTTATAGATAATAAAAAGACATCTATCTCTAGAAGTAAATTATTTATTCAGCAGAAACTAAGCAGTTATAGTATGAAATAACTACGTCAATTTGAACCGTTTACTAAATCATCTCTTCCAATTCAATATCTATTAGGTTGCGGTGGATAATACAGCCCACCGTAACCTTTAGATTAATAGATTGAGTTTAACAAAAGCGATCGCTCTACACCTTAAACTTCTCGGTAATCCGCTTCATTGCTTCTTCGACATTCTCCCGGCTGTTAAACGCCGAAATGCGGAAGTAACCTTCACCCGCAGCACCAAAGCCAGAACCAGGGGTTCCCACAACGTTGACAGTTTGCAGTAACTTATCAAAAAACTCCCAACTGGATAAACCATTAGGAGTTTTTACCCAAACGTAAGGTGCATTCACACCACCATAAACTGATAATCCGGCGGCTGTGAGTTTCTCACGGATAATTTTGGCGTTTTCTAGATAGAAACTAACCAATTCTTTAATTTGTGCTTGCCCTTCTTCAGAGTAAACCGCTTCGGCTCCCCGTTGAACGATGTAAGAAACACCATTAAATTTGGTAGACTGGCGACGATTCCAGAGTTTCCACAGTTCGACATCGGAACCATCGGCGGCTTTTCCGGTGAGTGTCTTCGGTACAACGGTTAAGGCGCAACGAGTTCCTGTAAAGCCTGCATTCTTAGAAAAAGACCGAAATTCTATCGCAACTTCTCTTGCACCTTCTATTTCATAAATTGAGTGCGGAATCGATGGATCGGTAATATAAGCTTCGTAGGCTGCATCAAAGAAAATAATCGAGTTATTAGCTTTGGCATAGTCTACCCATGCCTTTAAATATTCCTTGGTAGCAGTTGCGCCAGTGGGGTTATTGGGAAAGCAGAGATAAATTAAATCGACTTTCTTTGAGGGAATCTCTGCGATAAAGTTGTTATCAGCCGTAATTGGCAGATAAACTAAACCCTCAAACTCACCTTTATCGTTGGCATCTCCCGTATTACCTACCATCACGTTAGTGTCTACATACACGGGGTAAACTGGGTCAGTAACGGCAATTAGATTGTCATGACCAAATATTTCTAGAATGTTGCCTGTGTCGCACTTGGAACCGTCGGAGATAAAGATTTCGGAAGCATCTATATCGGCTCCCCGTGCTTGGAAATCGTGAGTAGCAATTTTTTCCCGTAACCAAGCATAGCCTTGTTCTGGCCCGTAGCCTTTGAAGGTATTGCGATCGCCCATTTCTTCCACAGCTTTAATCATCGCTGTGCGGCAAGCCTCCGGCAGAGGTTCGGTAACATCGCCAATGCCTAGCCGGATGATTTTAGCATCAGGATTCGCTTCTGCAAAGGCATTCACTCGCCGAGAAATTTCTGGAAACAGATAACCCGCTTTCAGTTTCAGGTAGTTGTCGTTAATAGTTGCCATTATATAGATTATGAAAAACGCCCTCAAATAGCTTACTGCTAATTTATGAGGGCGGGGAGTGGGGAG